>CAYFKO010000087.1:0-6622 GCA_964343765.1 uncultured Polynucleobacter sp. | reverse complement strand
GTTTTTTTGACTGTTGGAAATGCAATGTCGTCCCACGGAATGTCTCGTTCATCAAATAACCCAACCTCAAGACTCTCAATTCCTGCAGAAAATTGATCACTTGTCATACTTGCCAAATAAAACATGTGGACTTGACCTATATGAGCAACATTTAGCAGGGAAAACAATGGACCGATGGTGACATTGGCACCTGCTTCTTCTAAAGTTTCTCTGGCGGCTCCTGCAGTCGTTGATTCACCAATTTCTAAAAACCCCGCTGGTAGAGTCCAGTAACCTCTTCTTGGTTCAATGGCTCGTTTACATAACAGAATTTTTTCATTCCAAACTGGAATAGTCCCAACAACGTTTCTTGGGTTTTCATAATGAATGGTTCCGCAGGCATCGCATACATGACGATGCCGATTATCATCGTCAGGAATTTTTAGCGAAACCTTTTGTCCGCAGCTAGAGCAGAAGTTCATGGATTATTTTTGTAGTGTTGCGGATTTAATAATGACTGGATTAACGGGTGCGTCAGCCATTCCGTTGATAACGGTTGTGGGGGCAAACTTGATTTGTTCAATGACATCAGTTCCTGAAATGACTTGTCCAAATACAGCGTAACCAAATCCATCAGGGCTTGGATAATCTAATTTCTGGTTGTCACGGACATTGATAAAAAATTGAGCGGTAGCTGAATTTGGATCGCTAGTTCTTGCCATGGCAATACTATATTTAAGGTTTTTAAGTCCGTTTTTCGATTCTAGAGGAATGGGCGCTTTTCCTGGATTCTTTTCTTTATAGTCCTTAGTAAACCCACCGCCTTGAACCATAAAGCCATTGATGACGCGATGGAAAATTGTTCCGCTATAAAAGCCGCTATTTACGTAGGATAAAAAATTCTCAACCGTTACTGGAGCCTTCTCTGGGTCAAGCTCTACAGTAAAACTACCTTTTGTTGTTTCAAACACTACTTTAGGGCCAGCAAATGCGGTACCACTCAACATTAAAAAGAAGCTTAGTGAGCAAAGGAGTGATTTTTTGGAAATATTCATTAAAGTTTGAAACATAGTTTTTCCCATAAGCAATTAATTAATTACTATTATTCACGATTTACGGCGAGGGGTGTTTAGCTATAAAAATAGGCCACCGAAGTGGCCTATTAATTAAGCAATAATGCTTAGACGCTAACCGTATCGGCCAATTCTTTGAATTCAGAGATTTGATCGAAATTCATATAGCGATAGATGTCAGCTGCCTTAGCGTTTACAACATTGACTTGTTCTAAGTACTCTGCAGGCGTTGGGATTTTGCCCATTAGCGCACAAATGGCAGAAAGTTCAGCAGATCCCAAGTAAACGCGAGTATCTATACCAAGGCGATTTGGGAAGTTACGTGTCGAAGTAGACATCGCTGTACTTCCTTTACGAACTTGAGCTTGGTTACCCATACATAATGAGCAGCCAGGCATTTCCATACGAGCGCCCGCTTTACCTAAAACGCTGTAATAACCTTCTTCAGTAAGAATCATTGCATCCATTTTGGTTGGAGGGGCAATCCATAAACGAGTAGGGATGTCACTCTTACCTTCAAGAACTTTTCCAGCGGCACGGAAGTGGCCAATGTTAGTCATGCAAGAGCCAATAAAGACTTCGTCAATCTTATCTCCGGCAACTTCAGACAATAGTTTGACGTCATCTGGGTCATTTGGACAAGCGACGATTGGCTCCTTAATTTCAGCAAGATCGATTTCAATCACGGCGGCGTATTCAGCGTCAGCATCTGCTTTGAGAAGGTCAGGTTTTGCAATCCAAGCTTCCATTGCTTTGATACGACGACCGAGTGTGCGAGCATCTTCGTAACCATTAGCAATCATCCATTTCATCAATGTGATGTTAGAGCGCATGTATTCGATGATGGGCTCTTTGTTCAAGTGAACAGTACAGCCTGCAGCAGAACGTTCAGCTGAAGCATCTGATAATTCAAAAGCTTGTTCAACTTTTAGATCAGGCAAGCCTTCGATTTCAAGGATACGGCCAGAGAAGACGTTTTTCTTACCCTTTTTCTCAACAGTCAACAGACCTTGCTTGATACCGTATAACGGAATTGCGTTAACGAGGTCGCGTAAGGTAATGCCAGGTTGCATTTTGCCTTTGAAGCGAACCAATACCGATTCAGGCATATCAAGAGGCATCACACCTGTTGCAGCTGCGAAGGCAACTAATCCTGATCCTGCTGGGAAAGAAATGCCAATTGGGAAACGTGTATGGCTATCGCCACCAGTACCGACAGTATCAGGGAGTAACAAGCGATTCAACCAGCTATGGATTACACCATCACCTGGTTTAAGTGATACGCCACCGCGAGTTGTAATAAAAGAAGGTAATTCGCGATGCATTCTCACATCTACTAGTTTTGGATAAGCTGCTGTGTGACAGAAAGATTGCATCACTAAATCAGCCGAAAATCCTAAGCAAGCTAAGTCTTTAAGTTCATCCCGAGTCATAGGTCCAGTTGTATCTTGTGAACCTACGGTAGTCATACGCGGTTCGCAATAAGTTCCTGGGCGAACACCTTTGCCTTCAGGTAAGCCGCAAGCGCGACCAACCATTTTTTGTGCCAATGAGAAGCCTTTGCCGCTGTCACTTGGGCTGCTTGGTAAGCGGAAGATTGTTGAAGCTGGTAAACCAAGTGCTTGACGTGCTTTCGCAGTTAAGCCACGACCAATAATCAAAGGAATACGACCGCCAGCACGAACTTCATCAAAAATTACATCAGACTTAACGCTAAATGAGCAAATTTCTTTGCCATCTTTAAACGCTTTACCTTCATATGGGCGAAGTTCAACGACATCACCCATATCCATTTGATTAACGTCTAATTCAATTGGTAAAGCACCAGCATCTTCCATCGTGTTGTAGAAGATTGGCGCAATTTTTCCGCCCAAGCAGACGCCACCAAAGCGTTTATTTGGAACAAATGGAATATCTTCGCCTGTAAACCACAACACAGAGTTGGTGGCAGATTTACGAGAGGATCCTGTACCTACAACATCTCCAACGTAGGCAATAAGATTACCTTTTTTCTGAAGTTCTGCGATTTGTTTAATTGGACCACGGTTTCCTGGCTCATCAGCATTGATTCCAGGGCGTGGATTTTTGAGCATGGCCAATGCATGCAAAGGAATATCTGGACGGCTCCATGCATCAGGAGCTGGAGATAGGTCATCCGTATTCGTTTCGCCAGTAACTTTGAAGATAGTGACGGTTAAGCTTTTTGGTACTTCAGGACGGCTTGTGAACCATTCGCCATCAGCCCAACTTTGCATAACTGCTTTCGCATTTGCGCTACCTTTTTCGGCCATTTCTTGTACATCATGGAAATAGTCAAACATTAAAAGAGTTTTTTTCAAACCTTCTGCTGCTGTTGCGCCGCACTCAGCATCATCAAGGACATCAATTAAAGGTTTGATGTTGTAGCCACCAAGCATGGTGCCTAACAATTCTGTTGCTTTAACTCTGGAGATCAGTGGTGATTTCTCTTTGCCTGATGAGACTTTCGCTAAGAATTCAGCTTTAACCTTTGCAGCATCGTCAACTCCAGCTGGAACTCGGTAAGTGATTAACTCGACTAAAGTTTCTTCCTCACCTTTAGGTGGATTTTTGAGGAGTTCAACAAGTTCAGTGGTTTGTTGTTTAGACAACGGTAGGGGAGGGATTCCCAAAGCTGCGCGTTCAGCGACGTGGGCTCTATAAGCTTCTAACATCTAATTCTCCTGAGAAAAGGTTCAGGCGCTTCCCGTACCCAGCAGAAGCGCTTGGACAAAAAACTGGCTACAGACTACTATTGTAAGCCTAGTGTGGGTAGAGAATCCAAAAAAAAGGGGGTGATTAACCCCTTTTTTGCACTAAAACCAGGCTGATTCCTTGTTTTATTGGGCTAGAGGGTCATTTCCATATGAATTCGAGCCTTCCGTGCCTTTTTGGCAGAACCAAACAATTAAAATTAGGCCGAGTATGGGTACTAAGCAGAGAAGAAGCCACCAGCCACTTTTGTCTTTGTCGTGAAGTCTACGAACACTAACTGCAATAGAGGGTAAAAGTAGGGCAATTGTTGTAGCTAAGTACAGCTTATCTGAGATTGTGATCGCCACTAGATGAACGATTAAGCTGAATAGAGTGAACCACCAATATTCTGAGCGAGCAGATCGTCCGCCAAATTCGACGTATTTGTAGAGGCAAGATTTTATTGATTGAGGAAAGTCCAACGTTGACTCCTATAGCTGGTTGATAATAAGTGTAAGTTACCATAAACAATCAACAATTATTAAAGGAGAGTTATATGACTTGGGGATTGTGGTGTGTGCTAATTGCAGGATTATTGCCATATCTAGGTACTATGGCAGCAAAGTGGGGATTCAATCGGTTTGATAATAACAATCCCCGTGAATGGCTAAGTAAGCAAACTGGCTTCAGAGCCAGAGGAAATGCTGCACAGGCCAATAGTTTTGAGGCATTCCCATTATTTGCTGCAGGTGTTCTCGTGGCAACCTACCTTAAGGTCCCACAAGCAAGTATTGATGGATTGGCTACGGTATTTGTGATTGCACGAATTTTTTATATTGCTTGTTACGTAACAGATAGAGCCACATTAAGATCGCTCTGTTGGTTAGTTGGGATCGCTAGTGCTGTCGGCTTGTTTGTCGTGTCAGCGCAATAAAAGCAAAGATGCACAAATAGAAAAACCCTTACATGGATTTGTAAGGGTTTTGGAATTTGGTTGCGGGGATAGGATTTGAACCTATGACCTTCGGGTTATGAGCCCGACGAGCTGCCAGACTGCTCCACCCCGCGTCTGATTAGAGGGTTATTCTAGCATGGCAGACGGCTTAATGCAAGGTATTACTGAGATTTCTCTATTACCAAGTGAGGGTAAGGAATCTCAATGTGAGCTTCTTCAAACGATTTTTTAAAGTTTTCTTGCAAATGTCTGCGCATCATTCCTTGGTGTTGAGCTTTCACCATAAGGCGGGATCGAATTACTATCGCAGATTCTCCAATTGACTCAACGCCTGCAATCTCAAGCTCATCTAGGATGATCTCTTTGTATATTTCAGATGCGCGCATTTTTGAAACTGCATCCCGCATGGCGCTGTATACATTATTTAAGTCTGCTTTATAGCTAACGCCAATATCTGTCACGGCATATGCAAATGTTCTGGTTCGATTGGTAACTAGGGTAATTGAACTGTTAGGGATAAAGTGAACGGCACCATCGTAGTCGCGTAATCTGACATATCGAAGAGTAACTTCTTCAACGGTCCCAGTCTTACCGGCAATTTCAACAATGTCATCTTGTCTTATTTGATTTTCAATGAGCATCACAAATCCAGTGAAATAATCTTTGACGAGACTTTGTGCGCCAAAGCCAATTGCAATGCCGGCAACACCGGCTGTGGCTAAAAGTGGAGCGATTGATATGCCCAATTCTGCTAAGCAAAGAATTGCAGTGGCTCCAACAATAACGATAGATCCAATGTACCGAGACACTCGAGCAAGGGTATGGACACGTTTTTTATCCTCAGCTTTTGAAGACTTACTAATTTTGCGCTCGATGCCATAACTTAAACGACTAAATAATTTGGCAATTAATATGGCTATTAAGATTATTAGGATAATTTCAATAGCGGTCGACAAAACATCTAGCCATTCATTCAAGCTGCCTAGGTCGTACTTATGTAGAAATTGGTTAATTGTTTTTTTCATTGTTAAAGTATAAGACTGAAATTATTAAATTCGTTTATGGTTTAGGTAATTTAGAAGAAACGAACTAAAAGATGAATGTGGAGACAAAATGTTGAGATATGCGCACGATGTAGGCTCTGGAATCTACACCATTGATACGGGATTTCATCGCCCTAATTTTGATGCGAGTTATTTGATTACTCAAAATTCCCCTGAAGGTATGCGAGCAGCATTTGTTGATGTTGGAACAAATTACTCAGCACCTCGTTTAATGGCAACGTTGGAAGATTTAGGTCTAACTTCGAACGATGTTCAATTTGTCATTCTTACGCATGTCCACTTAGATCATGCTGGAGGTGCTGGTGAGGTGATGCGACTATGCCCAAATGCTAAGCTGGTGGTGCATCCCAGAGGTGCCAGACATATGGTTGATCCAAGTGCCTTGCGAGCGGGTGCGGTTGGTGTTTACGGTGAGGAAAGTGTCCAGAAAGAGTATGGCAATTTGCTGCCTATAGATCAAAGTCGAGTCATTGAAGCCCCTGATGGAACAGAAATTGATTTGGCAGGTAGAAAATTAGTTTGTCTTGATACGCCTGGGCATGCAAAGCACCACATCACTATTTGGGACGAGTTGAGCAAAGGAGCTTTTACTGGAGATACCTTTGGACTCTCATATCGAGAATTTGATACCTCTAAAGGCGCTTTTATTATGCCCACAACAACGCCAGTTCAATTTGACCCGGATGCGTTGCGTGTATCGATTGCCAAAATTATGGCAAAAGAACCCCGATACTTATTTCCAACACACTACAGCCGAGTTGAAAATGTTGAATATTTACATGGGCAATTTATAGATATATTGGATCAAGTCGAAAAATTAGGAAATCGCTTAAAAAATG
>CAYFKO010000086.1:0-6727 GCA_964343765.1 uncultured Polynucleobacter sp. | reverse complement strand
TCCAACCGTTGAGGTTGCTTCAATAGTTTTATCCACAGATCGAGAGCGTGACCGACTCGGTCTTTTTACAGGCTCCGAATCAAAGGTAACCCCTCCCTCTTTCAATTTATGAATAGTTTTCTCACCAATTCCTCTAACTCGCCGACTCAAATCCTCCGAATCTTGGTAGCGACCATTCTTATCCCTCTCATCAACAATCGCCTTAGCTCGTGTTGGGCCCACGCCTTTAATCGACTGCAATGAATCTTGAGAAGCCGCATTGATATCGACCGCCAATGCATGAAAACCTCCGATAATCCCAGACAACAAGGCGGCTCCTGCAGCCATCTTGCCCAATCGCTTCAAATTTAGTACTCGACCTAAACGAGTTGTTAAGGTTCTTTTTAAAACGCGAAATGCTAAATTCATAATTTCTCCACTAAGTTAAACCCAAGGTAAATTCCTTCGGTGTGGACCTAACGAAGCAAATTAGATGGAGTTGACGCTTAAGCGAAATTGAATGAGCAATACCAAAAAAAATGTACTCACCTACATGGCCTCTCTTAACTTCTTACGTAAGAGTCAGAAAGGACAGAGCAAACAAGCTTTATGCTGGTTGAGATAAGAAATGAATATTCTCTGAGAGCCAAGCAACGTATTTTGACACGCCCTGCTCAACGGTTAAGAACTCTGCCTCATAACCTGCCGCTCGCAACTTGTCTAAATTTGCTTGAGTAAATGATTGATATTTACCTTTAAGCGCTTCTGGGAAATGAATGTACTGAATATTGCCAGATTTGATAAGCTGCTCAAGCGTTTGCTCTTGATGAGCAGCGCCGTTATTGTATTTCGAGAGTCCATTAACAACACTTCTCGCAACATCATTAAAAGGCTGGGCACGACCCGTTCCTAAATTAAAGATGCCGCTCTTTTCAGGATGATCCAAGAAGAAGAAATTAACGTTCACAACATCTTCTACCGATACAAAATCTCGACTCTGCTCTCCTTGCGCATAGCCATCATAAGCACCAAATAATTTCACTACGCCCGACTCGCGGAACTGATGAAAGTGATGGAACGCCACCGATGCCATACGCCCTTTGTGGGATTCACGAGGGCCGTAAACATTGAAATATCGAAAACCGACCACTTGCGTATTTAAGGACCTCTCCGCAAATTTGCGACGCATGACCTGGTCAAATAAGAACTTTGAATATCCATAAACATTCAAGGGCTTCTCATATTGACGATCTTCAATAAAAGTATCTGAGCCGCCATAGGTTGCCGCTGATGAAGCGTAAAGAAGAGGCACCTTTTGCGCATTGCATACATCTAATACATCCATGGTGTAACGGAAGTTATTGGCCATCATGTACTGACCATCCGTCTCCATCGTGTCCGAACAAGCCCCTTCATGAAATACCGCAGCCACTTTGCCAAAATCACCTTTAGCAAATCGAGCAATAAACTCAGACTTATCTAAATAATCAGAAATTTCCAGATCAGCTAAATTGCGATATTTATCAGCCTGCGTTAATTCATCGACAACGATGATATCGGTTTCACCGCGCTTATTTAAGCCTTCAACAATATTTGAGCCGACAAATCCAGCCGCGCCAGTCACTATGTACTTCATTGCAATTCCTCCCAAGAGATGGTTGCGGTTCCCAGTTTGCCCACCACAATTCCACCTGCACGATTTGCTAATGCCATCGCATCGGATAATTTCCATCCGGCAGCAAGTGCTACAGCCATCGTTCCAATGACAGTATCTCCAGCCCCAGAAACATCAAACACTTCACGAGCTTGTGCGCGAACATGCTCTACCCCACCGCCCGTAAATAAAGACATACCCTCTTCTGAGCGCGTAAGTAGCAATGCTTCAAGGCCCAATTGATTTCTTAAGGCTTGAGCTTTTTCAGTTAAATCTGCCTCGCTATGCCATTTACCAACCACCTGACGCAACTCGCTGCGATTAGGAGTGATGATACTTGCGCCTTTGTACTTCGAATAATCATTTCCTTTGGGATCGACTAACACCACCTTACCCGCCGCTCTCGCTTTAGCAATCATAGTCTCAATGTGCGTGAGCGCACCTTTTCCATAATCGGAAAAAATAACCGCTTGATGTTTAGGCAATAAGGAATCAAATACTGCTAATTTTGCAGCTAGCGCATCTTGCGCTGGCTCTTGTTCAAAATCCAAACGAATTAATTGCTGCTGACGTGCAATCACGCGCAACTTCACAATCGTTGGGACACTGGGATCTACCTGCAAATGACTTTCAACGCCTTGCTTCTGAAGTAAGGCCTCAACCTCTCGACCTGGCTCATCATCACCAATTAAACCCAATAGACTTAATTTAGCGCCAAGGGTTGACCCATTTCGAGCGACGTTAGCAGCACCACCTAAACGCTCATCCATACGAGTAATTTGAACAACCGGAACCGGCGCCTCCGGAGAAATCCGCTCTGTATCACCAAACCAATAGCGATCCAACATAACATCGCCAACGACTAACACATGAGCCTGACCAAAGCGCTCAACATCCGCCTGACTTAAGCGGATGACTTCTGGATTCGTTTGTTGGTTATTTGACATGATTTAATTAATCACTTGTTAATTATGACGACCAATACCGTGATACGTAATATCGAGATCTTTTAGAGCAACTGGCTCGTACAAATTACGTCCATCAAAAATAATCGCCTGCTTAAGTTTCGCCTTTAGTAATTCAAAATCAGGACTTCTAAAGGCCTTCCATTCCGTTGCAATAATAAGCGCATCCGCACCATCCACCGCATCCATTGGATTATCCACCGTTTTAATACGCGACAACAATTCTGGAGTTCCCTGAAAATCTAAAGCTAAAGACCTTAGCGCCTCTTCCGTAGCAATTGGATCATGCGCTACGATGTGGGCACCCCGACGTACCAATTCTTGAATAATCACTCGACTTGGAGCTTCGCGCATATCATCCGTGTTTGGCTTAAATGCCAAACCCCAAAGTGCAAATGTACGACCCGTTAAATCTGCACCAAAGTGTTTAATGAGCTTATCAATCAAGATACGTTTTTGCGCTTCATTAACATCTTCTACTGCTTGCAAGATTTTTAGATTTAATCCATATTCACTGGCCGTTCGAGATAAAGCTTGAACATCTTTCGGAAAACACGAGCCACCATAACCTGTACCAGCATATAAAAATCCGTAACCAATGCGTGAGTCAGATCCAATACCTTGTCGAACTGCCTCGATATCCGCACCCACCTCATCTGCCAAGTTTGCTAACTCGTTCATAAATGAAATACGAGTAGCTAACATTGCATTAGCAGCATATTTGGTTAATTCAGCACTTTTGACATCCATATAGAAAGTGCGCTCGTGATGTCGATTAAATGGCGCATATAACTGACGCATCACTTTCTTGGCATTCTCACCAGCCTCATTCGCGTCAGTACCAATCACAATACGATCTGGCCGCATAAAATCCTCAACCGCTGCACCCTCTTTCAAAAACTCTGGATTGGATACCACAGAATATTCAATGGATGCACCACGTTGCTTTAACTCATCACCAATCGCATTTGAGACTTTTTGGGCAGTGCCAACAGGGACAGTCGATTTATCAACAATCACCTTCGGCGATGTCATATGTCGACCAATATTTCTAGCGGCAGCGACCACATACTGCAAATCAGCTGAACCATCCTCATCGGGAGGCGTTCCTACAGCGATAAATTGAATGTCGCCATGCTCAACACTGGCTTTTATGTCCGTGGAAAATTGCAAACGTCCTGAACGACGGTTTCGCTCAATCATCTCCTGAAGCCCTGGCTCATAAATTGGCACACCGCCAGCATTCAAGACGTCAATCTTTCGTTGATCAAGGTCCAAACAAAAGACGTTATTGCCTAACTCAGCCAAACAAGCGCCTGTCACCAATCCAACGTAGCCACTGCCAATAATCGTTACTTTCAAATTAACTCCAACGCATTCTTAAAATTAACTCATTCCATTACATCGAAGGACCGCTTGGTGCGCCACCTTCGCTTCGTCTTGGAGAGTATGCATCCCAATTATTACAACCAGGACATTGCCAATAAAAACGTCTAGCTCTAAAACCACAACTTCCACAGGTATAACGCGCTAAAGAACCTGTGCGTTGCTTTAACAAACCTAAAGCCGCTCCAATATCCTTTTGATCAGATTCCGCTCCATTTTCTTGCGCTAAAGTTTGTCGAGCCTCTAGGCGCTTCGTCATTGCCGTCAAACTAGGCGCATACTGCATGACCTCTGCCATTAATTGCTCTGCTTGAGCCGCACCCTCTAAGCGTAATACGTGCTTAAAAATAATATCAAGCAATTCCCCACTAGCCTGTTGGTTCAAGCTTCGCTTTAAACGCTCCAAACCCTCAGCCTCTTTACCTAGCTCTGCATAGGCTACCATCCACCTATCAGCTACCAGTGGCAAATACAAAGGATGTCTTGATTCAATATCCGCCCAAACTTCTATCGCCTCTTTGGGGCGTTGGTTAAGGAGTAATAACTCACCCTTTAGAACCGTCGCGCGAATATGAAATGGGACAGCCTGCAATGCATGCTCAATGGATTCTTTGGCTACCTGCAAATCTTTTCTTCGAATGGCCTCTTGCGCCAATTCACAATAAAAATGAGCAATTTCTTGTTGATAATTACGGCCATCTAATGATTGCAATTCGGTGGCAGCAATAATTGCTTTTTGCCAATCCTTCTCAATTTGATACATTTCCAGCAAAGCTACTTTTGCCGGCGTACTGTAACGACTTCCCCCTACTCGATTAAGCGTGGCCTCTGCGCGATCTAATAATCCCGCACGTAAAAAGTCTCGACCCAATTCGTAGGCAGCATGATCTCGATGCTTTTGATCAATATCGTTTCGTCCAGCGAGATGCTGATGCACCCGAATCGCTCGCTCAGTTTCACCTCGTCGCCTAAATAAACTACCTAGGGCGAAATGTAATTCGGTCGTTTCCGGATCTAACTGAGCAACCTCAACTAAGGCATCAATAGCTTTATCCGGCTGCTCGTTGAGTAATAAATTAAGCCCTTTAAAGGTGGATTTTTGTTTTTGTGATTGCTCAGCTTCTTCTTCGCGAGCTTCTAATCGACGATCCCAACGAGAGGCCAACCAGCCCATCCCAAAAGCCACTGGCAATGCAGTTAACCAGATCGGTTCAAACTGCATTATTTATCTACCTTTTTGCTCCGTTTCCAGGTACCTAAAACCGTAATACCAATACCCAGTAAAAATGAACAAAGCAATAAGAGAATTAAAGGAGCTTCCAGGACTTGTCCTGGAAACCAATTAAATAAAACATTTTGTGTGTTTGTCGCAGCAACCACAAACAGAATAATAAAAATTAATACCCGGCTCGCAATTAATAAAAACTGCCAGATGGATTTTAAAATTTCCGTCATTCAGACTTGCCGTCTTTCGCTTTGTAATCCACGCGCTCGCGCAACTCTTTACCCGGTTTAAAGTGTGGCACTTTTTTCTCCGGAATCAGTACTTTCTCGCCTGATTTTGGGTTGCGTCCTGAACGTGCTGGACGATGATGTAAAACAAAACTACCAACACCTCGTAGTTCAATGCGCTTACCTTCTGCTAAGGCCTTCGTCATTGTGTCCAAAAGGGTCTTGACTGCCAGCTCGACATCGCGAGGAAGCAATTGTGGAAACTGCTCAGCTAAACGCTCCACCAACTCTGAACGAGTGATAGATTGCTCAATTGATGCGGTATCCGTTATAGAACGATCTGAATCAGCCATGTGTTAGATTTTCCTGAGTAGGCGTTAGGTCACCATCAACGATGGTGACCTTCACGATGATTACCCTTGATTATCGAGTTTAGCTTTCAACAAGGCACCAAGATTCGTAGTACCTGCGCTCGCATCATTTTGTAACTTATTGATTGCTTGCTGTTGATCAGCGCTATCCTTCGCTTTAATCGACAAGTTGATGCTACGTGACTTACGATCAATATTAATGATCATAGCGTTCACAGTATCACCTTCTTTCAACACATTACGCGCATCTTCAACGCGATCTGTTGAGAGCTCAGAAGCACGGAGGTAACCTTCTACCTCGTCAGCCAATTGAATGACCGCGCCCTTCGCATCAACTGATTTCACAGTACCGTTAACCATGGCACCTTTGTCGCTTGTTGATGTGTAATTGTTGAATGGATCACCTGACAACTGTTTGATACCCAAAGAAATGCGCTCTTTTTCGACGTCAATAGCCAATACAACAGCCTCAACTTCGTCACCTTTCTTGAATTTCTTAACAGCTTCTTCACCTGGTTCATTCCAAGAGATATCAGACATGTGAACCAAACCATCGATGCCGCCATTCAAACCAATGAATACACCGAAATCAGTGATTGATTTGATTGCGCCAGATAATTTGTCACCCTTGTTATGCGTACGTGCAAACTCATCCCATGGATTTGCTTTGCACTGCTTCATACCGAGGCTGATACGACGTTTATCTTCGTCGATATCGAGAACCATTACTTCAACTTCCAAACCTAATTGAACTGCTTTGCTTGGAGCAATGTTCTTGTTAGTCCAGTCCATTTCTGAAACGTGAACCAAGCCTTCGATACCAGCTTCGATTTCAACGAATGCACCATAGTCAGTGAGGTTAGTAACCTTACCGAATAAACGTGTGTTTGGTGGGTAACGACGTGCGATACCAACCCATG
>CAYFKO010000085.1:0-6796 GCA_964343765.1 uncultured Polynucleobacter sp. | reverse complement strand
GTTACGAATCAATCCAGTATTGATGCAGCTATTCAGAAAATCACAGCAGAAGTCGGCCCCATTGATATTTTGGTAAATAACTCAGGGGTTTCAACTACTCAAAGACTTGTCGATGTCACCGAAAAAGATTACGACTTTGTCTTTGATACCAATACCCGAGGCGCCTTTTTCGTTGGTCAGGCCGTTGCTAAACAGATGATTTCTAGAGCAAAAACAGCACAAGATGCTGGTAAAGAAGCCCCAGCGCAACGAATTATCAATATTGCCTCAGTGGCCGGTCTCAAGGTGCTCTCGCAAATCGGTATTTACTGCATGAGTAAAGCAGCAACCGTTCAGATGACCAAAGCCATGGCCCTAGAGTGGGGAAGATACGGCATTAATGTAAATGCCATATGTCCAGGTTACATTGAGACAGAGATTAATTCTGCTCACTGGGATACCGAAGCTGGTCGTAAATTGGTGCAAATGCTCCCAAGAAAGCGAATTGGCCAAGCGCTTGATTTAGAAGGGCTGTTACTGTTATTGGCGAGTGAAAATTCCGGGTTTGTGAACGGAGCGATCATTTCGGCGGATGACGGCTTGCTCGTTCAGTAGTCACAGCCTTTCTTTAGAAGGTATGATGTTTAGTTTGTAGTAGATAAAACGTAATTAGTTCAAGGAGTTTTTGATGAATAAGGTGTATGGGTCAGCAAAAGAAGCGTTGGCCGGCGTTGTAAAAGACGGGGATATGGTGGCTTCAGGCGGATTTGGTCTGTGTGGCATTCCGGAGGC
Organism: uncultured Polynucleobacter sp.; assembly: GCA_964343765.1. GTDB lineage: Bacteria > Pseudomonadota > Gammaproteobacteria > Burkholderiales > Burkholderiaceae > Polynucleobacter. The sequence continues at coordinate 6,025 of CAYFKO010000085.1, read as the reverse complement.
ATTAATTGATGCACTCAAAGACTCTGGTGTGAAAGATTTGACCTGTGTATCGAATAACTGTGGCGTTGACGGTTTTGGTTTGGGTAAGCTGCTTGAAACACGACAAATCAAAAAAATGATTGCCTCCTACGTGGGTGGTAACGCTGAGTTTGAGCGTCAATTAATTGCAGGCGAACTTGAAGTGGAATTAACCCCACAAGGAACTTTAGCGGAAAAATTACGTGCAGGCGGTTGCGGTATTCCAGCGTTTTATACCAAGACTGGTGTTGGCACAGTGGTTGCAGAAGGAAAAGAAACGAAGGACTTTGATGGGCAAACGTATTTGATGGAGCGTGCGTTGGTTCCTGATGTTGCTTTGGTGAAAGCATGGAAAGCGGATAAGTCAGGCAATTTGATTTATCGCTTAACGGCACGCAACTTCAATCCAATGTGTGCGATGGCAGGAAAAGTCACGATTGTGGAAGTAGAAGAAATTGTTGAAAACGGACAGTTGGATCCAGATTCGATTCATACACCGGGTGTGTTTGTGCATCGTATTGTGCTCAATAAGACACCAGAAAAACGAATTGAACAACGAACTGTTCGCGAAGCGTAAGCGAACGCAGTGACACAACTACATTATTAGGAATAAATCATGGCTTGGACGCGCGATGAAATGGCTGCAAGAGCAGCAAAAGAATTAGAAGATGGTTTCTATGTCAATTTAGGTATTGGCTTACCAACCTTGGTAGCAAATCATGTTCCAGATCACATGGAAGTTTGGTTGCAATCAGAAAATGGCTTGATGGGTATTGGCCCGTTTCCAACAGAAGCTGAGTTAGATGCTGATTTAATTAATGCTGGTAAACAAACGGTGACGACGTTGCCAGGTTCAGCCATTTTTTCATCAGCAGACTCGTTTGGCATGATTCGTGGTGGAAAAATCAATATTGCGATATTGGGCGCCATGCAAGTGAGCGAAAAGGGTGACTTGGCGAACTGGATGATTCCAGGCAAGATGGTTAAAGGTATGGGCGGTGCAATGGATTTGGTGGCCGGCGTTAAACATGTCGTGGTCATCATGGAGCATGTTGCCAAGAAAAAAGATGGCACAGAAGACCTTAAAATTTTGCCAACCTGTAATTTGCCATTAACTGGTGTGGGTGTGGTTAATCGCATCATCACTGACTTATGTGTATTGGATGTCACACCAAGCGGACTTAAATTAGTTGAGTTAGCTCCGGGCGTTAGCAAGGATGAAGTGGTTGCTAAAACTGGCGCAAAATTGGATACCTCCGCGGTCGCGTAATCATGAGTGCTGAACATCATTCTCATCACGGTGCGTTTCATGCGCACAAAAAGGGTGATGCTCAGCATGCACATTACAAAGAAGTCACGAGTCAAAAGACTTTATCGGTAGCGCTTGTCTTTACATTAGGCTTTGCTCTCATTGAGACCTTGGCGGGTTTATACGCTAACTCATTAGCCTTGATTTCAGATGCTGGGCATATGGTGACGGATGCAGCGTCGCTCATGCTTGCAATTCTCGCGCAATACATTTCGAAACGACCGCCATCCGCCAAGCACTCATTTGGTTTTGGTCGTGCTGAAGCATTAGCTGCGTTTGTGAATGGTATTGCGATGTTAGGTTTGGTGATTTGGATTGCGATTGAAGCGATTAGTCGTTTTAATTCTCCGCATCAAGTCGCAGGCCTAACGGTTACTTATGTGGCGATTGCAGGCTTGCTAATCAATATTGCAGTAGCGTGGGTACTCTCGCGCGACAAGAAGAGTGTCAATACGCGTGCCGCTTTAGTGCATGTCATGGGTGATATGTTGGGTTCCATAGCCGCTTTAGTTGCGGGTGTCATTATTCAATGGACCGGGTGGATGCAGATTGACCCCTTGTTGTCATTATTGGTTTGCTTGTTATTGATTAATTCCACTTGGGATATTTTGAAAGAGTCTTATCACTTCCTGATGGAGGGGGTGCCTCTACATATCGATTATTTACAAGTAGGAACTGATTTAGCTTCGGTAGAAGGTGTTTTATCGGTGCATGATTTGCATGTATGGGAAATGACACCTGGTTATCCCGCATTAATTGGCCATGTAGAAATAGCCGACTTTAATGAATGGGGCTCAATTATGGAGCGAATACGCGTGATGTTGATTGAAAAGCACGGCATTGATCACGTCACTTTGCAGCCGGAGATGCCGAGTTAATCGTCATCACTCAATATTTAAAAAGGAGTTGTCATGTTAAAAGGTAAAACAGCATTAGTCACGGGTTCAACGAGTGGAATTGGTCTTGCAATGGCAACAGCATTGGCGCAACAAGGTGCCAATATTGTGCTCAATGGTTTTGGTGACTCCGAAGGTGCGATTGCAAAGATTAAAGCGATAGGCGTTGAGGTCGATTACCATGGTGCAGATATGAGCAAGCCAGCAGAAATTGCTGAGCTCGTCGCATTTGCACAAAAACGTTTTGGCGGTATTGATGTGTTGGTCAATAACGCGGGTATTCAGCACGTCGCGAATGTTGAAGATTTTCCGGTGGATCGTTGGGATGCCATTATTGCTATCAACTTATCCTCTGCGTTTCATACAACCCGCCTTGTGTTGCCAGAGATGAAAAAGAAAAACTGGGGTCGCATTATTAATATTGCCTCAGCGCATGGCTTAGTGGCCTCTGCACAGAAGTCTGCATACGTTGCAGCGAAGCACGGTATTGTTGGTTTTACAAAATCAACTGCCCTAGAAACTGCTCAAACGGGTGTGACCGTTAATGCGATTTGTCCAGGTTGGGTATTAACGCCGCTCGTGCAAAAGCAAATTGATGATCGTGCCGCTCGCGAGAAAGTTTCAGAAGAAGTTGCTAAAAAAGGTTTGTTAGGAGAGAAGCAGCCTTCCTTGGAATTTGTAACGCCAGAACAATTAGCAGGACTTGCTGTCTTTATGTGTAGTCCATCGGCTAATGAGGTTCGTGGTGTTGCCTGGAATATGGATGGTGGTTGGGTAGCGCAATAACATTCGTAAATTGACGTGGGGATTGAGATGGCATCAGGATTGTGGTCACGCATAAAGCAGCTTTTTACGGGTTCATCCGTGATTGCGAATGAGCCATCGACTTCGGTTGAAATCGATCGACCTGACTGGGAAGGTGCTCCTGCGATTATTTCGGAAAATCTCAAAGGTAAGCTTGATTACGTGCAATGCATTAGTACGTCAGGTCTGCATAAGATGGCTTACCGCACTTGGGGAAATCCAAACAACCCCAAGGTGTTGTTATGTGTGCATGGACTCACGCGCCGCGGATCTGATTTTGAAGAGTTAGCCCTTGCCATGTCGGATCGTTACCGAGTGGTGTGTCCCGATGTAGTTGGTCGCGGCGATTCAGATTTCTTAAGTAATCCATTGTTGTATGGTGTGCCTCAATACGTCAGTGATATGGTCGCCTTAGTGGCACGTTTAAATCCCACTCAACTCGATTGGTTTGGAACATCGATGGGTGGTTTGATTGGGATGGTTTATGGCGGATTAAAAAACTGCCCGATACATCGCTTACTTTTAAATGATGTTGGTCCTAAAATTGATCCGGCATTTTTGGTGCGTTTAATGACCTATTTGGGTAAGCCTGTGAAGTTTGCCACTCAAGCTGAGGGGTTGGCGTATTTAAATCAATTAACCGAAACCTTTGGAAAATTTACGCCCGAGCAAGCGGCAAAATACAACTCACCCCACTTAATTCAAAAAGAGGGTGTTTGGACATTGCACTACGACTTAGCTATCAGTGCGCCACTCATGACGGCGACCCCGGCTGCAGCTGCAGCTGGCGAGATGGCACTTTGGAAGAGTTATGAGGCGATTAGTGCGCCGACTTTAATTGTGCGTGGGGCAGAGTCTGATTTACTCTCGCGCAATACGGTTGAAGAAATGTGTAAGCGCAATCCAAAAGCGCGCGCAGTCGAAATACCTGATTGTGGTCATGCACCAGCCTTTATTGTTCCAGAGCAAATCGAAATCGCCAGAAATTTCTTCGCATAATGTTTTTGTGAATCCGAGTACAGCAACATCCAATCCATTCCTAGAGCGACTATCAACGTGGTGGTTTGGGGAGCCTGCGTCAGAGCATATTCGTGGGGTTAAAGAACTCTCAGAGTTGCTTAGTCTAGATGAGTCCACAAAAGTAGCGATAGCCCATCTAGATAGTTCGCTTAACGATGAAGCATTAAAGAAGTTAATTGGCTCTGAATCTGCACAAATGGTTCGAGGTTATCAAGCATTGCAAATTGCACGAGAAAAAACCGCAGGTGGCCAAGCAGAGAGTTTGCGCAAGATGCTTTTGGCGTTTTCGCAGGACTTGCGTGTCGTTCTTATTTATTTAGCTTCTCGCTTGCAAACCTTACGTTGGACCATTCGGCAAAAGATTGAAGTCGATAAAGCATGGGCAAAAGAATTACTCGACATAGATGCCTCCTTGGCGAATCGTTTGGGTATTTGGCAATTAAAGTGGGAGATGGAAGATTTAGCGTTTCGCCATCTCGAGCCGCAAACGTATCAATCGATTGCTAAATTGTTGGATTCCAAACGCATTGAGCGACAAGCATTTGTCGATGACATTATTGCCAAACTCAAGCAAGAGCTAAAGATCGCAAATATTACTGCTGATGTTCAGGGCCGCCCTAAACATATCTACAGTATTTGGAGGAAGATGCAGGGCAAGTCCTTAGATTTTGCAGACTTGTACGATGTTCGAGCATTTCGTGTTCTAGTGAACGATCTTAAAGATTGCTACGCAGTCTTAGGGATTGTGCATCATGTATGGCAACCCATCCCAAGAGAGTTTGATGATTACATTGCCAGACCAAAGCCGAATGGTTATCAGTCCTTGCATACGGTAGTGATGGATGACAATCAAGTTGCATTTGAAATCCAAATTCGCACGAAGGATATGCATCATCAAGCAGAGTATGGGGTAGCTGCGCACTGGCGTTACAAAGAAGGCGCTAATACTGGGGGTACGATTAGTGCTGCAGCCGAGTATGAGCAGCGCATTGCTTGGGCGCGGCAGTTGATCTCCTGGAAAGAGGATGCTTGGGATCAACTCAAAGAAAAATCGATTGATGACCACATCTATGCGCTCACACCACTAGGTCAAGTGATTTCGTTAGAGCGAGGTTCAACACCGATTGATTTTGCGTACTCGGTTCACACTAATTTAGGACATCGTTGCCGAGGAGCGCGTGTTGATGGTGCAATGGTACCGCTTGATACGCCACTCAAAAGTGGGCAGACGGTCGAAATCATTGCGGTGAAGGATGGTGGGCCATCACGCGATTGGTTGATGGCTGATCGTGGTTATTTGGCATCGCATCGCGCGAAATCGAAAGTCCGGGCATGGTTTCATGCGCTTGAAAATGAGTTAGATGCAAAAGATGCCAAAGAACTAAAAGAAGATAAGGTTACAAAACCTGCGATTCAAGACTTGCCAGAAATCGTGGTTAAAAAAAGTAAGAGTCAAGGCAAGCAGGGTGATGTTCTCGTGGTGGGGGTGGATTCGCTGCTCACCCAATTATCCAAATGTTGCCGACCGGTGCCGCCTGATCCGATAAGTGGGTTTGTTACTAAGGGGCGCGGCGTCTCGATTCATCGTCAGGATTGTGCAACTCTGAAGCAGCTCATTCACCGAGCGCCAGAGCGAGTGATTTTGACGCAGTGGGGTCGTCAAGTAGGAACCTCGGACTCCAAAACGCTGTTCCCAGCGGATGTTTGGGTCGAGGCAATTGATCGACAGGGGCTACTTCGTGATATTTCTGAGGTCTTTTCCCGAATCAAAATCAATGTGATTGGGGTAAGAACCCAATCAAAGCGAGGTATTGCGCATATGCAATTTTCCATTGAAGTACCTCGTTTAGAAGATCTGCAAATCGCGATTACTGGGCTGCAGGATGTGCGAGGTGTGACAATCGCACGCCGTAAGTGATAGAATACTAGCTTCAATAGGCTCGTAGCTCAGTTGGTTAGAGCACTACCTTGACATGGT
>CAYFKO010000084.1:0-6809 GCA_964343765.1 uncultured Polynucleobacter sp. | reverse complement strand
GTCGAACACGTTGAGGCCATCATTAAAAAATCATCTAAATAATGAGTGAACCTACCAAGCCCTCGAATTCTGCTGATGTGATGCCTGAGCCATTGCATGGTTTCCAGTTAATTCTGGCGACCATTGCGCTGGGTTTGGGATCGTTCATGAATATTTTGGATATATCGATTGCTAACGTTGCATTGCCAACAATTGCGGGGGATTTTGCAGTAAGCCCTGCTCAGGGAACTTGGGTGATTACGTCTTATGCGGTGAGTGAGGCTATTATGTTGCCACTCACGGGTTGGTTGTCATCTCGCCTTGGTGAAGTTAGACAATTTGTGATTGCAACCTTGCTTTTCACCTTGGCGTCGGTAATGTGTGGCTTGGCTTTTTCGTTCCCGATGTTATTAGTGGCACGAATTTTGCAAGGGGTCGTTGGAGCATCCATGATCCCACTCTCCCAAGCGCTATTAATTAAATGTTTCCCGCGAGAGAAACAGGGGATGGCTTTAGGTATTTGGGCAATGACCACGATTGTGGCGCCGGTACTTGGACCAATTATTGGTGGTTGGTTAACAGATAATTTCGTATGGCGTTGGGTCTTTTACATCAACATTCCATTTGGATTGTTGTGCGCTTACTCTGTTTCTAAGTTAATGAAGGGGCGCGATGCGGCTCCTGTCCAAATGCCCGTAGATAAAGTTGGCTTGATTTTATTGACGATTGGTATCGGTACTTTGCAAATTTTGTTAGATAAAGGTAATGAGCTGGATTGGTTTTCTTCAGGATTCATCATTGCTGCAGCACTTGTATCCTTCTTGGCTTTAGGTTCTTTCATCATTTGGGAATTAGGTGAGGAGCATCCTGTTGTCGATTTGCGTCTTTTCGGAATCCGAAACTTTTTGATTTCAGCACTTTGTTTGTCGATTGGATCATTTGCTTTTTATATCTTCGTGGTCATTGGTCCGTTATGGATGCAAACTCAGTTGGGATATACAGCAGTGACCGCTGGTAAGGTCATGGCAGCAACAGGTTTATTGGCATTATTTGCTGGCCCAGCCTTTGGTGCTAATTTAGATAAACTAGGAGCAAGAAGAGTGGCCACGGTTGGCTTTTGCGCCTTTGCATTAGCGTGCTGGTTGTCTGCGACGGCGACGAGTGATGCTCCTTATGAGTATCTGCAGCGTATGCGTTTGATTATGGGTATTGGTATTGCAGGCTTCTTTGTGCCTATGACCGCTATTTCACTCTCGCAATTAAGGCCTCATCAAATTGCTGCCGGTACTGGTCTTACTAATTTTTTGAGAAATATGGGCGGAAGTATTGGTACCGCAGTAGGGACTTCTATTTGGCAGAATGATGCAGCAAGATTTCATGCCAATTTGGTTGATCATTTACCGTCCACTGCGCCTGGAGTAATTGAATTTAATAATCAGTTATCCCAAGCTGGAATTACAGGTACCGCCCAGTTACAGTATTTGGACTATTTGGTAAATGCTCAGGCTTATGTTTTATCAACCAATAACTTACTGCTGATGGCAGGTGTGGTGATGTTGTGTTTGATTCCAATAGTTTGGTTGGCAAAACCACCTTTCGCTGCAGGTGGTATTGGGCATTAATCTAACTTTGCCAGATGGTTTCTTTTTTAGATTTTTTGGCAATTTCTTCAAGCACTTTTTCATGCTCAAGGTTTTCATCGCTTGATGCTTTTAAAACAATCAGATCTTTTGGGATTTGAATTTTACTGAAGGTATCCTCAATCGATTCATCACCGGCGCTAGCCATGTCGATGGTCAAATCATTTTGACCGCGGGTCATGGATAAATATACTTCGGCTAGAAGTTCAGCATCTAGTAGAGCGCCGTGAAACGTTCGGTGATTGTTGCGGATATCGAAACGTTCACAAAGTGCATCTAAATTATTACGCTTACCTGGGAACATTTGACGAGCTTCCGCAAGAGTATCGATAACGCGTTTAATTTGTTTACTAAAGATAGGCTTTTTAAGGAGTTTGAATTCCATATCTAAAAAGCCAAGGTCAAAAGGCGCATTATGTATCACTACTTCTGCATCCTTTACGAAGGACATGATTTCATCGGCTATTGATGAAAAAAGCGGTTTGTCAGATAAAAATTCAGCAGTTAATCCATGAACATTGACGGCGCTTTCTGGAACATCTCGTTCTGGATTGATGTAGTAATGCAAGTGGTTTCCGGTTAAGCGTCGATTGACCATCTCGACGCAACCGATTTCAACAATGCGATCTCCTGTCATCGGGTTTAACCCCGTTGTTTCGGTATCAAGAATAATATGTCGCATAAGTTAATTCGTTAGTTAGGAAGCATTTCTGGTGGAATGTCCATTGGACCTTTACCACTGTATTTATCCAAGTAGAGATAAATAACAGGGGTAATGTAAAGTGTAATCACCTGTGAGAACGCAAGTCCACCAACGACCGCAATACCCAAAGGCATCCGTAATTCAGCGCCAGCGCCTAGACCCAAAGCAATAGGAAGGGCACCCATTAGCGCCGCTAGTGTGGTCATCATGATTGGTCGGAAACGAACTAAGCAAGCAGTTCGAATAGCTTCTCTCGGTGTCATTTTTTGAACACGTTGCGCTTCCAAGGCGAAGTCAATCATCATAATCGCATTCTTTTTAACGATACCGATGAGAAGCAAGATGCCAATGATTGCAATCACGGTTAATTCCATGCCAAATAATTGGAGGAATAGTAGGGCGCCGATAGCTGCAGAGGGTAGACCTGCCAAAATGGTGAGTGGGTGAATATAACTCTCATACAAAACACCAAGCAGAACATAAATAACTAATAGGGCCGCCACAATCAAAATCATCTGACTTGATTGACCGCTCTTAAATACCGCAGCATCACCGCCATAACTAGTGATGATAGTCGGTGGTAATTTGATGTCTTTAACAAATTGCTCGAGCTTTTTAGTGGCATCACCTAAAGGTGCATCTGGTGCCAAGTTAAAGGCAATAGTAACTGCGGGAATCTGACCCTGATGGTTAACAGCAGTTGGTCCAATGAATCGCTTAAAGGTGGCGATACTTGAAAGCGGTACAAGCTTATCGGTGGCTCGCCCTTTGACATAAATATCATTTAAGTCACTCTCAAATTGACGGCTTTCTGGGATAGCTTCAAGAATAACTTGATAGGTATTTACTGGAGTGTAAATAGTGGATACTTGTTTTTCGCCAAACGATGAATATAGGGTAGAGCGGATGTCGGCAATCGTAACGCCTGCGCTAGCGGCTTTTTCTCGGTCGATATCAATTTGAACATTTAGACCTTTGAGCTGAGAGTCGCTTGTGACGTCACGGAAGATGGGGTCAGCTTTCATGAGTGCTTGAATCTTTTCGGACCAATCGTTAACGCCTTCCATGCCAACGCTTTGCAAAATATATTGATAGCGACTCTTACTTACTTTACCGCCAAGTTGTAAGTTCTGGATTGGGCGCATGTAAACACTAATCCCCGGCACGGATCTAAATTTAGCGCGTAGACCTTCGAGAACCTTGTTCATGTTCTCGCGCTCATCTCTTGGCTTTAAGTTCATGAAGAGACGGCCTGTATTAGTACCTGTGCTAGCACCGCCGCCCAAAATAGAGACCATATTTAAAACATTTGGATCATTTCGAACAATTTCAGCGACTTGATCTTGAAGTTTTAGCATCGCCTCAAATGAGATATCTTCTGCAGCTTCGGTTGTGGCAAGTACTTGGCCGATATCTTCTTCAGGGAAGAATCCTTTTGGAACCCAAATAAAAAGACCAATAGTGACCACAAAGGTAGCTAAGGCGACTTGACGAATGCGTGCTTGGTGGTCTAGGGCCCAATCAAGCGTAGTTTCATATTTGTTGAGTAACCAGGTGAAATACACATCAAACTTTTTAGTGATTTCATATTCCTTGGGTTCTTTACCATGTTCAGGTAAGAAGCGACTGCAGAGCATTGGAACTAAGGTTAAGGATACGACGGCTGACACCAAAATAGATAAAGATACGACAACAGCAAATTCGCGGAACAATAAGCCAATCGGACCAGGCATGAAGAAGATTGGAATAAAGACGGCTACTAATGAAATTGAGATCGAGATAATCGTGAAGCCAACTTCTTTACTTCCAAGGAGGGCTGCTTTGAGTGGTGCCATGCCATCCTCAACGTGACGCATGATATTTTCTAAGACCACAATTGAGTCATCCACTACTAGACCTACTGCTAGCGTTATACCAAGTAGAGAAATATTGTCTAGACTGTAGCCAAGCCAATAGAGTAGAAAGAATGCACCAATCAAGGAGACAGGCAAGCTTAAAGCAGGAATGACCGTGGCTGAAACATGTTTCAAGAATAAGAAGATGACAAGAACCACTAGGGCGATGGTGAGCGCCAAGGTGTAGTTAACATCATGAATCGATTCTTTAATCGAGGTAGAGCGGTCATTCAATAAATTAACCTGAATTGACGCTGGCATTTGTTCTGCAAATTTCGGGAGCATCGCTTTGATGCCATCCACCACTTTCACAGTATTAGCACTTGGTTGACGCAAAATTGCGATGATGATGGCGCGCTCATTCATATAGGTGGCTAGTGACTTCACTAGCTCGTAACTCTCTGAAACAACAGCGACATCACTCAGACGAATCGGGGAGCCGTTGCGTTGTGCAATGATGAGATTGGCGTATTCTTGAGCCTTAATCATTTGCGGGTTTGCGTAAATGGTTAAGGATTGTCTTGGGCCATCAATGACCCCAACTGGCGTGTTTGAGTTAGCTTTATTAATTGCTGTGCTCAAGTCATCCATGGTGAGGTTGTTCATGGCCAACTTAGCTGGATTGGCGCGAACACGAACGGCATAGCGCTTTTGACCATATACCAAGACTTGCGCAACGCCATCAATAGTGGATAGATTTGGTGAGATAAGGTTTTCAGCAAAATCGCTCAGTTGAGATAAATCCATTGATGGCGAATTGAGCGCCAAGAAAAGCACAGGAGCATCTGCAGGGTTCACCTTTCGATAGGAAGGTGGAATCGTCATTTCAATTGGTAAACGCTTTTGGGCGCGAAGCAACGCTGCTTGAACGTCGACGGCAGCTTTATCAATATCACGATCGTTATTAAATTCGAGGGTGACGCTAGTCGTTCCTAAAAAGTTGGTTGAACTAATAACGCTGATGCCATCAATTGTTGAAAATTCTTTTTCCAATGGCAAAGCAACTGACGATGCCATGTTTTCCGGGCTGGCACCAGGTAGCGTTGCGGATACCTGAATTACAGGTGTATTGAAGCTCGGTAGAGCAGCTACCGGAATTTTTGTGTAGGCAATTGCTCCAGCGATAACGGTGGAGATTGACAACAAAATCGTCATCACAGGACGACGTATACATAGTTCTGAAATCGTCATGGCAGTCCTAAATGGTGAAGGCTAAATTAATTATTTTTGTTGGCAGGTTTCGCTTCACGAACCTTGCCGCCTGGGCGTAAGTTTTGTTTGCCTTCAACCACGATGCGATCGCCAGCATTAATGCCGCTAACCGCAGTACTTCCTTGGCCAACCGCTATTACTTTTACGGGCTTTAGTGCAACTTTATCTTCAGCTTCGACCACATAAACTTGGTCACCGCGAGTATTAGAAATGACTGCTTGGCTTGGAATCACAATAGCATCTTTAATAGTGCTGGCTTTAAGTTGAACGTGTACGAATTGGCCAGGAATAATGGAGCCATCGGCATTATCAATTTGCGCCTTCACTTTTACTGCTCCAGTGGAAACGTCCACTTGGTTATCAATCACAAATACTTTGCCTGAGATTTTATTGCCATTGGGAAGTTGGACATCTACAGACAGTTCTCCATTTTTTTGTTCGGCCATCACACCTTGCAAGGCTTTTTCAGGGATGGTGAACTGAACATTCATTGGATTGAGTTGTGCAATGGTTACCATCGCACCGATGGTGGTTGTGCTCGTTGAGCTTGTCGAGGTGGTAACGTTGCTACCAGGCTGAACTAGTGTGCCTGGGAACACATTAATCACCCCCGCTTTACCCGAAATTGGAGAGCGAATGCGGTCAAAGCTCAACGCAACCTCAGCAGCTTTTGCTGTAGCAACGGCAGAGCGATAATTTGTTAAAGAGGTATCTAGCGCTGCTTGAGATATGAAGTTTTGTTTAACCAATTCTTGTGCGCGCTTGTATTGACGATTAGCGTCATCCGCTAGGGCCTTTGCTTTATCAAAATTAGCTTGATCGGCGCGATCGTCAAGGGTGAAGAGTAAGTCGCCTTCTTTTACTTCTTGACCTTCTTTGATATGGATCTTCGCAACAACGTTGGTAACTTGTGGGCGAACATCAACGATATTGGAGGCAAATGTATTACCAGTTGAATCGATGATGACTGGAAAATCTTTTTGTTCGGCAATTGACGAGACAACCGTTTGAACCATGCGCTTACTTGGATCATCTTTTGGCAGAATAAAGAGGATGCCTTTGTAAACCGCATAAATCACGATGACAGCAATAACTGCTTTTTTGGGGTGTTGTTTAGACCAAGCCCAAATCTTTTTGAGAAGAGTGACTATTCGCTGAAAAAGGGCGAGGCCTTTTTCTTTAAGTTTTAGATTTTGAAACGCTTGTTTTAAATTGTCAGTGTTAAATTTTTTTAAGAATGCCATTGTTTAATCTACTTATATTCAAGTGCTTATTTTTCAAGCAGTTATCAACACAAAAGTCCCCTAGCGACTGATTTTCTCACAATCGCAATGACTATAGTAATTTGTATAAATATTAAAAATAAGACGATTTTTAGTC
>CAYFKO010000083.1:1917-6900 GCA_964343765.1 uncultured Polynucleobacter sp. | reverse complement strand
CATCGTGTCTAGAACTTGCAATTCCTTGATCGCGAGTTGGATGATGAATCCAATGTCTCAATAAGCGACTGCCCATTGGGTTTTCACAACTATCCAGTAAGGAGTAGAGCGTTGGGCCAGAGTCCCCGCGTAAGGTTTCGGTGAGTTCTAGATTGCGTCGCGTGGCGGCATCCATGGCAATGAACGCTTGATTATCTTCAACACGACATTGACGAATATGCGGTAATTTACCTTCCCAGCCTAATCCTTGTGTATTGGCTGCGTAGGCGAGAACCGCGGCGGTAGCGCACAGTGCCAGATCAAAACGTTGCACATCATCAATGCCCAGTGTCGGGAGATTGACTGAACCAAAGAGGTCCTCTAAACGTTTGACGCCTTCATTGGCATTCCATAGCCAGTCGGGGATTTGACTACTAGTTGGTGCAATTAAATCGGGCAAATCTTCACAGCGTGTGATGAGCGCTTCGCGTTGACTTGGTAAACAAAGCCATTCAGCAGGAGCGATGCGAGCTAAATGTTGTGTTAACTCTTCAGCAGGGAAAGTTGCTAAGCGTAGATCACCGCTCGCCAGGGTAAGCCATGCAACGCCAACTTCATTTCCTTTAATGACGCAGGCAAGAAGTGGGGCATCGTGACGTTCATCTAGAAGCGCTTTATCGGTCAGGGTGCCAGGCGTTAAGACGCGCACAACGCGCCGCTCAACAGGGCCTTTACTGGTCGCAGGATCACCGACTTGCTCGCAAATGGCCACACTTTGACCTGCTTTGACAAGTTTGGCTAAATACTGTTCAGCTGAGTGGTAAGGCACGCCTGCCATTTTGATGGCTTGGCCTGCTGATTGACCGCGTTGTGTCAGGGTGATATCCAAAATACGCGCAGCGATTTCAGCATCATCAAAAAATAATTCATAAAAGTCACCCATACGAAAAAATAAAAGCGCATGTGGATTTTCGGATTTAATCCGAAAAAACTGCTGCATCGCAGGGGTGTGATTAGGTGTCGCAGAGGCGGTTGAAGCGTTAGTCAAAGCAAACCCATCTATTAATCTTTAAGCCAATTTTTGAGGGTATCGATATCTTTGGCGATTTCGTTAGTTTGGCTGGCGGGTTGGTTGTTGGATTGTTCAAGTGATTTCACTTTAGCTTCGAGTTCCAGTGTGACATCAATTAGGCTCTTAATTGCCAAGGACACAGGATCATCGGCATCTGGTGTGATGCCATAGGCATTAAATTGTTGTTTCGAAGCTTCGACTGCATTTGCAGGTAAATCCGCACGCACGATACGTGCAGGAATACCCACCGCAGTGGCTCCCGCAGGCACTTCTTTTAGTACCACAGCGTTGGAGCCAACGCGGGCATTTTGACCGACTGTAAAGCCACCTAAAATTTTTGCGCCAGCGCTCACCACGACACCAGACTCTAAAGTCGGGTGACGCTTAGCCCCCTTGTAGAGCGAGGTACCGCCCAAAGTGACCCCTTGGTAGATTGTGCAGTCATCACCAATTTCAGTGGGTTCACCAATCAGCACACCTAAGCCGTGATCAATAAATACACGCTTACCAATCTTAGCGCCTGGATGGATTTCAATGCCGGTAATGAGGCGTGAAAGATGGGAAGTAAAACGAGCAAGCCACTTAAGACCCAGGTTCCAAAGCGTATGTGAAATTCGGTGAATCCAAATTGCATGTAAACCTGGGTAGCAGGTAATTACCTCAAGACGGTGTCTAGCGGCCGGGTCTCGACGAATAATGGAATCGACGTGTTCAAATAATTTAAATGACATCGGTGTAGTTTAAAGGCAATGCTTATTTTTTGATGAGCATTTGTTTAGCAATGCCACGGATCAAATCAATTTCTTCGGTTTGCAGCTCGGCTCGCTCAAACAGGGCGCGAAGCCTTGGCATGAGCTTTTTAGGGTGCAGAGGATCCAAGTACCCAATCGCTTCAAGCCCCTCTTGCCAGTGCGCCATTGCGGCTTCTACCGCTTCGCGGGAGGCTTTATTGCCCGGAGTTGAGGCGAGTTCAGTCGCAATCGTGACTAGGCCTTCATTGCCCAGAAATGCTTTACGCGCTTCATAGGCGCACACCATAACTGCTTGAGCAAGGTTTAAGGACGAATACTCCGGGTTGGCATCAATCCAGACGCGGTGTGTACAGGACTCAAAATCCTCGTTTTCAAGGCCGGTTCGTTCGGTTCCAAACAAAAAAGCTGATTTTTCACCGCGAAGCGACGCTTGGTAGGCGAGTTTGGCGGCTTCTTCTAGGGGGATGGCAGGCGGTCCAAATTCGCGATAACGGGCACTTAGACCAAAAACCCACTGAAAGGGCTTACAAGCCTCTTTTAGGCTTTCAAAAACCTCAGATTTGGCCAAAACATCGTCTGCTCCACTGGCTAAAGCGATGGCATCGGGGTTTTGTTTGGGATTAACAACACTAGGGGAGCAGAGGATAAGATCCCCAAACCCCATGGTTTTAATGGCTCTAGCGGCAGAACCGATGTTTCCAGGGTGGCTAGTTTTGGTCAAAATCCAGGAGGGATAAATCATTACAACCCTTTGTTAAAGCTTTTCGTTAAAATAGAGGAATTCAGTCTGATAACTATAGCGGACTTGCTCTTCCTCAATTCGTTGAACTACTTACTGTACATATTGCTATGCATCCCATGTTAAACGTGGCCGTCAAGGCCGCACGCCGCGCAGGAACCATTATTAATCGAGCATCGCTTAGCTTGGAGCGTTTGCAAGTTGCACGTAAGCAGCAAAACGATTTTGTCACGGAAGTCGATCGATCTGCTGAGCAGGCGATTATCGAAACTCTTCAAACTGCTTTTCCAACACACCACTTTTTAGCGGAAGAATCCGGTCGTCTTAACCACAATGGTGAAGTCGTGGGCACCGTAAGTTGGAACGAATTGCTTGAAGATGCAAAAAACAGCGAAGAAGATCAATACGTTTGGATTATTGATCCACTCGATGGCACGACTAACTTTATTCATGGATTTCCACAGTACGCTGTCTCCATTGCATTGGCGGTAAATGGCGTTATTCAGCAGGGTGTTATTTATGACCCAAGTCGTGATGAATTATTTACAGCCACTAAAGGTGCGGGTGCGTACCTTGATAGCCGCCGTTTACGAGTGGGTAATCAAATTAAATTGGCAGATTGTTTGATTGGTACTGGATTCCCCTATCGTGCAGATCAAGATTTGGATGGCTATCTAGACGTATTTGCCAAGATGACGAAGCATTGTGCTGGCTTACGCAGGCCCGGCGCAGCGGCGCTTGATTTAGCTTATGTTGCCGCAGGACGATTTGATGGATTCTTTGAGCGTGATTTGAAGCCTTGGGATATGGCGGCAGGTGTTTTGATTGTTCAAGAGTCTGGTGGTCTGGTCGGAACCTACTCTGGTGATGAAACCTTTATGGAGTCAGGTGAGATTATGGCTGCAAATCCAAAAATCTTCGGTCAAATGGTTAGCTTACTCGGCACGAATTAATTCGCCAAAATTAAACTGCAGCAGAAAGCTGCAGTAATCAGTATCACGCTTTTACCAAGTCCAAAACATGGATGCCATTCTGATCAATTTGAAGGGCGCCAGCTTTTGGTAAAACAGTTTCTGGATGATCCAAGTCCCAGTCGGATAATACCCAGCGCTTCCACGAGGTGTCGTTATAAGCTTCTTGGTAGAGTCCAGGTCGATGGGTATGTCCATGAATCAATTGCGAACATTCTTTTTGATTGACTAGCGTTGCACATGCTTGTTTAGTGACGTCAGCGCGAACATTGGCAATTTCAGGTTTGAACTTCACGGTTTTTTGATAACTCGCCGTACTATTACTGCGTAAATTTTGAGCAATTCGTTTGCGCAGTTTTACTGGGAGTTTAAAAAATAAGTTTTGTATCCACGCTTTGCGCACCCATTTGCGAAAACGCTGATAACCAGGGTCTGCCGTACATAAAGCATCACCGTGCGAAAGGAGCCAATCTTTGCCAGCAATATGAACGATGCTTGGATCCTTGATTTCAGTCCATTGGACTTGTTTTGCAAAATCCGACCCAATTAAAAAATCACGATTACCTTTCATAAAGTAAAGTTTGACGCCATGATCACTCAACGTTTTAAGTTGACGAACTACCTCTTTATGAAAAGGTGAGTGGCGATGAGCATCATCGCCAACCCAGTATTCAAATAAATCCCCAAGAATAAATAAAGCCTCGGTATTTCTTGCTTCGTTTTCGCAAAAGTCCACAAAACGTTGTGCCGTTCTAGGCATCGTTGGGGTTAGATGCAAATCCGAAATGAAGAGAGCATTTTGGTGATTCATGGGGAGCTTTATTTAGAGAACAGTCGCTTCAAGAATGACAACATCTTCACGAGGAACGTCTTGATGGAATCCTGAGCTACCAGTAGGTACTTTACGAATCGCATCAACGACATCCAAGCCATCGGTTACTTGAGCAAAAACAGCATAGCCCCAACCTTGTGGAGTAGGTGCTGAGAAGTTCAAGAAGTCGTTATCGACCACATTGATGAAAAACTGAGCGGATGCTGAGTGCGGATCGCTAGTACGAGCCATAGCCACGCTACCGCGGACATTTTTCAAGCCATTATTGGCTTCGTTCTCTACAGGTGCACGAGTCGACTTTTGTTTCATGCCGGCTTCCATGCCGCCACCTTGGATCATGAAGTTGCTAATGACGCGGTGGAATATTGTGCCGTTGTAGTGGCCACTTTTAACGTACTCTAAAAAATTGGCACATGTTTTAGGGGCGTGAGCTTCATCAAGTTCAAGGGTGATGTTGCCATGGTTGGTTTTAAGTTGAACGCTTGTCATGCTACTTCCTGTTAAAAATAAATTAAAACGAAAAAATCAAAAATAAAAACAAAACTAAAAACAAAAAAACGATAAAACAATGCCCGTGATCTGATATCCCTAGATGCCCCTGTGATGACAGGTGACATACCAGGAGCGTAGAAATCAAT
>CAYFKO010000083.1:0-1907 GCA_964343765.1 uncultured Polynucleobacter sp. | reverse complement strand
ACAAAAAAATAAAAAGAAAAAACGATAAAACGATAAATAAAAATCTAAACTGCTTATTGCTTAGGTGCGGTCACTGCTTCGGCAAGTTTGCGTTTTCGCTCAGCATCAACAAAGCGGCGGTTGAGTTGATAAGCTTTAGCGTAGTTTGCGGCGGCGATACGGGTATACAAGTCGCCTAAATTTTGCAAGGCGATGGCATGATTGGGAGCGAGTTTGACACACATCTCTAAATTTTCACGAGCCAAATCTAGGCGTCCAGCGCTAGCGTATAGAACAGCTAGGTTGTTGTAGGGCTCAGGAAGTTCAGGGAATTTTTCAGTAATTTCTACCAAAATTTGACGTGCTTTTTCAAGTTGGCCTTGTTCTACGTATATGCGAGAGCGAACAAAAGCTAATTGAATGTTTTTAGGATTGGCTTTGAGGAACTTCTCGATGGCTTCAAGTGCTTCGTCGTAGTTCTTTTCACGAATTAGTCTAGAAATATTGCCAGGAATCGCGTTTTTAAGAACGGTTTCGTCAGGAATAGTTTGTAAATTAACAAAAGGCGTCGCTAGAGAAGGGTAAAGCTGCGCTGATTGAACCCCGGTATTGTTGGGGGTAAACGGTGAAGGTGTGTCATTAGCAGCATTCACTCCCAAAAATGGAGGCGGCTGGTTGGTTGTCGGGGCGTTACCCATATTCGCGATTTGGGCGTGGGCCTGAATGCTAATAAGAGTAGTCAAGGCAAGAGAAACAAGGCGTAAAAATGGGCGCATGCGCTTCTATCTATGAAATGGGTTAGGAATTAAAGGATATCAGGGTATTTTATGGCAGTATTGGCTATACTTTCCAGTCTAACAAAAGTCCGCGAACTATCTACGAACCCATGCTTCAGATTTACAACACACTTACACGTCGCAAAGAGCCATTTAAGTCGATTACGCCAGGCAAGGTCAAATTGTATGTTTGCGGGATGACGGTTTATGACTATTGCCACGTTGGGCATGCGCGTGTCATGGTCGTGTTTGATATGGTCCAGCGCTGGTTAAGGGCGGCAGGATTTGAAGTGACTTATGTCCGAAATATCACGGATATTGACGATAAGATCATTAATCGCGCCATTGAGAATAAAGAAACCATTGCCAGTTTGACGCAGCGCTTTATTGATGCGATGCATGAGGATGCGGATGCGCTTGGCGTTGAGCGTCCGACCCATGAGCCACGTGCAACCGATTACGTCAACCAAATGCAGGGCTTAATTGGACGTTTAATTGAAAAAGGGCTTGCCTATCAAGCAAATGATGGCGATGTTAACTATGCAGTAAGGCGTTTCCCTGGGTATGGCAAGTTGTCAGGTAAATCCCTGGATGATCTTCAGGCGGGTGAGCGTGTTGCCATTACTGATGCAAAGCAGGATCCTTTTGATTTTGTATTGTGGAAGTCCGCAAAACCGGAAGAGCCTGCGGACACAAGGTGGTCTTCCCCTTGGGGTGAAGGTCGCCCAGGTTGGCATATTGAGTGTTCAGCGATGTCTTGCGATTTACTCGGAAGTCATTTTGATATTCATGGTGGTGGGGCGGATTTACAGTTTCCTCATCATGAAAACGAAATTGCTCAAAGTGAAGGTGTTTTTAGGACGTATGATGCA
This sequence comes from uncultured Polynucleobacter sp., assembly GCA_964343765.1. Taxonomy (GTDB): domain Bacteria; phylum Pseudomonadota; class Gammaproteobacteria; order Burkholderiales; family Burkholderiaceae; genus Polynucleobacter. Next base: position 280 of record CAYFKO010000083.1, on the reverse strand, counting down.
CAAGGTAATACTCAAGATCCACCATTCGTAAATACCTGGATGCATAACGGGCATGTTCGTGTGAACGATGAAAAAATGTCCAAATCCTTAGGTAATTTCTTTGTGATTCGTGACGTATTAAAACAGTATGACCCTGAAGTGGTTCGTTTCTTTATATTGCGAGCTCACTATCGTAGTCCCGTCAACTACAGTGATTCAACCTTAACGGAAGCTAAGCAAGGGTTAGAGCGTCTCTACACGGCTCTCTCAGGGATTGATGACATTCCTAATTACGGTAAAG
>CAYFKO010000082.1:0-7376 GCA_964343765.1 uncultured Polynucleobacter sp. | reverse complement strand
GATATTCAGTTAACGCTTTCTCAGAAAGTGCCGGTGACTGGTTCTGTGATTGTGACAACACCACAAGACATCGCCCTCTTAGACGCACGCAAGGGCTTAAAAATGTTTGAGAAAGTCGGAATTCCAATTTTGGGCATTGTGGAGAACATGAGCGTCTACTTGTGTCCGAATTGTGGTCATTCAGAACATATTTTTGGTCAGGGTGGCGGTCAGACGATGTGTTCTGAATACGGTGTTGATTTCTTAGGTAGCTTGCCCTTGAATTTATCGATTCGTCAACAAGCGGATTCAGGTAATCCAACAGTAGCTGCCGAGCCAGATAGTGCAATTAGTGCTGTCTATAAGGACATTGCCCGAAAAGTCGCGATCCGAATTGCTAACCTATCGAAAGATATGTCGAGCAAATTTCCAAGTATTGTTGTTCAGAACACCTAATGTTGAAAAAGTCATCCATCGATCAAATGAATCGTAACTTGCCTGTCATGACGCAGGCAGCGGTGCCGATTACACAAGAGATTGAGGTGGTGGATGAACAGGGGCGTGCAAAAGTAATCTCCATACCTGGCGAGCGCCCGCTAACGATTTATTTGGATAAGCGTGAGCTTGTGACCTTGATGACCTTGGGAGCTGCGCCTGAGGCCTTAGTGCTGGGTTATTTACGTAACCAAAAATTAGTTGAGCATGTCGAAGATATCGAGAGTGTTCAGGTGGATTGGGAAACTGAATCTGCTGCGGTAAAGACTCGTGCGCAAACGGTTGATATTGAAGCGCGAACCAGTAAAAAAATTGTGACGACTGGTTGTGGGCAAGGCACCATTTTTGGTGAAGTCATGGAGGATTTAGAAGACATTTATCTTCCAGAGCAGATGGTAGTCACTCAGGGTGAGGTTTACCAAATCGTTGATGTCATTCGTACTCATCCATCGATCTATAAGCAAGCAGGTTCGGTTCATGCGTGCGCTGTTTTTGAAAAAACAACGACGGGCATCGAACTTTTATATTTCATTGAAGATGTGGGGCGCCACAATGCAGTGGATTCGATTTCAGGTTTGATGTGGCTTGAGGGTCGAACAGGCGAAAACCTCATTTTTTATACAACCGGCCGATTGACCTCAGAAATGGTCATAAAAGGCGGTCAAATGGGTATTCCGTTGCTCTTAACTAGGTCGGGAGCTACCCAAATGGGCCTTGAAATTGCTAAAAAAATCAATTTAACCCTCTTAGCGCGCTGTTCAGGCAAACATTTCCTGATTTACAACGCCCCCCAAAGACTACGTTTCAATTAGGGTTTTTACTAGGGTCTAAAAAACCTAAAACAAGTGCATTATTTGTCTTATCGTTCAATATGCAATGAAAGTCAATTATGCAAAAGTCATTACACATTAATGCTGACAAATGCACCGGCTGTTTACAGTGCGAAATGGCATGTAGTTATGAAAATTATGGGGTGTTTAATACCTCTAAATCCCGAATTAAAGTGTTTGATTTTCATGCGACGGGTAAGAAAGTTCCTTACACCTGTACGCAGTGCTCTGAAGCTTGGTGTTTGCAAGCTTGTCCAGTAGATGCCATCAAAATTGATGCGGCGACTGGTGCAAAAGTGGTGAATGACAGTGTTTGCGTAGGCTGCAAAGTTTGCACAATCTCTTGCCCATTTGGAACGATTAATTATGTTCAAGAGACTGGAAAAGTCCAGAAGTGCGATTTATGTGGAGGAGACCCTGCATGCGCAAGCGCCTGTCCAACTGGCGCTATTACTTATGTTGATGCCGATTGGACGGGGCTCGACAAAATGCGCGAATGGGCTGACAAGCTCGGTAATCAGGCATCTGCTTAATTAAGCCTAACGAATCAGGAGAAAACTATGTCTTGGGCTGGAAAAATTCTAAGAGTAAATTTAACAAAAGGTACATGCCAATCTGAACCACTTAACATGAAGTGGGCGAAAGAATATTTAGGCTCCCGCGGCTTGGCTACTAAATATTTTGTAGAAGAAGTTGATGCAAAAACAGATCCTTTATCTGCAGACAACAAAATCATTTGGGCAACTGGACCTTTAACAGGAACAATGGCATCAACCGGTGGTCGTTACACCGTAGTGACGAAAGGTCCTCTGACGGGCGCAATCGCATGTTCGAATTCCGGTGGTTATTGGGGAGCTGAACTGAAGATGGCTGGTTGGGATATGGTGATTTTCGAAGGTAAATCAGCCAAGCCTGTTTACCTCAATATTGAAGATGACAAAGCAGAATTATTAGATGCAAGCTGGCTTTGGGGTAAGAGTGTTTGGGAAACTGAACCTGCTATTAAAACCAAACATCAAGATCCGCAAATCCGCGTATCGTGTATTGGCCAAGGTGGTGAGAATCAAGTTTTATTTGCTGCCATCGTGAATGACTTACACCGAGCAGCTGGTAGATCTGGTGTTGGTGCTGTGATGGGTAGTAAGAACTTAAAAGCAGTTGCTGTCCGAGGAACTAAAGGTGTGGGAAATATCAAAAATGCAAAAGCATTTTTTGAGGCAACTGCAGCCGCTAAAAAAGTACTCGCTGAAAATGGTGTGACCGGTACAGGTCTACCTACTTACGGAACGCAAGTATTGATGAACGTCATTAATGAAGTTGGTGGTTTGCCTACACGCAACCATCAAGACGTTCAATTTGAAGGTGCAATGGATATTTCTGCTGAAGCAATGGCAAAGCCACGTCCAACCGATGGCAAAGCCCAACTCGTAACAAACCAAGCTTGCTTTGGTTGCACGATTGCGTGCGGACGTATTTCGAAGATGGATGAAACGCATTTCTCGATTGTTAATAAACCAAAATATAAAGATGCATCCGGTGGTTTGGAATACGAAGCAGCATGGGCGTTAGGCGCGGCTAATGGTGTTAAAGATTTGGAAGCACTGCAATACGCCAATATGGTCTGTAATGAATACGGGATTGATCCAATTTCGTTTGGCGCAACGGTTGGTGCAGTGATGGAACTTTACGAGATGGGCGTCCTCAAAAAAGAACAGTTAGGCATTGAAGCGCCGTTTGGTTCAGCTGAGGCCTTATGTTTCTTTGCAGATGCAACGGGTAAGGGAGAAGGCTTTGGTAAAGAAATTGGTCAAGGCTCAAAACGTTTGACTGCCAAATATGGTCACCCTGATTTATCCATGAGTGTGAAAGGGCAAGAGTTCCCAGCCTACGACGGACGTGTAATTCAAGGGATTGGTTTGGCATATGCCACATCGAATCGTGGCGCATGTCACTTACGTGGTTACACCATTGCCTCTGAGGTCTTGGGTATTCCTGTGAAGACTGAACCAAAAGATACTGATGGCAAGCCGGAATTGGTGAAAGCATTCCAAGATGCAACAGCTGCGTTTGACTCTGCTGGTATTTGTATCTTTACAAGTTTCGCGTGGACGTTAACGGATGTTGCCCCACAAGTTCAAGCTGCTTGCGGTGATGAGTTTACGGTGGAAGAGTTAACGAAGATTGGTGAGCGTATTTGGAATATGGAGCGTGAATTCAATAATCGTGCCGGCTTTACGAATAAAGACGACAACTTGCCAAAACGACTCATGACTGAACCAGCTAAGACTGGGCCAGCTGCGGGTACTGTCAGTGGCTTGGACAAAATGTTGCCTGAGTATTACAAAGTTCGTGGATGGGATGCTGCTGGCAAGCCAACCGCCGAAACGCTCAAGCGCTTAGGTCTCTAAGAGAAAGTTAATCATGCGTCATGTCATATTGGGTAACGGCCCTGCAGGGGTCGTTGCTGCCGAAACTTTGCGTAAAAAATGTCCTAACGACGAAATCGTCATGATTGGTTGTGAAAATCTTCCCGCCTATTCTCGTATGGCAATTCCGTATTTGTTAGTAGGGAATATTGATGAGTCCGGAACGTATTTAAGAAAAGACAAAGGACACTTCGCATCGCTAAAGATTACCGAGAAACAAGGACGTGTTACGACTGTTAATTCGAAAGCAAAAGAACTTGTTTTTGATGGTGGTGAAAAGCTATCGTTTGATCAATTATTAATTGCAACTGGATCAGTGCCAGTGACCCCTCCAATCCCTGGAATTGATTCGCCGGGTGTTCATCATTGCTGGACATTGGCGGATGCTCGCGAAATTATGAAATTAGCTAAGCCTGGTGCGCGTGTATTGCAAATGGGTGCCGGTTTTATTGGCTGCATAATTTTGGAGGCATTACATAACCGTGGCGTGGAGTTGACCGTTGTCGAAATGGGGAATCGCATGGTGCCTCGCATGATGACAGAGGGTGCTGGTGGACTCATTAAGAAATGGGTTCAATCCAAAGGTGTTAAGGTGCACACGGATACTAAAGTTGAGTCCATTAAGCCATCATCGCAAGCGCTTGAAGTGAAGTTATCAAGCGGCGAAACTTTAACGGTTGATTTGGTCATTGCAGCTGCTGGTGTGAAACCAAACATTGATTATTTAAAAAACTCAGGTATTGAAATCTCAACGGGTATTTTGGTTAATGAAAAGATGCAAACATCCGTTCCGGGTATTTACGCTGCCGGTGATGTGAATGAGAGTGTTGATTTTTCAACAGGGAAACGAATTATTAATGCGATTCAGCCTAACGCCTCAGAGCAGGCTTTAATTGCTGCCACGAATATGGCTGGGGGTAATGCGGTTAGTAAAGGGTCTTTGCAGATTAACGTCTTGGATACCTTAGGTTTGATTTCAACATCATTTGGTCAATGGTGGGGTGCCGACAAAAATCCTGAGCATGTCGAGTTGATGGACGAGGCCCAATTTAAATATCTACGTTTGGAGTTCGATGGCGATTATTTGATTGGGGCTACCTCGCTTGGTATGACGGATCATGTTGGCGCATTAAGAGGTTTAATTCAAACGCGAGCACCTCTAGGTCATTGGAAGCAGACCCTTCTAAAAGACCCAACTCGCATTATGGAAGCTTATATTGCTACGGTACAGTCGCAAGATTCTTGGTTAAACTAGTTTCATGCGTATTACCTTAAAGATGTTTGCGAGCCTAGGGGATTATTTGCCCGCTGGGCACCACAATAATCAAATCAATTTGGATGTGCCTGAAGGCACATCCATCATGACTATCCTTGAAACGAACGCAATTCCACTCAAGCTTGTTCACCTAGTCTTGGTCAATGGTACGTATATCGAACCAGAAGATCGTATTACGCGGCCTCTAAAGGAGGGCGATGTGTTGGCTCTTTGGCCTCCGGTTGCGGGCGGGTAAACTAATCGGATGTTTGTCCGAGAGATGGGCTGTGAGCCCCGAGAGTTAATCAATTGGCTGCCGATGGCGGGGGGTGATTGGTACCCTGAGATTGGGCTTTGGCTGGATGGGCAATTTATCCATGGCAACCAAAGCGGCACTATCCGTTTGTTGGCTAAGACGATGCCGAGGCGCAAAATCGCCCTCATGAATCTACCGGTAACCCATATTTCATTTGAGTTTCCTGAAGGATGGCTTGAGGCTGAAAAAGGCCGATTTATGGGGCGGTTTGATTTATATACCCGTCGGGGCGGCGGTTGATTACAATTGCACTATGACTATTAAATCTGACCGTTGGATCCGACGTATGGCAGAAGAGCACGGCATGATCGAGCCCTTCGAGCCTGGACAAGTTCGTTATGCAGAAGATGGGCGCAAACTCGTGAGTTATGGCACGTCTAGTTATGGCTATGACATTCGCTGTGCGCGTGAATTTAAGATTTTCACGAACATTAACAGCACGATTGTTGATCCAAAGAATTTTGATGAAAAATCATTTGTGGATTTTGAGGGTGACGTTTGCATCATTCCTCCGAATTCCTTTGCGCTAGCTAGAACGGTTGAATATTTCCGCATACCAAGAAGTGTTCTGACGGTTTGTTTGGGTAAGAGTACCTACGCACGCTGCGGCATCATTGTGAATGTGACGCCATTTGAGCCTGAGTGGGAAGGTTATGTCACCTTAGAGTTTTCTAATACAACGCCATTGCCAGCGAAGATTTATGCTGGAGAAGGATGTGCCCAAGTTTTGTTCTTTGAAAGTGATGAAGTTTGTGAAACATCCTATAAAGATCGTGGCGGTAAATATCAAGGTCAAGTTGGCGTGACCCTCCCTAAGACCTAAGGCTCCAAGCAGTGAGCAAGGATAATTTCTTTAGCGGGCGTCCTGAACGTATACAAGTTGAAGAATATCGCTCGAGCCTAATCCGCTCGGCGATTGCTCGCCCAGAAAACAATTTTTATCATTGGTTGCTTTCCACCTCTTGGCGGAAATTTCTTCTTTTAGTTGTTTTGACTTACGTCTTGGCAAACTTTGCATTTGCAGCGGGTTATTTATTGTGCGGTGAGGGAGCCATTACCCATGCAGAACCTGGCTCGCTCCTAGACGCATTTTTCTTTAGCATTCAAACGATGGCGACCATTGGTTACGGGCGGATGACGCCGGTGGGTCATTGGCCAAATTTAATAGTGGCGTTTGAAGCATTTTTCGGAATTGTCTACTCCGCTTTGACAACTGGTTTGGCTTTTGCGCGCTTTACTCGACCCACGGCGGGGGTTAGGTTTACCAAAGTTGCCGTAGTAGGATTGCATAACGGCGTGCCAACCCTTAAATTTCGGGTGGCCAATGAGCGTAAATCGCATATTGTCGAAGCCCAGGTTCGCTTATGGCTCATCGCTGAGAGTAATACTGCCGAGGGGGAGCGTTTTAGGCAATCTGTGGAATTAAAACTACACCGTGCTGAAAGCCCAGTTTTTTCATTAACCTGGACCCTTATGCACAGTGTCGATGATGAAAGTCCCTTAAAAGCCTTCTTTGAGGCCTTATTAGAGGATTCTGGGCATTCAAATTGGCATTTATTGGTGACTTTTACCGGGTATCACGAAAGTTTAGCGAACCAAGTGTATGCTCGACACGTTTATTTGCCGAAACAAATTCAGCACGATGCTAATTTTGTCGATATAGTCTCGGTTTTACCTGATGGCAGACACGTCATCGATTTTGCTAATTTTGAGAAATGGACCCCTTCAATCGTTCGGGGTTAAAGGAGTTGCTATGAAGTTGCGTTTCCCAATTGTTGTTATTGATGAGGATTTTCGTTCCGAGAATATTTCTGGCTCAGGGATACGTGACTTAGCTGAGGCGATTGAAGCTGAGGGTATGGAAGTGCTTGGCCTCACCAGTTATGGTGATTTGACTTCATTTGCACAACAATCCGCGCGTGCCTCATGCTTTATTTTGTCAATTGATGATGAAGAGTTCGGACATCCGGACTCTCTAGAGGTTGATCAGGTTCTTGAGAACTTACGAGCCTTTGTGAATGCAGTTCGTAAACGCAACGAAGATATTCCCATTTTCTTGTATGGTGAAACGAAGA
>CAYFKO010000081.1:0-7397 GCA_964343765.1 uncultured Polynucleobacter sp. | reverse complement strand
AGCTCCTGCGGAGAGTGATTCTGCAGAAGCTGACATCAATGCGCCAAGTAGTGTGCTGACAGCAACTGAAAATGGTTACGGTAAACGTACGCCAATCGCTGAGTACACACGTCATGGTCGAGGTACAAAAGGCATGATTGCAATTCAGACATCAGAGCGAAACGGCAAAGTAGTGGCTGCTGCGTTAGTGTCACCAGAAGATCAAATCATGTTAATTACTACCGGTGGTATTTTGGTAAGAACGCGTGTCTCAGAAATTCGTGAGATGGGACGTTCAACCCAAGGTGTTACGTTGATTAGTGTTGACGAAGGTACACGCCTATCTGGATTGCAACGCATTGCTGAGAGTGATGATGACGAGGGAGATGATCTTCCTGAGGATGAATCTGATACTCCAAGTGCCGATGCGGTGGATGAATAAGCGGGTGTAAGCGGAGCGAGATATGACTTTCGATCGCCGAATTTTTAATTTCGCTCCAGGACCTGCGACCCTTCCTGAAGAAGTGCTTGCTCAGGCTGGTAAAGATATTTTGAACTGGCAAGGTTTGGGTATGGGGGTGATGGAAGTTAGTCATCGCGGCAAACCTTTCATGGCCTGTTATGAAGAAGCAGTCGCAGATTTGCGAGAGCTCATGCAAATCCCAAAGGATTACACCGTTTTGTTTTTACAGGGTGGTGCTTTAGGCGAGAACGCAGCTATTCCAATGAATTTGATGAACTTAGGGAAAAATGGCCCTAAAGCCGATTTCATTGTGACGGGTGTTTGGACTGAAAAGTCCGTTAAAGAAGCTCGTAAATATGGGCAGGTGAACATAGCTGCAACGAGTGAAGCTCAAAAATTTACTACTATTCCAGAGCGCGATCGATGGCAACTATCCGATGATGCAGGTTACGTGCATATTTGCAGTAATGAGACGGTAGGTGGTGTTGAGTTTCATGACGTTCCAAACGTAGGTGCAATTCCCTTAGTAGCAGATATATCTAGTCATATGTTGTCGCGTCAAATGGATGTGACAAAGTATGGCGTGTTGTTTGGTGGTGCGCAAAAGAATATTGGTCCAGCGGGACTTACTATTGTCGTTGTCAAAAACGAGTTGCTAGGACATGCGATGCCAATTACGCCAACCGTATTTGATTGGACACAGCAGTCAAAAAATGATTCGATGCTGAATACCCCGCCAACTTTTGCAATATATTTAGCGGGGCAGGTATTTAAATGGCTAAAACGTCAGGGTGGTGTTGCTGCAATCGAGCAGATTAATATCGCCAAGGCAAAAATGCTGTATGACATTTTAGATGCGAGCGCTTTGTATGAGAGTCGTGTTGATAAGCGTTATCGTTCACGGATGAATGTCACTTTCTATCTTAAGGACGAAAGCTTACAGGATCGTTTCTTAGAGGAATCCTTAGCAGCTGGCTTGGCTGGCTTAAAAGGGCATAAGAGCGTCGGTGGAATGCGAGCGAGTATCTACAACGCTATGCCAATGGCTGGAGTGCAAGCTTTAGCTGAATTCTTAACCGAATTTGAAAGGCGTGCCTAATGTCGGCTGATGATAAACGTCTTGCCCCGATTCGGGAGCAGATTGACAAGCTTGATCAAGAGATATTAGAGACGCTAACAAAGCGCGCTAATCTAGCTTTGGAAGTTGGCAAAATTAAGCAAGAAACAGGTGCTCCAGTATTGAGGCCAGAGCGAGAGTTACAGGTTATTCGTGGCATGGTCGAATCGAATAAAGGGCCGCTAAAAGCAGAAAGTATTTCTGCTATCTGGAAAGAAATCATGTCAGGGTGTCGCGCGATTGAGGCGCCGCAAAAAGTAGCGTACTTAGGACCCGCGGGAACTTTCTCCGAAGAGGCGACATTTAAGGCATTTGGTCATTCTATTTTGACGACACCATGCGAGAGTTTAGATGAGGTTTTCCGAAGTGTGGAAGCTGGTCAAGTCGAGTTTGGTGTGGTGCCGGTTGAGAACTCATCGGAAGGTGCGATTTCTAGAACTCTGGATTTGTTATTGGAAACTTCCTTGACTATCTCTGGGGAAATTGCAATACCAGTTCGTCATCATTTGCTGACCCAGTCAGGCAAGCTAGATGGGGTGGAGCAAATTGTGGCACATCCACAAGCTTTAGCTCAGTGTCAGCATTGGTTGAATGTTCATGCGCCGACAATTCAGCGTCAGGCGGTGTCGAGTAATGGTGAGGGCGCTCGCTTAGCTTCTAAAGATTCTAAAATTGCAGCGATAGCTGGCGATTCTGCTCAGCAGACTTATGGATTACAAGCTGTGCACGCTGAGATTCAGGATGATCCTCATAATCGCACTCGATTCGTAGTGATTGGGAAAAATACCTGTGGACCAACGGGGCGAGATCAAACTTCTTTAGTGTTGTCTGTTCCCAATGAGCCTGGTGCTGTATATAAGATGTTACTGCCGCTTGCAAAACACGGGGTTTCAATGTCTCGTTTAGAGTCGCGACCTGCCAGAAAGGGCACCTGGGAATATCACTTCTTTGTGGATATTGAGGGTCATCAAGCGGATGAAAAGGTGGCGCTTGCATTGACTGAGTTGCAAACTGTCGCAGCTTTTTATAAATGTTTAGGCTCTTACCCTAAGAGTGCAAGTTAATACATACCTGATTGGGTGTGTATGAATTTATTGGATAAAAAGGTATGTCTTCAAATCAATCAAGCAAACGAATTGGCTTAGATCAAGTTCACGGCATTGCTCCTTACATTGGTGGTAAACCGATTAGCGAAGTGGCGCGTGAATTCGGCCTTGATGAAGCTAAGATTGTGAAATTAGCTTCTAATGAAAATCCTTTAGGAATGCCTGAATCAGCAAAGCAGGCAATGTTAAAAGCAGCGGAAGAATTGGGGCGCTATCCTGATTCGAATGGCTTTGAGCTCAAACAAGTAATTGCTAAGAAATATAGTGTTCCGGAAAACTGGATTACCTTGGGTAATGGTAGTAATGACATTCTCGAGTTGGCTGCTAGAGCAGTGGCGCAACAAGGTGATGAAATTGTTTTTTCTCAACATGCATTTGCAGTGTATCCATTAGCAACTCAAGCGGTGGGTGCAAAGGCAGTTGAGGTTCCTGCTACCCCCGACTTACTTGGGCATGATCTTGCTGGAATGCTAAAAGCAATTACGGACAAAACGAAGTTGATGTTCGTTGCTAATCCAAATAATCCGACAGGCAGTTTTTTAACTGGGGCTGAGATTGATGCGTTCTTGGAAAAAGTGCCGAGTCATATTGTCGTTGTGGTGGATGAAGCTTATAACGAATACCTTACTCAAGAGCAGCAATATGACTCTTTAGCATTTGCTAAAAAGTATTCCAATGTGATTGTTTCACGCTCATTCTCAAAAGCCTATGGGTTAGCAGGATTGCGAATCGGTTATGGAATTGCGCAGCCTGAGTTAACGGATTTATTGAATCGAATTCGACAACCATTCAATGTTAATACCTTGGCGCAAGCAGCAGCGATTGCGGCGTTAAATGATGCGGCATTTTTGCAAAAAGGCGCTGAACTTAACCGAGCTGGTTATGCGCAACTTACTAAAGGTTTTGATGCATTGGGTTTGCGTTATCTGCCATCCGCAGGTAATTTCGTTTTGGTTAAAGTTGGCGATGACGATGGTGCTGGGGCGCGTGTCAATTTGTCACTTTTAAAACAAGGCGTCATTGTGCGTCCTGTAGGTAATTATGGTTTGCCACAATGGTTACGCATTTCGATTGGCTTGCCAGAAGAGAATGCGGCATTCCTGAATGCGTTAAAAAAATCTCTCGCAGCATCAGCATAGATCGGCAGAATGTGACTCAAACCACTAACGTACATTTCAATAAGGTTCTGATTATTGGGGTTGGCCTCATAGGAGGGTCTTTAGGTCTTGCTCTAAAAAAAGCCAAGATGGCAGATCGCATCTTAGGAGTAGGACGTTCTAAATCTAATTTAGATGAGGCATTGCAACTTGGTGCGATTGATGAGGTGGTAAGTTTGGCGCAGGGAGCTGCACAAGCCGATTTAATTGTGGTGTGTGTGCCAGTTGCTCAGACTGAAGAGATATTGAAGCAAATCAAGCCATATTTAAAGCCAGACGCTATTGTGACGGATGTCGGTAGCACGAAGATGGATGTCATCATGGCCGCTAAGAATGCTTTACTCGATGACGTCATTCAATTTGTTCCAGCTCATCCAATCGCAGGAAGTGCAAAACATGGCGCGAGTGCATCTCAGGTGGACTTGTATGTTAATCGTCAAGTGATTATTTGCCCATTACAAGAAAACAATACGCAACGCGTAGAGGCCATCGAGGCAATGTGGCGTGGTGTAGGTGCGAATCTTTTTAAGATGTCTGCGGTTCAGCATGATGCGGTATTTGCAGCGGTTTCACATTTGCCACATGTTTTATCGTATGCATTGATGTTGCAAGTCGCTAATGCAGAAGATGCGCCAACTAAATTTCGACATGCTGGGGCTGGCTTTAGAGACTTCACTCGTATTGCTGCTTCTAGTCCAGAAATGTGGCGTGATATTTGTTTGGCAAACAAAAGTGCGGTCTTAAAAGAAATCGATCAATATTTAAATGTCGTTAAACATTTGCAAACGCTTATTCAAGAGGGTAATGGAGAACAATTAGAAAAGTTGTTTTCAAAAGCCAGTGAATCTCGAAATAACTGGGAGTTGGGTTAATGGTAACGCCTAGTATTCAGATAGGCCCTTTAAAAGGGATGCGTGGCGAATTAGAGTTGCCAGGTTCAAAAAGCATATCGAATCGAGCTCTACTACTCTGCGCTTTATCCAATGGCAAGACACGATTGCATGGTTTATTGGATGCTGACGATACGCGCGTCATGCGTGCAGCGCTTAAAACATTAGGTGTTGAGATTCATGAATCGGTTGTTAATGGAAAGCCTGTTTGTGATGTTAGTGGGTGTGCAGGAAAATTCCCTAATGCAAAAGCTGATTTATTTATGGGCAATGCAGGAACTGCGATTCGACCATTGACTGCTGCCTTAGCAGTACTTGGTGGTGACTACCATCTCCATGGTGTACCTCGTATGCATGAGCGACCAATTGGCGATTTAGTCGATGGTTTGCGTGAGGTAGGAGCACACATCGATTATTTGGGTGTTTCTGGTTATCCTCCAATACAAATTAAAACGCCGAGCTTAGATTTAAATAAACCAGTCAAAGTGCGAGGGGATGTATCTAGTCAGTTTTTAACAGCCTTACTTATGGCTCTGCCTTTGGTGGCTAGTGAGGCGATTACGATTGAAGTGGTTGGCGAGCTAATTTCTAAGCCATATATTGATATCACCTTAAAGTTAATGGCTCGATTTGGCGTTCATGTTACGAATGATGCTTGGCAGCGATTTCATATTCCTAAACGAACAACGACTAACTCCCCATACACAGCTCCAAGCGAGTTATGGGTTGAAGGGGATGCATCCTCAGCCTCCTATTTTTTAGCGGCAGGCGCTATTGGATCGGGCCCAGTCATTGTTCGAGGAGTTGGTCGAGACAGTATTCAAGGTGATGTAGCATTTGCCGATGCTCTAGCAACGATGGGCGCGAACGTATCCAAAGGAGATGATTGGATTGAGGTTCGGGGAGTCGGAACTGATTCAGGAAAACTAGAGGCCATTGATTTAGATTGCACAGCTATTCCGGATGCGGCGATGACCTTAGCGGTTGCGGCATTGTTTGCGAATGGAAAAACGCGACTCACTGGAATTGCGAGTTGGCGAGTGAAAGAAACGGATCGTATAGCAGCGATGGCAACTGAGTTAAGAAAATTAGGTGCGAAAGTCGAAGAGGGTGCAGATTACATTACGGTCGAAGCGCCGTCATCTTGGAAGACACCTGCCGAGGGAATAGACACCTACGATGATCACCGTATGGCTATGTGTTTTTCCTTAAGTGCATTTGGTCCCTTGCCGGTCAAAATTAATGACCCAGGATGTGTGGCAAAAACCTTCCCCGAGTATTTCACGCAATTTAACCAGTTGGTAGAACTCGCATGAGTTCGATCTATCCGGTGATAGCGATTGACGGACCTACAGCTTCGGGTAAAGGTACGGTTGCTCAGCTTGTTTCGCAAGCCTTAGGTTTTCATTATTTGGATAGTGGTGCTTTGTATCGCTTGGTAGGATTAGCGAGTAAATTGCAAGGGGTCGATCTATCTGACGAGCCTGGCTTAGCTAAAATCGCTGCCGAGTTACCGGTAGTATTTCAGGGTGATAAAATACTTCTTAATAATCAAGATGTTAGCGATGATATCCGTCAAGAAGAGATGGGTAAGCGTGCCTCGGCAGTGGGGGCTATTAAGGGGGTTAGAGCGGCTTTGGTTGAGCGCCAACGAGCATTTTTAGAGCCCCCAGGTCTCGTGGCAGATGGTAGAGATATGGCTTCGGTAATCTTCCCGGAAGCTGTTTTAAAGGTCTTTTTAACGGCTAGCGTTGAGGCTCGTGCAGAAAGAAGATATAAACAATTGATTGCCAAGGGTTTTTCTGCTAATATAGACATCCTGACGCAAGATTTGCGGGAGCGCGACGAGCGGGATACCAATCGAAGCGAAGCTCCGTTAGCCTTAGTGCCAGGAGCTTTTTTGCTTGATACAACGCAAAAAACCGTTGCAGAAGCTGTGGCACAAGTGCTTGATTGGTATAAACAATCATCGACTAGTTCCTAATTCTTTTCGGATTTTTGTTATTAAGTTTAGAAGTGTGTAGTACGGAGCCTTCCTTGACTCCCGGTGCGCCTTAACGTGTTAAAAAACGAAAAGGTTCTTAAAAGTATCGCAAGGCAGGTATGTTTAACCTAACCCGTCGAACTTTCGACGATATAAGTGAAATAATTCATGTCAGAATCTTTTGCAGCTCTATTTGAAGAATCATTAGCCCGTTCCAATATGAAGTCCGGCCAGGTGATTTCTGCCGAAGTGGTCCGTATTGACCACAACTTTGTTGTTGTTAACGCTGGATTGAAATCCGAAGCGTTTATTCCCGTAGAAGAATTCCATAATGATCAGGGTGAACTTGATGTTCAGCCTGGTGATTTCGTATCAGTTGCGATTGATGCGTTAGAAAACGGTTACGGCGACACTATTTTGTCACGTGACAAAGCGAAACGTTTAGCTTCTTGGTTGAACCTCGAAAAAGCACTCGAAAACGGCGAGATCGTGACTGGTGCTGTAACAGGTAAGGTTAAGGGTGGTTTGACTGTGATGGTCAATGGTATTCGTGCCTTCTTGCCAGGTTCATTGGTTGATACACGTCCAATTAAGGACACATCACCATACGAAGGCAAAACGATGGAGTTCAAAGTTATCAAGCTTGATCGTAAGCGTAATAACGTTGTTCTCTCACGTCGTGCAGTAGTTGAAGCTAGCCA
>CAYFKO010000080.1:0-7409 GCA_964343765.1 uncultured Polynucleobacter sp. | reverse complement strand
GGAATACTAAAAAGTAAGCAAATGACATTCCCACTAAGAATAATGAATACGTACTTACTACCAAAGGAAGAATCAACTTCTTTTCATGTTGATATAAACCGGGAGCCACAAATGCCCATAGTTGATAAATAACTACCGGCAGAGCAATCACAAATGACACCATAAAGGTGACCTTAATAGGCACAAAGAAAGAACCCGTTACATCCGTCACAATCATGTGTGTGCCCGATGGCAAAACATCGAGCAAAGGTTTTGCTAGCAAATGGAAAATTTCTGGGGCCCAGTAAATAAGGCTAACAAAAACAACCAGCAAGGCAATGCCCGCCTTAATAATGCGATCACGCAATTCAGCTAAATGACTAAAGAAATTTTCTTCAATTGGTGAGGACGAGTCTTCCGTTTGATTGCTCATGATTTGTCATTACTCAAAAGAAAGATCGCGGTCCACGCTGCTGACTTGCCGCACGACGAAACCGTTTCACGCGAGCAGCGCCAGATTGCACTCGTGTTTTAATTCCGGTGGAATGCTTAAACCAAACTGGAATGACGCCTCGACGATTACCCCAGCTTGCCTTACCTTGACGAACCGATGCTTTAAAAATTTTCTGTGGATCAGAAACATCATGGTGACTGTACTGAATTGATTCAATTTCATTCTGAACCGTATTAGTCACTTCCTGGATGCCATCTTGAACGCTCTTAAAAGCATCCGTCGCAGCTTCCTTTACTTTGCGAAGCTCTTCTTGCTCCATTTGTCGACTAACTTCATTACGCACATCATTCATATAACGTTGTGCTCGACCAAATAAAGTTCCCGCCATTCTGGCAACTTTTGGTAAACGCTCAGGACCAATGACAACCAGCGCCACAGCGCTGATTAAGACGATTTTGGACAAGCCAATATCAATCATGGCATTTAGCTATAAAAACGTTTGCTGAAATCAAGCGATGTACGTATTAACGTACATCTTTACTGCTTACATCAACGGTCGTCGAATCTTTGGCAGTTTGATTTTGAGAGACTTGTGCAGGCGTTTGCTCATTTGATTTTGCTTCATCACCCTTCATTCCGTCTTTAAATCCCTTAACAGCAGCACCCAAATCTGAGCCAACATTACGTAATTTTTTTGTGCCGAATAAAGCCAAGACAATTACTAACACTACTAACCAGTGCACGATGCTCCATGAACCCATACCAAACTCCTTTACGATTCTTTACGTTAACAAACTTATCGTTACAGCTCTTTTACAAACCCGCTAAATCTTTTTTCCAGGGACGCGGTCCAGCCATCACATGAATGTGTAAATGGTATACCTCTTGCCCACCATCTACACCATTATTTACCACCACTCTAAACCCACCGCCTTGACCCGGTCTTGCACCCTGCTCTGAAGCTAGTTTAGGTGCTAATGCCAACATTTTACCGAGCAGTGGACTATCCGCTTGAGTCATATCAGCGAGCATTGGCACATGATGTTTAGGGATAATCAAAAAATGAATCGGTGCAGCCGGATTGATGTCATGAAACGCTAACACTTCATCATCCTCATAAACTTTCTTACAAGGAATTGAACCTTCTATGATTTTGCAAAAAATGCAATTTGGATCATGACTCATTTCTAAACTCCGTTTACGATTTTCGTGAGGCTTTTTCTGCAATGCCGCTTGTGCCCTCGCGACGCTCTAGTTCAGCCAGAACATCTTCTGGCCTTAAATCAAACTGAGACAAAGCCAGTAAACAATGAAACCATAGGTCTGCGACCTCACCAACTAATAATTGCTGCTTTTCTTTATCCCAACTTGCAGACTGTTGAGAAGCTCGGCAATCTTTTGCTGCCATAATGGTCTCAGCAGCCTCTTCACCAATTTTCTTGAGAATCGCATCATCGCCTTTTGTGAAGAGCTTTGCAATATAAGAAACCGTTGGATCAGCTTTTCCGGATGCAACATCCTGCTTGCGCGAATCCACTATATCCGCCAAACGCTTGAGAGTATCTGTCATGTTGACTTGATTAGTTGCCATCATTCGTTTCCTGATTTCGGTACTGCAAAAGTATCTTTCCAAAGTGGGGATTGACCAGCCGTATCTAGATCATTAAAAAAACAGCTGTGCGCCCCCGTATGACAAGCAATACCGCCAACCTGCTCAACAACTAACAAAATGGTATCGCCGTCACAATCTAAATGAATACTTTTAACATTCTGAAAATGGCCAGACTCTTCACCCTTGTGCCACAATTTTTGACGTGAGCGAGACCAATATACCGCTTGACCAGATTCAATTGTCTTTATTAATGACTCTTGATTCATCCAAGCCATCATCAACACATCTTTACTCGCTGCTTCTTGAGCAATAACCGGCACTAAACCCTGGTCATTCCAAGTAACCTGTGAAATCCAATCAAGCTTGTTTTTTGTTTGCATGCTGTAATTCTAGTCTAGGCAGATGGCAATTTGGGATTCTGCCAAGAATTAGTCTAGTTACGGACCGTAATACCCTGCTTGGCCATAAACGCTTTCGCTTCACCAACAGTGTATTCCCCGTAATGAAAGATACTTGCAGCCAGAACAGCATCTGCATGACCCAAAGTCACTCCTTCGGCTAAATGCTGAAGATTACCCACTCCACCAGAGGCGATCACAGGCACTGGCACAGCATCACTCACGGCGCGCGTTAAAGGTAAGTCAAATCCATTTTTAGTGCCGTCTCGATTCATGCTGGTCAACAGAATTTCCCCAGCTCCTCGCTTGGATACTTCAATTGCCCATTCAACAGCATCAATCCCTGTCCCTTTGCGTCCACCATGTGTAAATACCTCCCATTTTCCGGGCGTCGATTCTTTTGCATCGATGGCAACAACGATGCATTGCGAACCATATTTACTTGCGGACTCCGAAACCAAATCAGGTCTTGCCACAGCAGATGAATTCATACTCACTTTATCGGCGCCCGCGTTCAGCAAACGTCGCACATCGGCAACTTCACGAACTCCGCCACCAACGGTTAATGGAATAAACACTTGCGACGCAACGTCTTCAATGATGTGCAAAATCAAATCACGCTCATCCGAAGTTGCTGTTATGTCCAGAAACGTTAGCTCGTCCGCACCTTGCTCATCATATCGACGCGCAATCTCAACGGGGTCTCCAGCATCCCTAAGCTCTACAAAGTTAACACCCTTAACCACGCGGCCAGCAGTCACATCTAAACAAGGAATAATTCGTTTGGCGAGCATGGGTTCTGATTTGTTGTATTTAAAAAGTTTAAGCGCTTAAATTAACTCGCTGATTTTTCATCTGCGTATTTTTGTGCTTTTGCTAAATCAATATTGCCGTTATAGATGGCGCGGCCAGCAATGACGCCCATTACACCCTCGTCTTCAATCTCACACAATGCATCAATGTCTTTGAGATTGGTGAGACCACCACTCGCAATAATTGGAATACTGACTGCTTGAGCCAACTTTAATGTCGCTTCGATATTAATTCCTTGCAACATGCCATCGCGACCAATATCGGTATAAATAATTGCCTCAACACCGTAGTCTTCATATTTTTTCGCAAGGTCAATCACTTCATGGCCTGTCAACTTACTCCAACCATCGGTTGCCACTTTGCCATCTTTAGCATCTAGGCCAACCATAATGTGTCCACCAAATGCTGAACAAGCGTCTCGCAAAAAGCCAGGACTCTTAACAGCAGCCGTTCCAATAATGATGGTGCTTAATCCATCATCAAGTAAACGCTCAATCGTTTCTAGATCACGAATACCACCGCCTAATTGGACTGGAATATCGTCACCTACCGCTTTAAGAATCGACTTAATCGCGCTCTCATTTTTCGGTTTGCCGGCAAACGCGCCATTAAGGTCAACTAAATGTAATCGGCGCGCTCCCTGCTCAACCCAATGTTTGGCCATTGCCCCAGGGTCTTCTGAGAAAGTGGTGGCGCGATCCATATCACCTTGCTCGAGTCGAACGCAGTGGCCGTCTTTAAGATCAATAGCGGGAATTAAAAGCATTTAAGGATTCCAACGTGTGAAATTTTGATAAAGGCGCAAACCATGCTGTGCGCTTTTCTCCGGATGAAATTGTGTTGCAAAAATATTATCGCGAGCAACTGCCGAGGTAAATACCAAGCCATACTCCGTTGTCCCGGCAGTATCAGTTGCCTCTTTTGGTACAACATAATAACTATGTACAAAATAAAAACGTGCTTTATCAGGAATGCCTTCCCAAAGAGGATGATTGGTAGTTTGTACAACTTCATTCCATCCCATATGGGGAACTTTGTAATGGCTTCCATCTTCTTGCGACCTGCCCAACAAGTCAAATCGCTCAACGCTTCCAGGGAACAAGCCTAAGCAAGGTGTTCTTGCATCCGCGCTTCTTGATTCAGCACTCTCGTCAAAAAGCATTTGTTCACCCACGCAAACTCCGAGTAAAGGCTTTGTTTTAGATGCTATTAATACTTGTTCTAATAAACCGGAGGCTTCGAGATTGGCCATACAATCTGGCATGGCTCCTTGACCTGGCAACACGACACGATCAGCTGATTTGATTTGATCAGGCTGATCCGCGATGATGACCTGATGTTCAGGGGCGACTTTCATCATGGCTTGCGCTACTGAACGCAAATTTCCCATGCCGTAATCGACGATTGCTATGGTTGACACTGAATGGACCTTGGCGGCAATTAGAGGTTAGAGGCTTCCCTTAGTCGAAGGAACCACGCCACTTGCTCGCGGATCTAATTCAACTGCCATGCGCAATGCGCGACCAAAGGCCTTAAACACTGTCTCAATTTGATGGTGAGCATTCACACCACGCAAATTATCAATGTGCAAGGTTACTCCCGCGTGATTCACAAACCCACGGAAAAATTCGATTGCCAAGTCAACGTCAAACGTTCCAACACGAGCACGCGTAAATGGGACATTGAATTCCAAACCAGGACGCCCCGAAAAATCAATCACAACACGTGACAAGGTTTCATCAAGTGGCACATAAGAGTGGCCATATCGTGTAATACCCTTTTTATCACCAATGGCTTTAGCCACTGCTTGACCAAGCGTAATACCAATATCCTCTACGGTGTGGTGATCATCAATGTGAGTGTCACCACTGGCACTCACTTTCAAGTCAACCATACCATGACGGGCAATTTGATCGAGCATATGGTCGAGAAACGCCACGCCTGAATTTAATTCGGCGCGACCTGTACCATCCAAATTAAGAGCCAATACAATCTTGGTTTCGGATGTGTTTCGAGTGACTTCAACTTGTCTCATGCCGTCATAATATCATTCGTTTATACGTTTACAAACTCAAGGTTTCACAACATGTCGCGCTTTTGGAGCAAAACCGTTCAGGAATTAACGCCTTACGTACCTGGCGAACAGCCAAAAATGACCCGTTTGGTCAAATTAAATACCAATGAAAGCCCTTATGGGCCTTCCTTAAAGGCACTGTCTGCCATCCGTGAAGTCACGAATGACACCTTGCGCCTCTACCCAGATCCAAACGCTGATGCGCTAAAACAAACGATTGCGGCTCAAAACGGCTTACAAGCAAACCAAGTTTTTGTCGGAAATGGTTCAGATGAAGTATTGGCTCATATTTTTGCTGCCCTTTTAAAACATGAGCAACCCGTCTTATTTCCGGACATTACTTATAGTTTTTATCCGGTTTACTGCAAACTGTTTGGCATTGCCTCTAAACAAATCCCGCTTGATCAAAATCTCAGAATTCGTTTAGACGACTACATCAGCGAGTCAAATAACGGTGGAATTATCTTCCCCAATCCAAATGCACCAACGGGCCAAGATATTCCTCGCAATGAAATTCGACGATTACTCGAAAACAATCGTAATAGCGTGGTTGTGATTGATGAAGCTTACGTAGATTTCGGTGCTGAATCGTGTATTCCTCTGATTAAAGAATTTGATAATCTCGTTGTCGTCCATACACTTTCTAAATCTCGCGCCTTAGCTGGACTTCGTGTTGGATTTGCCCTCGGACATCCAGAGTTAATCGAAGCGCTTGAGCGCATCAAAAATAGTTTTAATTCATACCCACTAGATCGCTTAGCACTAGCTGGTGCTATTGCTGCCATTGAAGATATTGCTCACCTAGCTGAAGTCAGCCGCAAGGTTCAAGCAAGTCGCGATAAACTTGTTAAAGAATTAGGGTTACTAGGTTTTGAAACACTCCCTTCGCAAGCGAACTTTGTGTTTACAAAACACCCGAAACACGATGCGGAACAATTAGCAAAGTCCCTTCGCGAACAAAGCATCATCGTGCGCCATTTCAAACTGCCACGCATCGATCAATACCTGCGTATTACGATTGGTAAAGATGAGGAATGCACGCAATTAATTGAAGGCTTAAAAAGAGCGATTAACTAGACTAGCTCAATTTAACTTACTCAATACATCTCCCAATGATGATTCAATGACCTCTTTGGGTAGGTACTTCATCATCTTTGTATCAAAAGGAAAGTTTGGCAAATATTCCTGAAGCAGTTGATAAACCATAATCGCCTGATTCAAATCACGCCGCTTCTTCACAGGCTCTCGATCAATACGTTTCGATAGCCAGGCTTTATGAATCGCAAATGCTCGTGGATCGGATACCGGCATAAGAACTGGCGATCCATTTGCTGCAATTACAACTTGATCAATTTTTGGCGCATTCATCAGCCATTCTAAATTTGGTATTTCAACCGCCTCTAAATCATCATCAGCCATTCGACCAACGCTTTGATGCATACCCCTCATTTGACTAATCAAATCCACCATAAAGCCATCTTTGTTAATCGCTCTAAATTGTTGATTCGATTTTGCTTCAAATGTTTTATCTACCTTCTTAAGTAATCCAAGAAGACCCTGCCCATCAAATTTTTTTGCTACTAAAGATAGTTGTTTGCGCGAGTCAAACATTAAATCAACATCGCCTGATGCTAGTAACTCTATTTTGAATTCAACAGCTGCCATCGACTCATAGGCAAATAGGGCGTGCGTACCAACTACTCTAAATTCTGATAGTGCATGGGCTTGGTCAAGTCGAATCAGTAACTCTCCAATAATGCTTGGCATACGACCCAAACGCGCTGCACGATTTAACCGTTTTTGTAGTTCTAAACGATCGGTAAGACCTCGGTATTTTTGAAGCGCAACTTCTTTGCCCTCTATAAAGGCTTCATAAATCTTTTCAGTTTCAGCAGATCGCCTACCCAACGAGCGACTTCCTCCGCCAGAGTTTCCACGGACTAAATATTCCGCATCATAAATATGCTTCCACTGAAGACCGTATTTGTAATCCTCTCGACGCCAATAGGCCTCACGCCATGCTCGATAAAGCTGGTCAGATTCAACTAGAAATAAACG
Source organism: uncultured Polynucleobacter sp. (assembly GCA_964343765.1). Taxonomy (GTDB): domain Bacteria; phylum Pseudomonadota; class Gammaproteobacteria; order Burkholderiales; family Burkholderiaceae; genus Polynucleobacter. Next base: position 21 of record CAYFKO010000080.1, on the reverse strand, counting down.
CTGTTGGTCGGATAAGGGTTT
>CAYFKO010000079.1:0-7469 GCA_964343765.1 uncultured Polynucleobacter sp. | reverse complement strand
ATGATGTCTCCTTCATCCATCGTTGGCATAAAAATTTTCCCAATTTGGCTGTAAATAATCGCTGTCATCAATAAACCGATAACTGCACCAATCGCTACTTTTTTGGTATTTTTTAGCGCCCAATTGAGTGCTGGCTCATAAAGCTTAATGGCCTTTCGAACTAACCATGGTTCACTATGATCAACTTTGCCGAGCAGTAACGATGCAAGAACAGGAATTGCAGTTAACGAAAGCAGTAACGAACCTGCCAGCGCAAACACAATAGTTAAAGCAACAGGAATAAATAACTTACCCTCTAAGCCCTGCAAGGTGAGCAAAGGCAAGAACACCGTAATGATAATTAAAATACCAGCCGTCACTGGTACTGCAACCTCTTGGACTGCCAATGAGATAATTTCTAATCGAGTATTATTATTTTTCTCATCTTCCTTTTCATGCTCAGCAAGATGCGCCGTAATATTTTCAACTACCACCACAGCCGCATCAACTAACATCCCAATCGCGATGGAAAGACCCCCTAAGCTCATTAGGTTGGCAGACAAATCGAAGTTTCGCATTAATACGAAAGTAATCAGGGCTGCTAAGGGTAAAGTAAGCGCAACAGTGAGCGCAGCACGTAAATTGCCCAGAAATAAAATGAGCAAAATAATGACCAAGAAAATTGCTTCCATTAACGCTTTTGAGACGCCATGAATTGCCCGATCCACAAGGCTGCCACGATCATAAAATACTTCTGTTTTAACCCCTTTAGGCAAGGTTGTTGCTATCTCTGCTAAGCGCTCGCGTACCCCCTCTACTACTTGACGTGCGTTCGCACCTCGCAGACCCAAGACCAGACCTTCAACAGCTTCACCTTGACCGTTGTGGCTTACCGCACCATAACGTGTAAGTGCTCCAATTTTGACATTCGCAACATCATTGACACGTATAGGGACACCACCCTGCGCTTTAATCACCGTATTACGCACATCATCTAACGTATTAAAACGACCTTCAGCACGAATGATCAGAGACTCTTCTCCTTCATTCAAACGACCGGCACCATCGTTACGATTATTACGCTCCAAGGTTTGTTGCAAATCATCCAAGCTCACGCCGCGTGCCGTCATTCGAGCAATATCAGGAATGATTTCAAAGCTTCGTACCAAACCACCTAACGCATTCACATCCGCGACGCCTGGTACACTGCGAAGCTGTGGTCGAATCACCCAATCTAATAAGCTTCGACGCTGCTCAAGCGACAAACCCCCGCCTTCAATCGTGAACATAAACATCTCGCCTAAAGGGGTAGTCATGGGTGCCATGCCACCAGAAATATCTTCAGGAAGATTGCCCCACACATTATTTAGGCGTTCAGCTACTTGTTGACGTGCCCAATAAATATCCGTACCGTCGGCAAAATCCACAGTAATATCTGTCAGCCCATATTTGGCAACAGCTCGCAACATAGTCTGTTTAGGAATGCCGAGCATCTCGACTTCAACTGGGGCGGTGACGCGCGCCTCAATTTCTTCTGGTGTAAGACCTGGCGATTTGATGATGATTTTGACCTGAGTAGTGGACACATCAGGAAACGCATCGATTGGTAGATTTTGTATAGCGTAAATACCACTACCAATTAAACCTATAACAGAAAGAACAATCAGTAGGCGGGCATTCATCGCCGCTTGAATAATTTTGTTCAACATTAGTCGTTGCCCCCAACCCCTTGAAGCTGTGCTTTAAGTGTAGAAGTTCCTGAAGTCACAACTTTTTCGTTGCCCACAAAGTCACCTGTAACTAAGGCTTGATCCCCCAGGCTTCCTAAGAGATTGACTGCTCGCGCCTCAAAACCAATTTTCGTTTGAACAAACACAAAAGTCTGATTAGCTTTATTGTCGGGGTTGATCTGAACGAGTGATTTTTTAGGGACGCTAAAACTGTTTTTAACACCACCTGATTGAGCAATTTCTGCTTCTACCATCTGGCCAGGTGCTAGCGAGCTTAATCCTTTGTTGATTAATACACGTACGAGTGCTGTCTGGTCTAACTTATTTATACTTGGCACAATCGCAATGACCTTGCCACTCGCCTCACTGTTAGTCACATGAGCAGGCATACCTAATTTGATGCCACTTAAAGTCTGTGTGGGTACATGTATTTCTAGCCAGAGTGGCGATAACTTAGCAATACGGTAGATAGGTGTTGCACTATCTACACGTTGACCTGCAGTAATCATTTGCTCCAGTACCACACCATCAATCGGAGAGGTTAGGCTAATACCGTTTGTGTAAGCGCCGCTACTCTCCAATTGCTTAATAGCTTGTGGGCTCATCCCTGATAATTTGAGCGCTTGACGACGCTGAGTGAGTAACGCATTTACTTCTGCATGATTACTTTCGGTTGTGAGATAACGACGTTCTGCAATAATGCCGTCCTTGTATAGCTCAGTGTCCCGCTTATAAGCATTCTCAGAGAGCTTTTGTTGTGAAATCGCTTGCAGATGGTCACGCTGCAACGCAACCAATTCAGGACTGCTTAAATGTGCCAACACTTGCCCTTGTTTAACTGACTGACCTGCGGCCACCATCACTTGATCAATTAGTCCTGGTTGAGGAACACTAAGAACCCTAGCTTGATCAATCGGTACCACAATCTCGCCCGGCAAACGTTGACTAGTGGTATTTCCTTGACTGATAAGAGGTGTCGTTTCAATACCTAAAGTTTTAATTTGTGTCTGACTGATGCTAATTGTTTGCCCTGCTTGTGCAGAAAGACTTAAACAAACTAAATTGAGGATTAATAGTTTTCTCATGGCATTTCTCCTACTGCTTGGTTGTAATGGGCGGTATCCCATTGCAATTGAATTTGACGTTGTTTCATGGCGCGCTCAGCCTCGTAAGCGAGCGCCTGTACACGGAGTAAATTAACTAAATCTGACTCACCAAGCGCAAAAGCTTTTTTAGCTAATCGTAAATTTTCTTGAGCATTCGCATGCTGCTTGGTCGTAATCTCGAGCTCCGCACGAGTAACCTCTAAATTGTGCTCAGCCTCATGAAATGCGCTCTCAAGCATCAACCGCAAGTGTTGACTTTCCGCCTGATTCTTAGCGTAATTCATCTCAGCGTTTGCTAACAACGGCGCACTGCGAACGTCAGTATCAAATGGGATACGAACCTTAAATCCAACTGATTCATTTGATTGATTATCAAAAGCACCACGCTGTGTTCTGGCATTAAGTAGTAATGAAGGATTTTCTCGTTTTTCCACCTGCACCAAATTGCGCTCATCGTCTGCTACTTTTATTTTGGATGCAGCATCCTTCAATGCTGGATGTGTATCTGCCAGAATTGCTTTTGACTGCAGCTCCGTAAAACTTTCGGGAATATTGGTGATACCTGTAAGTAATTTATAGCGAAATTTTGCGTGCTTAACTTCAGCTTCAGCTCTTAATAAAGCCGTCTCCGCCTGATAAGCCTCATTTTGCGCGAGCATAATATCTGTTCTTGGAAGATCACCCGCCTTTGCTCGCTTCTCGACATCATTAAGTAAAGCCAAAGCTGTTTCATGACGACTCTTTGCGAGTGTAGATTGGTGCATCATCATAGAAAGATCCCACAACGAGTCTCGGAGCATACCAGCGACTTGAAGGTGCAAAACTTCACGTGCATCAATTAACCCTGCTGCCGCATCTCGCGCAATAGCCTCGCGCGCAGCACGTTGCCCAGGCAACCATACTGACATCTCTAACTCGGCTTCCCATTCACGTTCTCCACGGTGACTCATAACACTGTCATTTTGGTTACGGAAACCGATTGCAGGCGAATTAGGCAAGATGCCTTTAGCATGCTTACTCCGCGCTTCGATTTCTACTTGTTTAGCTTGAAGTACCAAGCTATCTGGATAACGAGTCAGGGTTCTTTCAATCAAGTCATGTAAACTCAATGTCGGGCTCGCTAACAAATCATCATCATGATTCTCCATGGCCGCCATTGCATTCAGAGTGACAAAGAGTGCCAACAGGATAAACATGAACTTGAACCATGCTTTTCTGGATTTTAGGGTTTGAAACATTGATTACTCCAATTAATACGTCACTCAAGCCAATTGGCTTGATAAAGAAGGCAATTAAGCCATTAACGGACTAACGGTGAGCAGGAGGTGCGCGAGGGGTTGAAAATGGGTAAGTTTGTTGCTGCAGAATTGGCGATTCATCTGGCGTGTAAAAACGGCGTACATAAATCGAACAAAGCGCCAAAGAGATACAACTCAATATTACGGGAAATATAAATTCGAAGTTGAACTTCTCTGAAACCCCTGCGGTGATGCTGATAGTATGTTCAGGCATCGTTTGCTCGTGGATAGTTTCTTTGTCAAAGCTGGCATTCGAAGCAGAGTCAATTTCGTCCAAGTGAATATGCACCCCAGGGCCGCCATGGATTGCACCAACGCCAAATGCATGGGCGTGCAAAAAGGGCGAGATAAGCTGCATAGCCACTAGCCAAAAAATAAAAAACTGAATGTTAAATTTGTTCTTCAACCTGATATTTACCAGACTTTTAGTACCTTGATTACAAAGACTTGCAATGTACCTAGATTACCAAAAGATTTACAAAAAGAAAAACCTTACTTTTTAAACCCTCCAGCAGCCAAAATGTCGGGAATCCCGACATTTTGAATAGAGGAATATTAGATTAAGATCTTGAGAAAAATTAGGATAATAAATCTTCTAGGAAATAAGCCACCAGATCAGATCTATTTCTTAAGCCACTTTTGGAATATATCTTCGTTGCTTGATCTCTCACTGTTTTTTCATTGGTATTTCTAAAAGATGATATTTCCTTAAAACTAAATCCTTTAAGGATTAGAAATGCAATTTCTTTTTCTGCATCTGTCAGCGCCCAGTTCGTGAATTGGTTATGAATATTAGAAACAACGCCAGCTTTGATTTCTATAAGTTCATTTTTAAATTTTAATGACTGGCTGACAGCCAAGTTTGTAATGCGATCACGCTTCTCAAACTGTTTCTTCAACTCTCGATAAACAACATGAGAGTAATAAAAGAGAGCCAATAGTCCAACAACAACAAATAGTGTGTTGGCATATATATGAATCTTTGGCATGTCGTCATTGATGTCATCAATCAAATCATCAATCGCCAAAAACAAATAACAGGTTAAGAGAATAATTCCACCCACAAACACTCTGTTTTCTCTGATTTTTTCCATTTTCTTATAGGACATATGTCTAATGAGATAAGCTCATTCTAATCCAGACACTCTGCTGATCATATAAGACATTTGCCCAATTCTCGCCCTGGTTAAGTTTTCATAATATGGGAGCACTGAAAAACCAAAAGGTTCATCATGCATCGCTATCCAATTTCTATAAGAATTATTCATTGGCTGACTTCAATTTTGTTGGTAGCAACCGTTTTAATCGTCTTGATACGCGATCAAATGGAAACAAAGTCCGTCAGACTTGAATTACTTAATCTCCATAGAGCAGTAGGGTTGGGCATTCTATTGATGGTTACAATTAGACTATTCTTTAGAACCAAACATGTAAGAAATCTCCCCAATCATGGCTTATCGCTATTTAATGAGCTGGCAGCTAAAGCCGCACATTTCTCGATTTATATTGCATTAATCGCTTTGCCAATCTTAGGGCTATTGCAGACCAACGCAACAGGGAAGGAAGCAACTTTCTTCGGATTATTCACACTTCCGAAACTAATAAGCCCAAATGAGGATTTGGCCGAATCACTACAAGACTATCACGCTTATGCGGCCTGGATATTAGTAGCCTTGATTTGTCTTCATGTTCTGGCAGCCATCTGGCATCACTTTATTCTAAGAGACAACGTCTTAGACTCCATGAAAATCAAATTTAACAATTAATCAGCAGACTAGGAATTAATAAATTATGTTTAAAAAAACTTTCAAGGTAATTGCTAGCGCAGCTTTGCTGTTCACATCAGTGATACAAAGCGCGCATGCTCTTCCGAGCTTTGCAAGACAAACTGGTGAAGCATGCGTCGCCTGTCACGTAAGCGCTTTTGGCCCTCAGCTCACACCGCATGGATTACAGTTTAAGCTTGGCGGATACACAGATACCGATGGTAAAGATGGGAAGATTCCACTTTCAATGATGATGGTTGGCGGTCTCACTCATACCAAGAAAGATGCCACAGAAGATTACGCACATTTTGGTAATAATAATGTTCTATCAGCACAGGAAATTTCACTGTTCTTGGCTGGCGGCGTGAATGATCACGTTGGTGGATTTGCTCAGGCCACATGGAATGATGGTGACAAGCATGTAAATCTAGACAATATGGATTTACGTATTGTGAATAAAACTACGCATGGTGATAAAGACCTCGTATATGGATTATCAATTAACAATAATCCAACAATACAAGACCCTTTTAATACACTACCTGGCTGGCGTTTTCCTTACACCTCAACAGAACATGGCCCTGAATACAATGCATCGCCTTTGATAGACGGTGGTTTGGAACATTCAGTAATGGGTATTAGTGCTTATAGCTTCTTCGATAACTCAATTTATGCTGAAGTTGGGGGATACCAGTCTTTATCTCCATCTATGCTTAAAAAGTTAAACGTTGAAGGTGCCGGCAAGTTGAATGGAGTGGCTCCTTATTGGCGTTTAGCACTATTCCAGGATTATAAAAAACAAGCTTTCAATGTGGGCATATTTGGAATGAATGCTAAGGTTCAGCCAGATTACTTGAGTTCTGGCCCATATGATAAATATCGAGATATTGGTGTGGATGCTTCGTACCAATTCTTAGGCACTAGAGAACATATCTGGACAGCCAATGCAGCTTATATCCATGAAAAAACCACATTTAATGCTACTGAAGGTGATCACGATAATAAGCATAGCAACTTGAATCGCTTTGATATCAACACTTCTTACAACTATCAAAACACATATGGCTTATCAGCTGGAATTTTTGGTGTAAATGGGAAAAAGGATATGACTTATTACAACACAGGAGATGCTGATACTGGATCTGTTAAAGGATCACCTGATACCAGAGGTTATATCCTACAAGCTGATTACACGCCATGGGGCAAGGATGACTCATGGGGTTCTCCATGGGCCAACTTAAAGGTTGGTTTGCAATATACCGGTTATACCAAATTTAACGGTAGCAAGAATAACTATGATGGTAATGGGCGTGATGCTAAAGACAACAATACCCTCTTTGCTTTTGCTTGGATCTCTTTCTAAGAGCTAGCTCATGTCAAATAAAAAATATTTAATCGTTTTATTGCTGATGGTTTCATTCTCCTCTTATGGAGCCGACGCGATAAGAGGGGCTAAGGTTTTTGGCGAAGAATGTGCTGAGTGTCACAGCATAAAGGAAGGCAAAAACAAAAAAGGCCCCTCAATCTTTGCAGCGCTTGGAAGAAAATCTGCTTCTGTTGAAGACTTTAATTATTCGGAGAGTATGAAGT
>CAYFKO010000078.1:0-7473 GCA_964343765.1 uncultured Polynucleobacter sp. | reverse complement strand
ACGCCGATAATGGCTTTTGGGTCTTCCTCAAACAAATCACCAATCAGTCGGATGAGAATTCTGATGCCAGTACTGAGCTAAGCAAATAATGACAAAAGGGGTTTTGACTAACTTTCTCATTGCTTGCCTCATTGGCATTACTGTCAGCCTGTGCTTCCCATTACACAGCTCAGCCCAGACGCCAGCGAGCAGCATTGGCATTAGCTGGAATAAATTATCAGACTCCCAAAAAGAAATCTTAGGCCCCCTTGAGAGCGACTGGGATTCTCTTGGTGGCGAACGAAAACAAAAATGGCTACAAGTTGCTGCCAAATTTTCAAAATTACCCAGTAATGATCAAGAACGTTTGAAATCGAGAATGCGCGAATGGGCCAAACTGTCCCCAAACGAGCGCCGCATTGCCAGAGATAACTATCTTCAAAGCTTAAACATCCCCTCCGAAAAAAAAGCAGAAGCTTGGCAGGCCTATCAACAACTCTCGCCTGAAGAACGTAAAAAACTAGCTGATGAAGCTGCTCAAAAAAAACCCTCCCTCATTAATTCGCCTTCGCTAAAATCGAAATAATTAAATTTTTTCGATTTACTCGAACTCCTTCAATTTGCGAGAGGTCTCTTGAGTTCCAACTTACACGCACCCACCATTAAAAGACGCATTACCGTAGGCCTTTATGAAATGCTTGTCTTGCTCGGCGTATGGGCTGTCGGTCATTTACTACCCTACCTAATCATTGGAGTTTTGTTTTTTTCTAAGAACAATGTGAGCGAACCCGAGCCTTGGCTAGCAGGCCTCGTGTTTTTCCATCTCTATGCGCTTTTTGGAATTTATTTCGTTTGGTATTGGACAAAAACAGGCCAAACACTCGCGATGCAAACTTGGTATGTGAAATTGGTAGACCTCGATGGGCAACTCCTAACTAGAGCACATGCCATTAAACGTTATGCCTATGCATCACTTTGGCTGCTACCCACCATCACAATTTACGTGATCTTAGTTTTATCCCTTGGCAAAGCTAAGATGCAAGGCTGGCCCTCTATTGAACTGATGTTTTTTATGGCCTTATTGTTTTGGCCACTGACCTGCCTATTTGATCGCAACAATCCCCATGGCAAACAATCTTGGGTGGATAAATTAGCAAAAACTCAGTTGGTGCAACTACCTAAACGTTAGTGCAACTGCCTGAACCCTAAACATTATCGGCACGATTTCTCATCCAGTCAGCAGTACCGTAAAAGGACGCCATCAGCTTTTCAAAAAAATCGCCCTTGATCTCAAGATCAGCCAAAGCATGTGCCATACAGGTAAGCCACTGATCTCGCTCTGGTGTACCAATTGAAAATGGCAAATGTCGAGCTCGTAATTTTGGATGTCCAAAACGCTCAACAAATAAATCCGGCCCACCCATCCAGCCACTTAAAAACCAAAATAATTTATCACGCGACGAACTTAAATCTGCAGGATGCATATCGCGAATTAATTTAAAACTCGGATCTAAATCCATCCGATCATAAAAACGATCTACCAACTCTCGCAGACGTAACTCGCCGCCAATTAATTCATAAGCTGATTTACCTTCAGGTAATTCTGATGTCATAGCAAACCCTCTTAACTTTCTCTCATAATCACAATTGGCGCAACATTAAGAATTTTAGATCTGAGCCAATATCCTGACAACCAACTTAATGTAGCGCCAAGGATAGTACCAACTGCAATAACCATTATTGGGAATGCCATTTCAATTTCTAATACGTATTTAGCAATAATCCACCCTGAAATACTTGCAATTAATCCACCTAAAAATCCTGATAGCGCCCCTATAAATAGAAGCTCAACACGCCATGCTCTTGATAAAAAATCTTGATTAGCGCCCATTGTTTTTAAAATTGCAGACTCGCGCATTCGCTCATTCTGAGTAGAAGCCAGTGCAGTAGCTAGAACAAACATGCCTGCTAGTACAGTAAATCCAAATAACAACTGTATCGCCATAGACAACTGGGACAGGATTGCCTGAGCTTGCTTAAGACTAGCCTCCACATCCACCACCGTTAAATTCGGATAACTTTTAACCAGATCTAAATCGATACGACTTTCGCTTGCTTGTCGATACGCCGTAATCCAAGTCTGAGGAGCTTGTTCAAGTAGTTTCTTAGGCAAAATAGCAAAAAAATTGACGCGCATCGAACTCCAATCAAGTTTACGAATCGATGTAATTTTGACTTGATAAACTTGCCCCGCTATATCAAACGTCAACTGATCATTCAACCGAAGGTGTAAGGTTTTCATTATTCCCGACTCCATCGACACTTGATGTATATCCTCAGTTCGCTCAGATAACCAAGTTCCTGCAATTACTTTATTTTTAAGCGGCAAAGTATCCGAATAAGATAAATTAAATTCACGATCAATTAGACGCTGAGCATTATCGTCAACGTAATTCGCTGAACTTACTGGCTTTCCATTTACTTCAATTAGGCGGCCACGCACCATTGGATAAAAATCAATATCACCTGCCGTAGCCTTTTCCAACAATCGAGATCGAACATCTTCTTTTTGATCAGGCTGAATATTCACAATAAATCGATTCGGGGCATTTTCAGGAACACTAGCCTGCCAAGCATTCAACAAATCACTTCGCACAACTAAAAGCATCATGAGAGCCATCAGGGCAATTCCTAAAGAAGCAATTTGAAGCGCCGTCATCCACGGACGCCCCATTAACCGCATTGCTGCTAAGCGTATTCCAGGTTTCAAATGCTCGATTCCTGATAACCAGCGCCCAAATAATTGCGATAAGCCATAGCCTGCGACTAAAAAGATAAAGCCACCGCCTACAAAAGAAGCCAGCACAATGCCACCTAACTTCGGATCTTTTGCGCCCCAAAAAATAAGTGCCGAAAAACACGCAAAACCCACGGCCACAAATCGCCAAACCTTCGATGAAGCTCGTTTGAAATCCTTTCTAAATGCCAAAATTGGGGGTGTTTCGCTAAGCAATAAAAGTGGCGCCCATGCAAATCCAAAAAATAAGGTAAGTGACACCAATACCCCCCATACTGCAGGCTGCCAAGAAGGCTCTGGCAAATCCTTAATCAATAAATCCGATACGCATTGCAATAGCAACAGGTGCGCAACCCAGCCAAGAACAACTCCAAAGAATCCGCCAACCAAGGCAATCCAAATAAATTTTTTTGCATGACTCCATAAAATTTGACGCTGACTTGCCCCCAAACACCTCCAGACTGCCGCTACGTCTGCCTGCTTGAGAGCGTAGCGTTGGGAAGTCAGGCCAATTGCCACCGCAGCCACCATGGAGGTTAATAATGCAACCAAAGACAAAAAGCGCTCCGCACGATCTAGTGTTTTTCGCATAGTAGGCTGGCCTGTCTCTAGAGAATCTAAACGAACTCCCTTTAAGTTTGTTCGCGCAATCTCTTCTTTAACCCAAACCTCGAAATCATTAATCACTTTTGAAGCATCATTTGGATCTGCGCCAGTTGGTGCCGCCACCAGCAATCGATAATTAACTCGACTACCTAAACCAATCAAATCAGTCGCACTCAAATCTTCTTCCCGAATCATGGCGCGTGGTGCAAAGTTCATAAACGCTGCGCCCCGATCCAATTCTTGATCGATCACATCATCCACTACAAATGACTTCTCCCCCAGCTTGAGCGTAGCTCCTATTTGAATATCCAAACTCTGCAATACTGCACGATCCAACCAAATATGACCTAATGGCAAATCTCTTGCAAATGCGTCACTACGTTTTTGCGTCACTAATTTTCCTCTTAATGGATAAGCCAAAGTGACTGCTTTTAATGAAGTAAGTTTGCTGACATCTCCAACCGAAGCCATCGTTGGAAATACGACAGTTTTTGCAATCTGCAGATTACGTTGTTTTGCTTGAGCTTCAAATTGAGGTGGCAAAGGTTGATCGCTCTGAATAACGGCATCAGCCGCTAATAGCTCGTGGGCATTTTGCTCGAAAGCAAGATGTAATCGGTTTGCTAAAAAAGTAACGCTAGTTAAGGCAGTTACTGATAAAGCTAAAGCACACCCAATCCACAAAAGCTCAGGAAAGATCCACAACCTTTGCAAGGTCTTTAACATAATTCTAAAAGCTTAATGTCCTGCGAATGCGCCGCCATCTACACGCACTAAGGTTCCAGTCATATAGGAAGCAAGATCGCTAGCCATAAATGCAGCGACATCACCATATTCTTTTGGTGTGCCATATCGCCCCATAGGGATTGTGGCAACGCTTTCGCGCGTGACATCATCGAATGATTTGTTTTCTCGTTCGGCTTTTGCTCGATCAAGTTGACCAATTCGGTCAGTCGCAATTCGTCCAGGCAAAATAATATTCACAGTAATTCCGTGCTTTGCAACTTCATTTGACAGCGTTTTGGACCAACCAATTAAAGCTGAGCGTAAGGTATTAGAGATGGCCAAATTGGGAATTGGCGCAACCACACCAGAACTCGTGCTCGTGATAATTCGACCCCAAGCACGCTCCTTCATTCCAGGCAAAACACGATCAGTAATTTTAATAATTGATAAAACCAAGTTATTGAAATTTTGTTGCCACAAATCACTTGACTGATTTGCTGCAGTCGTTGGAGGTGGTCCGCCAGTGTTATTCACCAAAATATCAATTGGACCTAATTGTTTTTCAACATCGGCAATCTTAGACTCAATGAGGGATTGATCATACAAATCCCATACCAATGACATCGCCTGACCACCTTGAGCTGTAATTTTGGCAACAGTTGCCTCAACATCTGCTTGGCTTCGGCCAGTGACAGCAACTTTTGCACCTTCTGCCGCTAAAGATACGGCAATGGCCTGTCCAAGCCCTTTACTAGAGGCCAAAACCAAGGCTACCTTATTTTTTATTTTTAAATCCATATCTCCTCCGGTATAGAAACTCCATCTTAATGGACTTAATGATTTTCAGCTTGATGGAAATTATTCCATCGCTATTAGTTCTTCCCAACGCTGCATAAGTCTTGCTAGCTCAAAATCAATTTCCTGAACACGGTCTTGATGAGCCTGAGCTTTTTGTGGGTCTGTGGTGTACAGGCTAGCATCACTCAAAGCCTCTCCAAGCTGTGCCTGCTCCTTCTCTAATACATCGATTTTTTGAGGAATATCTTCTAATTCTTGTCTTTGGCGCTTATTTAGGCCCGCCACTTTTTTGACAGCTACTGGCGCAGGTGTTTTTTGTGGGATCGACTCTTTGAGTTCCGAACGAGCCTGAACTTCTAAACTGGCTAGCCGTCGATCATTTTGGATTTTCCAATCCTCGAAACCGCCCTCATACTCACGCCAAGCCCCATCCCCTTCAAAAGCAATCATGCTTGTTACAACGTTATCTAAAAATTGACGATCATGACTCACTAAAAATACGGTCCCTGTGTAATCTTGTAAAAACTCTTCAAGTAAAGCTAGGGTGTCAATATCAAGATCGTTTGTTGGCTCATCAAGAACAAGCACATTGGCAGGCCTTGCAAATAATCGAGCTAACAATAATCGATTACGTTCACCGCCAGATAAGCTCCTAATCGGTGAATTGGCACGTTGTGGCGAAAATAAAAAATCGCTCAAATAACTCTTTACATGCTTACGTTGACTACCAATCTCTACCCACTCACTGCCGGGACTTATGAAATCTTCAAGAGTGGCATCTAGATTTAAACCTTCGCGCATTTGATCAAAGTAAGCAATTTCTAAATTACTACCCTGCTTAACCTCGCCGCTATCAGGCGCAATCTCGCCCAAAATTAGTTTAAGCAAAGTCGACTTACCCGCTCCGTTTGGACCTAATAAACCAACCTTATCACCACGCAATAAAGTAGCATTAAATTTCTTGATAATTGACTTGCCGTTATAGCTCTTCGAAACGTCTTCAAGCACCGCGACAATCTTGCCACTGCGCTGGCCACTTGCTATATCCAACTGAACTTGTCCAACACTTTCACGACGCTCCGCGCGCTTTTTTCGAAGTGCTTCTAAGCGAGCCACTCGCCCAACACTGCGAGTTCTTCTCGCTTCAACACCCTGTCGTATCCAGACCTCTTCTTGTGCAAGCAATTTATCCGCACGCGCATTGGCGAGCGCTTCGTCCTCTAATTGCTTTTCTTTTAAAACTTGATACGCTGTAAAGTTACCAGGATAACTTCTTAAAATTCCTCGATCTAGTTCAACAATTCTGGTAGCAACGTGATCTAAAAAAGCTCGGTCATGCGTAATGAATACCATCGCACCTTTAATCTCGAGCATCAAAGACTCAAGCCACTGAATAGAATCTAAATCTAAATGGTTAGTTGGCTCATCTAAAAGAAGCACATCTGGCCTGGCAACCAATGCCTGCGCTAAGGCAACACGTTTGCGTATTCCACCGGATAACTCCGATACTTTTCGATGACCTTCTAGATGAAGCTTATTAATTACTTCCTCAACACGCTGCTCCCAGGCCCAACCATCGCGAGCCTCAATTAAGGAGTGCAACTCATCCATGCGCAACTGACTAGCATCCGTCCATTCTTGCAAACTTAAATCCTCGTACTCTTGACGAAGTTTTTTAGTTTCCAGAACCCCTTCAGCTACCGCATCAAAAACATTCGCGCCCGTTTCGAAAATTGGCTCTTGAGCAACATAGGCCACGCGAATGTTTTGTTGTTTTTGCAATAACCCGTCATCTGGCTTTTCAAGTTCCGCGAGAATCTTTAAAAGAGAGGATTTGCCCGTACCGTTACGTCCGATTAGGCCTACACGTTCACCATCCTCCAAACTAAAAGAGGTATTAGCAAGTAAATCAACGTGACCAAAGGCTAGTTTGGCATTATTTAAAACGAGTAGGGCCATGAATATTCAATAAATAACTGCAATTTCTAGTATTTTAGGTGGGATTGCCAAGATGTTCGATAATACGCTAGTGGAAAAAGTTCGAATTTCAAAACTCCTGTCAGAAAAAGGCCTCTGCTCTCGCCGAGAAGCAGACGCTTATATTGAACAAGGTTTAGTCACTGTTGACGGCGTTGTTGTGACTGAACTAGGATCCAGAGCGTTCCCTAACCAACAAATCGAATTAAAAAAAGAAGCCAAACAACAACAAGCCTCTCGGATCACCGTCATTCTGAACAAACCCGTTGGCTACATCTCACACTTTGACGAAGATCGAGAATACAAACCAGCAGCATCACTCATAACGCCTGAGAATTTTTTTAGAACCCATCTAGATGCCAACAAAAATCCTCGCTTTAATACTCGCGGCTTAGCTCCTGCTGGTAGACTCGATATCGACTCCTCTGGTTTATTAGTACTCACTCAAGACGGTCGTATTGCAAAACTCATCATCGGTGAAAATAGTACGATCGAAAAGGAGTACTTAGTCCGCGTCAAAGGCAACCTAAGCCCCTCTGGCTTGGCCTCTCTTAAACACGGCTTATCGCTAGATGGGGTTGCACTAAAAC
>CAYFKO010000077.1:2285-7506 GCA_964343765.1 uncultured Polynucleobacter sp. | reverse complement strand
TTGACTCTTCAGCCTCTGCATTTGGATTTTCCAAATGACGGCCTTCGTAACTAATGTGCAAAAGATTGGCATCCATCGAGTAAGGTGCACCACCTTGCTTGTGTTTCATTTCAACTGGAATGCCATGTTGCTCTGCGTACGCTAATAATTTTTCACGTGAAAGCAAATCCCACTCTCTCCACGGTGCAATGACCTTAATGCCAGGTTCAAGTGCGTAGTATCCCAACTCAAATCGAACTTGATCATTACCCTTACCTGTCGCGCCGTGCGATACCGAATCTGCCTTGGTCAAATGAGCGATTTCAATTTGACGCTTCGCAATCAATGGACGCGCAATGGACGTTCCAAGCAAATCATCAATAAAAATATTTTCTGGCTTGATCCCAAACTTAAGTGCTTTCGTGCGCGCTGGCTCAAGCTCTTCACCTTGCCCCAAGTCGGCAGTAAACGTCACGATCTCGCATTGATAGGTATCTTGAAGCCATTTCAAGATAACGCTTGTATCAAGACCACCGGAATAAGCTAAAACTACTTTTTTAATATCAGACATATCAGTATTTCAAGGTAAAAAAATTAATCTAAACGACCACAGAGAAGAAACTCCATCAAGGCTTTCTGCACATGTAAACGGTTTTCAGCCTCTTCCCACACAACACTTTGAGGACCATCAATCACTTCTGCCTCCACCTCCTCACCCCGGTGTGCTGGCAAGCAATGCATAAACAAGGCATCTGACTTAGCGACCGACATCAATTCTTGGTCGACCATCCAATCTTTAAACGCCTTAAGACGAGCTGTATTTTCATTTTCGTAACCCATGCTTGTCCAAACATCGGTCGTCACCAAATCAACACCACGACACGCCTCAAGAGGATCAGGGAAATTCACCAAACAATCCATTGCTGCCGGACTAATGACACTCTCATCCAATTGATAACCTGGAGGAGCTGAGAAATGAACTTTGAATCCCAAAATAGCCGCAGCCTGTAACCAGGTGTAAGCCATATTATTAGCATCACCAATCCAAGCCACCGTCTTTCCGGCAATCGATCCGCGATTCTCAATATAAGTGAAGATATCCGCCAAGACTTGGCAAGGATGATATTCATTCGTTAAACCATTAATCACTGGCACACGAGAATTAGCAGCAAATCGCTCGATAATGTCCTGACCGAATGTACGGATCATGATGATGTCCGTCATTCTAGAAATCACCTGAGCCGCATCTTCCACAGGCTCACCTCGACCCAACTGAGTATCACGCGTATTTAAATACACGGCATGCCCACCCAATTGATGAATTCCAGCCTCAAAAGACAAACGAGTACGAGTTGAATTTTTTTCAAAAATCATCGCCAAGGTCCGATCATGGAGCGGATGCCAGGTTTCGTAATTCTTGAATTTATCTTTTAGCGTTTTTGAACGAGCCAACAGGTAGGCGTATTCCTCTGCGGTGAAATCCGAAAACTGAAGATAGTGCCTAACAGGGACTTTGGTCTGAGCCATAAACATTCAACTTTTTGTAGCAAACGTATATTGTATTGAATTAGCAAGCAAAAACCCAATTTCCCACCGATAACCCTTTATGGAAAATCAAAAAATCCACTAAAACTGTCAACTTTGGTGCGGTTTTTTTATGTTTGTCACACCAAATCGTCTATATTCGGGTTTTCCCGAAAAATCTATTCGGGAACCGTTTTTGTGAAATTTGTACTTTGACAGCTAAGCAATTCTTTATTCAGGGCCTTACCGAAGATGGCAAGCCTTTCAGACCCAGCGACTGGGCAGAGAGGCTTTGTGGCGTCATGGCGCAATTTAGACCCCCTGAAGACCGTGGCGACCCAAGGCTGACTTACTCCCCTTATGTTCGCCCAGTAATCGTTGCTGGACTTAAATGCGTCGTCATAGATACACGCCTTCGAGATATTGACCCTAGAGCCCTAGACTTTGTGGAAAACTTTGCCAAAGACAATGGGCTGCCCCTAGTTGAGGCGTGTGAGTTACCGGTAAAAGCCAGCTAAGTATTTTTACTATTTTGGGTAGATCCCCAAATCGTCAGCAATAAAAAAAGCCCGCATCAGCGGGCTTTTTTGCAAAACTTAAAACTTAGGCAGCCATTGATTTGATTGCTGCAGACAAACGTGATTTTTGACGAGCAGCAGTGTTCTTATGAACAATCTTCTTGTCAGCAATCTGATCGATTGTTGCTTGAGCAGCTTGGAAAACCTTAGCAGCAGCAGCTTTATCACCAGCGTCAACAGCTTTACGAACAGACTTGATCGCTGTACGCAAACGTGAGCGCAGGCTTGAATTGTGCGCATTTTGTTTAACAGCTTGACGTGCGCGTTTGCGAGCTTGTGCGGTATTAGCCATATTGAAACCTCTAAATCTTTCCTAAAATTCTTTTCTAAATTGCACCACAGGTGTTTTTTGTCACCTGTGAAGTGAAAATGTTGCACTTACGGGTAATCTCGCATTATAACCTAGCAATAGAAATATGACTACCCTTATCAAAATAAGCGAAACTTAGCCTGTGAATTTACTATCCGCCGCCGCCAAAGTCAGCAGTATGACCATGCTGTCCCGTATTACAGGGCTTCTTAGGGAAACCTTGATCGCCCGCGCCTTCGGTGCCTCAGAAATGACGGATGCCTTTAATGTTGCTTTTAGGCTACCAAACCTTTTAAGGCGTTTATTTGCCGAAGGTGCATTTTCCCAAGCATTTGTGCCGATTTTAGGCGAAGTTAATGCAAAAAACGGTCAAGATGCCAGCAAATTACTCATAAATGCCGTCGGAACACTTCTTTTCTGGGCACTTTTAATCGCCGTTGCAGGGGGTGTTATTGGCGCCCCATGGCTAGTTTTAGCGATTGCCTCCGGATTTCAGCACAGCAGCAACTACGAAATCAGCATCGTACTGACTCGAATCATGTTCCCGTACATCGGACTGATTTCGATGGTCTCTCTAGCCGCAGGAATTCTGAACACCTACAAACGCTTCATGGTGCCCGCAGTCACCCCTGTCCTACTCAATCTCAGCATGATTGGCGCCTCACTACTCATTGCACCCCATCTAGATACTCCAATTTATGCGCTTGGGATTGGAGTTATGGTCGGCGGCATTACTCAATTAGCCATACAAATCCCTGCCCTTTATAAAATTGGGATGCTACCCCGCATAGGCCTTGGTTATAAAGCGATAAAAGACGCCTTTCGTAATCCAGATGCCCGACGTATTTTGAAATTAATGGGCCCGGCAGTATTTGCCGTCTCGGTTGGCCAATTGTCATTAATCATCAATACCAATATCGCATCCCATTTAAGCTCTGGCAGCGTCTCCTGGTTATCGTACGCAGATCGCTTAATGGAATTTCCTACAGCACTGCTCGGTGTTGCTGTGGGCACTGTTCTTCTCCCAAGCTTGAGCAAAGCGAATGCAATTCAAGATCACCAACATGTCGATGAACTATTGAACTGGGGCTTACGCTTAACTTTTCTATTAGCCGCTCCCGCTGCGCTCGCACTGTTTATATTTGGCACCCCTTTGGCTGCTAGCTTGTACCACTATGGCAAATTTGATGCCAATGATGTAGAAATGACTAGACAAGCATTAATGGCATACGGGGTTGGGCTAATTGGCCTCATCTTGGTAAAGATTTTGGCCCCGGGTTTTTATTCACGGCAAGATATTCGTACCCCTGTAAAAATTGGGCTAGTAGTTTTAGTTTTCACCCAATTAGCCAACCTTGTTTTCGTCCCGCTCTTTGCGCATGCTGGATTAGCACTCTCCATTGGACTTGGCGCCTGTTTAAATGCCCTTCTTCTTTGGGTGGGCCTTGTTCGAAAAGGTCTCTTAAAAACCCACTCAGAAAATTCATGGATAAAGTTTTTATTTAAATTGTCTTTAGGGCTTTGCGTACTTGGAGGCATTCTCTATCTAGGACTGCAATCACATGACTGGATAGCCCTTCAAGCCACCCCGATTCTCCGACTCATGCTTTTATCTGGGTGGTGTGCTCTTGCTGGAGGAGCTTACTTTGCGACTCTATGGATTTGTGGTTTGAAATTTAAAGAATTTTTACGCCATTCAAGTTAGTATTAAGTCATGCCAACAAAACAACTCGACTACTTCAAATCACTCGTTGCGGATGATGAGCACTTCCCTCTCACTGAAGCCGCTATTTCGGTCGCTCACCACGCATACCCAGATTTAGATGTTCAAGAAGTACTCGATGAGTTAGATGAGATCGCTAACAAAATTAAAAAACGCATTAGCGCTGAAACTCCACACTTGCAACGACTTCAACACCTGAAGCATTATTTTTTCCGTGAACTCGGTTTTGGGCCTAATCAAAATGATTATTACGACCCAGAGAACTCGTACATCCACAGCGTCTTAAAAACTAGACGTGGCATCCCAATTTCATTGGCCCTCATCTTGATTGAACTGGGTAGCCAACTCGAATTAAATATTCGCGGCATCTCGTTTCCGAACCATTTCTTAGTAAGAATATCGCTACCTCAAGGCGAAGTCGTCATGGACCCGCTCACTGGCGCCTCCCTATCTAAAACAGAGCTTCAAGCAATGCTTGACCCCTATTTAGATGCTCAAGGTTATCGTGGCGAACTAGCACTTCCACTAAGTGCATTCTTAAGGACTTCGAGCCCTCGAGAAATTCTTTCTCGCTTCTTACGTAATTTAAAAGCTATTTATTCCCATGAAGATCGCTGGGAGAGACTCTTGGGAATTCAAGAGCGCTTAGTCATTCTGTTACCAGAATCAATTGAAGAAATTCGTGATCGTGGCTTGGCGTTTGCTCAACTAGATTACGTTCGACCTGCGATTGATGATATGAATCGCTACCTTGCTTTTGCGCCTGAAGCAGAAGATATTGATGAAATTCGCTCTCATATTGCTGATTTAGAGCGACACATCAAACACCATTAATTAACGGCGTATTACCCCCGAACGCGCTGGATTAATTTCCAGAGTGCGGCGATAGCGACTGGAATTGCTGCCGCACCAACACCCAAAAGGACAATCACATTAAGGTTGTCACGAATAAAAGGTAAATTACCAAAGAAATATCCCGCCACCGTCAAACTAAATACCCAAAGCACGGCGCCAGCAACGTTAAACATTTGAAAACGAGCAAAACTCATTTCAGAAACGCCGGCAACAAATGGCGCAAAGGTACGAATAATCGGCAGAAAGCGCGCC
>CAYFKO010000077.1:0-2275 GCA_964343765.1 uncultured Polynucleobacter sp. | reverse complement strand
ATGCTTTTCATAAAATGCATGCGTTTTATCTAACGCATTTTTATCTAGCCATTTAAGTTCACGCACATCCAAGCGACGCCCAAGAGCACGGCCAATTAAATAATTGACCGTATTCCCCGTTACCGCAGAAAGTATCAAGCCAAGGTTCAATAAACCCAAATTAAAGTTGCCATTGGCACTAAAAGCTCCTGCAATGAATAGCAACGAATCCCCAGGCAAAAATGGGAATACGACAAGACCGGTTTCAGCGAACACAATGGCAAACAAAAAGCCATAAGCCCAGGCGCCATACTGCATCACAATCGTGCCTAAATGCTTATCGATATGCAGAATTAAATCTAAAATTTGAGTAATATTTTCCACGGGTCGAATAGTATCAGGTTACGAGCTTCCTGTCCCTTCCTATAATGGGCATACTTGTAAATAAATATGCATAAACCAATCCAAGCCCTCCCCGATAAATTAATCAGCCAGATTGCTGCTGGTGAGGTGATTGAACGCCCCGCTGCCGTAGTAAAGGAATTACTCGAAAATGCGATTGACGCTGGCAGTAAAGCGCTAGAAATTAGACTCGAAGAAGGCGGCACACAACGCATCGTTATTACGGATGATGGTCGAGGCATTCCGAGAGACGAACTAAGCCTAGCAATCCAGCGCCATGCTACTAGCAAAATTCGAAATCTTGAAGATCTCGAGTCAGTCTTATCACTCGGGTTTCGAGGCGAAGCTCTCGCCTCAATTGCTTCAGTAGCGCGCATGACCGTTACCTCACGCACTGCTCAAGATGATCACGCCTGGTCAATTAACGCCAACAACAACGAGATATCCCCCTCCTCTGGAAATTTTGGCACGAGTATTGATGTGGCAGATTTGTTTTACAACACACCGGCTCGGCGAAAATTTTTAAAATCTCCCGGCACTGAATATAGCCACTGCATGGAATCGATTCGTCGCATTGCGTTAGCGCGCCCGGATGTTGCCTTTGCCATTTGGCACAACGGCAAACCCGTTGCTCGCTGGAATAGCAGTGATCAAGTTAGTCGCGCTGATGACATTTTGGGTCAAGAGTTTCAGGCGGCACGATTAGAGGTATATGCAGATCAAGCACTCATAAAATTATCCGGCTTTATTGGCGCCCCAACTGCTAGCAGAGCTCGAGCAGATCAACAATATATCTTTGTTAATGGCCGACATGTAAAAGATAAATTGATCAACCACGCAATTCGTGCAGCCTATCAAGATGTACTACATGGAGATCGGCAGCCAATTTTGCTTATCTCCATTGAAATCGATCCCACACTCGTTGACGTCAACGTTCATCCAGCAAAGATTGAAGTTCGCTTTAGAGATAGTCGCGCAGTTCATCAATTTGTTTACAACACCATTAAAGATCGCTTAGCTAAAGGGGCAGTATTTACAGGTAATGATGATGCTGTAACGAATTTACATAGCGCAGGATTTACTCCGCCATTACAAAGCGTCACTTATCGACCACTTCAAACAGGCAATCAAAATTTTTCTCTGCCACTCGCCAGCTCCACCAAAGAAGCAATGGAGCAATTATTTGCACCAAGTAAAAATTTTGAAGCAACACCTTCGACAGACTCACCTCAACAAACTGAAGAAGAATTTCCGCTAGGTCATGCTGTAGCACAATTGCACGGCATTTACATCTTGGCTCAAAATCAACACGGTCTCGTACTAGTGGATATGCACGCAGCTCATGAGCGCGTCTTATATGAAAAATTCAAAATCGATTTAGATCAATCAGTTGCTATTCAACAACTGTTAGTTCCAGTGGTCATTAACGTCAGTCATTTAGAAATTGCTGCAGTCAGCTCACACAGCGAGATTCTGAAATCACTCGGCTTTGATATTGCCGCACTTGGCCCAGAGCAATTAGCGATTCGCTCAATCCCGGCGCTACTAAGCAAAGCCGATCCGATGCAATTAGTCCGTCAACTTTTGAGTGAACTCGATGACGTCGGGGCAAATGACACACTAGATGCTGCGCGTCATGAGCGCTTAGCAACCAAAGCATGTCACGCAGCCGTTCGAGCCCATCGCCTGCTTACCATTCCAGAAATGAATGGACTCTTAAGACAAATGGAACAAACTGAACGAGCTGATCAATGTAATCATGGTCGACCCACGTGGATTCAACTATCAGTGGCTGACCTCGATAAATTGTTTATGCGCGGACGCTAATGAAATCGTCAGAACTTGAACCGATGATCGCCATTGTTGGTCCGACCGCAAGTGGCAAAAGCGCCTT
>CAYFKO010000076.1:0-7661 GCA_964343765.1 uncultured Polynucleobacter sp. | reverse complement strand
AGTCGCCCAGTTCCCGGTGATAGCTTTACGATTAACGTGGGTCGTACAGGGTTTGAAAATCCGAACGAGCCTTTTGCTACGTATAACGCAGCTTCACTTCGTGCCGTCTATGATTTATCGGATTTAGATAAGTCCGTCTTTATCTATCAATCAGGTCAATCCGGCTGGGTTCAAAATCGCCGCTACTCTCAATTTGCTGACGATTGGGCAAATCATAAATATTTACCTCTAACTACAAAGCCTGCAGGCGATCACTTACGCTCATTAACCATTGAGCCGCAGTAATCGCTGCAGTACCCTCTAAGCGATATTTATTTAATGCGCTTGTATTCGCCTTCTGCAATCCCATTGCGTGCAGTGCAAGAGATAAACCCGGTAATTTTTACGCTCGCATCCGTAATACGGAAAACAGCGTCATCGGTATTAGAGGTCACAAAACCACCTTTGGCAGGCGTTAACTGCCCGTCAATATCGCAAATTTTGCCATTTGGGAAAGGCTTAGGTTCGTAAGCATCTGGCATCCAGTTACCCCAAAAACGAATCATATTTTTACCTTGAACTGTGTAGGTCAAAATCGCTAAGGAATCTTGCGTATATTTTCCCTTGAGATCGGCATAGACCTTCGCAGTTCCAAAAGTCTCTAACTCAGCAATACGTTGCTGAACCACACCGACGCATCGTTTTACTGCAGCCGGGCTGGATTCTGGTTTGCCTGCGTTATTACTCATGCAATACGAATAACCACTTAAGAACATACGCTGATTAAGAGGAATGAAACCTGGCAAAGGGAAGCTTTTATTCACCACTTTATAAACCTCACCCATACGTGCATCTGCTGCATCGAGTTCTGGGTTGTTACAAATTAATTTTTCAAGCGGACTTTTAGCTTTTGCGCAGTCAAAACTCGCAGCCCAAGATGTTGATCCCATCAACGTCAGTGCACCTAACGCGACAGCGATGCTCATTTTTTTCATAACGACCCCCTATTCATTGTTTGTATAAGCTTTTATAGCACACAGGGATGAACCTCAATACAAAGAAGTCAGTCAACTGGAAAATTGAGGTAGGAGGTTGGAGTCTGGGGGTTGGAGGCGCGAGAGGGAATCGAACCCCCGTACAGAGCTTTGCAGGCTCCTGCCTAACCACTCGGCCATCGCGCCACTGATTAGCAAAATCGCTAATTTGCAATCATTATCAAACAAAAAGGGAAGCAGTGCAGGCTTCCCCTTCTAAATTTGGAGCGGGAGACGAGTCTCGAACTCGCGACCTCAACCTTGGCAAGGTTGCGCTCTACCAACTGAGCTACTCCCGCATATTAGCTATTAAATTTAAGCTAAGACCGCTATTGTAGCAAATTTTTTCAGACTTAACTAGTCTCTGTTTTTTCCGCAATAGCAGGCCATGCTTTACGTAAATAATAGAACATCGACCAAAGCGTCAAAATCGCTGCCACCACAATCAATTGCTGCCCTATCCAGGCACAATCAATCACCCCAAATAAGGTCTGATTAAAGAGCAAAAAGCTGATTGCAATTAGCTGAATGGCCGTTTTTAACTTACCTACAAAATGAACCGCTACACTCGCAGACGCTCCAATTTGAGCCATCCACTCGCGTAATGCGGAAATCGTAATTTCTCGGCCAATAATCACGAGCGCTACCCATACCTGCACTCGATCAAAATTCAATAAAACCAGCAATGCCGCTGCTACGATTAACTTATCCGCCACAGGATCTAAAAATGCGCCAAATGCAGACACCTGCTTCCACTTTCGCGCTAAATAGCCGTCAAACCAATCCGTAATAGCGGCACTCACAAACAACGCAGTGGCAATCACATTTTTTTCAGGAAAGCTAAGCCAAGCTTCCGGCAAGTAATAAATACCCGCCACCAACGGTATGGCCGCTACTCGTAACCACGTTAAGAAGATTGGGAAATTAAATGGCATGACGTTAGGATAACCTGTTCTGATGATGTTTATAAAATTTAATGTAATTGCTTGTAAATCTGCTCAGCTAAGGCCTTGGATATCCCTTCGACCTGGGATAATTCTTCTATGGTTGCGCCCGCCACCCCCTTGATACCTCCAAATCGTGCGAGTAGCCGTTGGCGACGTTTAGCTCCAACCCCCTCGATTTCCTCTAGACGGGAAACGTTTCGGGCTTTTTGCCGCTTGGCGCGCATCCCCGTAATTGCGAAGCGATGTGCCTCATCCCGGATTTGAGCAATAAGCATCAAGGCTTGACTATCCGCCCCCAACACTAAGTCTTCACGTTCATCAGCAAAGATCAATGTTTCTAAACCCACCTTGCGCCCCTCTCCTTTGGCTACCCCAACAATCAGGGATGGGTCCAAACCGATCTCCGTAAAGACTTGCTTGGCCATCTCTACCTGGCCTTTTCCACCATCAACCAAAACCAAGGTTGGCAATTTATCTTCAGGTAACTCTTGATGATGTTCATAGCGTCGATGCAAGACTTGCTTCATTGCCGCGTAATCATCGCCAGGTGTAATGTCGTTGATATTAAAACGTCGATATTCTTTTGGCTGCATGTCTTGATGATGAAATACAACGCAGGATGCTTGTGTCGCCTCACCTGAGGTATGACTAATATCAAAACACTCAATCCGCAATTGATCCATCTCTTCGAGGTCAATATGCAAAGCTTCCATCAGAGCACGTACTCGCAATTTTTGCCCACTGGATTCTGTAATTCGCTTGGTCAACGCAATCTCGGCATTCGCTTGCGCCATCATCAACCAATGACGGCGTTGCCCCTGCGGCTGATAAATTAATCCAATCTTTCGCCCTGCTTTTTCGGAAAGCGCCGCCGATACCCAAGCGCCATCATCCCCCAACTCCTGTCCCAAGACCAATACACTTGGCACCAATGTTGGATTACTTGAAACCTCACTCACCTCATCAAGATATCGTTGCGCAATAAATGAACTTAAGTACTCATGCAACTCGGCACTCGATCCATCATCCACTTTAATGACACTCGGAAAATACGCTCGATCCCCCAAATGACGCCCACCTCTTACCATCGCCAAATTGACGCAAACGAGTCCATTCTTCTGCGCTACTGCAATCACATCAATATCGGTTTGACCATCTGCCGCTGTATCCATCGATTGTTGCTGTAATACTTGAGATAAGTCCGCAATGCGATCACGCATTGCAGCAGCTTTTTCAAATTCCATCTGATCGCTAAAGTCAAACATTGCTTCTTCAAGCTCTTTCATGACCGAGGTGTAATCTCCCTCCAAGAATCGAACCGCCTTAGCAACATCCTGCGCGTACTCGGAGACCGATACCAACCCTACGCACGGCCCACTGCAACGATGAATTTGATGTAATAAACAAGGTCGGGAACGATTTTTAAAGACCGAATCCTCACAAGTTCGCAAGCGAAATACCTTTTGCAAAATCTGCAAACTATTGCGCACAGCCCAAGAGTTTGGAAAGGGTCCAAAGTAACGGTGCTTTCGGTCTACCTTACCTCGATAGGAGGCTAGCCTGGGAAAAGCATGCCCTGTCAACATCACATACGGATAGGACTTATCGTCTCGAAACAGAATATTGAATGGTGGTGCTAATGCCTTAATGAGATTGTTCTCTAAAATTAAGGCTTCCGTTTCTGTTCGAGTTACCGTTGTTTCAAATCGCGCAATTTTTCCAACCATGCGCTCAATACGAGGCGATAATTGAGTTCGTTGAAAATAACTGGTGACGCGCTTTTTGAGATGCTTGGCTTTACCTACGTATAAGATGTGGTCTTGCTCATCAAAAAAGCGATAAACCCCAGGCAATCCTGGTAGTTTTTTTACTTCTTCTTGCAAGGTCTCAAATACTGTTTTCAAAATGCGCTTAGATGTCTTTTGTCATATTGTCGATAACTACGGTGATGCTGGCGTTTGCTGGCGTCTTACTCGTCGACTGGCGCAATTACAAGCTACCGGTAAGTATGATTCTATTCGACTCTTTTGCGATGAGCTTACGCTCCTGAATTTTCTCGCAGGTGGCAATGCGCTTCAAGTTGCCAAATCCTCTGGTTTTGAAATCCACCCTTGGTCAGATGCTGCCAAAAAGGCTCAAGAAGCTTGTCCAGATGCCGTTCTAGAAACTTTCAGCTGCGATTTACCGAAAGAGTATCTAAAAATCATTCGCCAGCACCCTCATTGCCAATGGATCAATATTGAATACCTCAGCGCAGAACCTTGGATTGATTCGCATCACGGCATGGCATCAAGCGGCACTACCCCACCACGTTATTTTTTCTTCCCAGGGTTTACTCATGCCTCAGGTTCGATTCTGAAAGGCCCTTTTGCTTGGAGTATTGCAGAATCCCTCAAAAATACTTGGCAGCATCGCCGTCAAGAGGCATTAGCGATGTCCTTATTTTGTTACGACACTGAGAAAATTCAGGTAATGCTCAACTGCCTAACGAGTAAATCAATACCAATTGATGTGCTTGTCTGTTTTGGACAAGCTCAGGCAAGTGCCGGCAGTTTCTTAAAAGCGCCCTTTGAACCTGGTAGCGTCATTGATCATCATGGCATACGTTTTATCGGCCTGCCGTTTGTCAGCCAAGAAGATTACGATAGCCTTCTGGCAAATTGCGATCTAAACATCGTGCGTGGAGAAGATTCATTTGTTCGAGCTCAATGGGCAAGTAAACCCTTTATTTGGGATATTTACCCTCAATCGGAAAACGCCCACCAAATTAAGCTCGAAGCTTTTATTAAGCGATACGGCGCCGCCTTAAGCCCTCCTGACCTGGCTACCCTAAAGTCATTGATGAACTTTGATCTTTCTGATTTATCTAAACAAAACCTTGAAAAATTGAAGATTTGTGCAAAAAACTGGACATCTCATCTCGAAGAACTCACGGCAGATGGAGATTTAGCAGAAAAATTGGTGGATTTCATCGAGGAACGTCTAAAAAGCGTTAAAATCTAAGGTTTTGTGATCCCCTAGGAATATTTGCGATGAAAACCGCTCAAGAAATACGCGTTGGTAACGTTGTCATGATTAACGGTGAACCAATGGTCGTTCAACGTGCTGAATACAACCGCTCAGGTCGTAACTCTGCCGTTGTGAAAATGAAATTCAAAAACTTAATTACAGAAGCTCCTAACGAGGGCATCTATAAGGCTGATGATAAATTTGACGTTGTTATCCTCGAACGTAAAGAATGTACATACTCTTACTTTGCTGATCCGATGTATGTCTTTATGGATGCTGAATACAACCAATACGAAGTTGAGCAAGACAATATGGGCGACGCTCTTCACTTCTTGGAAGATGGCATGGCAGTTGAAGTAGTGTTCTACGAAGGTAAAGCACTCTCTGTTGAATTGCCGACTATCATCGTTCGTGAAATCACCTACACTGAGCCCGCCGTTAAAGGCGATACAAGCTCAGGTAAAGTATTGAAAAATGCAAAAATCGCAACTGGCTACGAACTTCAAGTTCCACTCTTTTGCGATACTGGCGACAAAATCGAAATCGATACTCGTACTGGCGAATACCGTAGCCGCGCTAACTAATTGCACAGCTACATCAATTAGTTAGCGATAGGCTAACTAAGCAATTAAGCCAAGTGACTTCAATAGTTGCTTGGCTTTTTTATATTCTGCTTCATTTTGAAGTTCATCCCAAGCAAGCGCCTGCCCAACCGGAAATAAGCGCTTGAGTCGCTGCTGTGAAATAGCAAACGATTTCTTATCGACTTTGAGTTTGGAGAGCAATTGATCGGCAAGATCGGGTCGATTACAAATGAGCACAGAGTCACAGCCAGCCTTAAGAGCCATCTGGGCACCACTTACAACATCTCCAGCAACCGATGCACCTTCCATTGACAAGTCATCACTAAAAATGACCCCCGTAAATCCATAGTGTTTACGCAATACGTCTTGCAACCAAATCTTAGAAAAGCCGGCTGGGTTTTTATCAACCTGCGGGTAAATTACGTGCGCTGGCATTACCGAATCTAATGCCACCCCTAAATCGCCATAAGGCTTAGCGTCGTCATTGAGGATTCGCTTTAAGCTTCGCTCATCGGTTGGTATCGCGACATGTGAATCCGCCTCAGCCCATCCATGCCCCGGAAAGTGCTTGCCACAACTTTTCATACCCGCAAGTAAAAGTCCATGGTTAAGACTCTTCGCTAAGGCTGACACAATACTTGGATCCCGATGAAACGAACGATCTCCAATTACTCCACTTCGTCCATGATCTAAATCCAGTACCGGCGTAAAACTAAAGTCCACACCACAGGCACGCAACTCACTCGCCAAAACATAGCCAACCGCAGTAGCAGCATTCATAGCAAGCAAGGCCTTATCCGCCTGGCTTGACATAATTTGTGGAACCGTTGATTTAATCTCTCCCGACCACACTTGCGACAACTTACGCATCGGCGGTAAATGAGTAAAACCGTCCGTCTTGCAACGTTGCACTCGCCCACCTTCATGGTCAATCGAAATCAAAACGTCCGCTCTTAACGCATGAATTGCTCTTGTCAAAGCCGTTAATTGAGCACGATCACGATAATTACGACCAAACAAAATGACACCACCCGTCAATGGATCCAAAATGCGGCGCTTATCTTCTGCTGTCAATGTGTGTCCGACCACATCCAACACAACCGGCCCTGGGGCAAATACGTTTTTTGTCATACGCTTTTGATCGCTTTATCGTTATCTAATTAAATCTCAAGTGGAAACTGCTTGAACTACAACAAACGCAACAGCGACGTCGTGTTCATCCGTAATCGTTACCATACCATGCCAACACTTCTCTTCCATGAAGGCTTTTAATGCACCGCTATAACTTAATACAGGCTTACCTGAGGGATCATTTAAGGTCTGCAATGAGCGCCAGGTCATGGGCATTCGCATACCTAGCCCAATCGCCTTTGAAAAAGCCTCTTTAGCCGCGAATCGAGTTGCTAAATACGCCATACCCCTTGATTGATTGCGCGCTAAACGACGCTTAAATACCTCAAGTTCATCAGCACCCAAAATACGTTCCGCTAATCGACCTTTCGTGCGCTCATAAGAGGCAATCAGGCGATCAATTTTCAGAACATCGGTACCAATACCCACTACCATGATCAACTCCGCACCGCTTGTTGTCGTGCTGTATGCATGAGTTGCTTCATATCCCGGATAGCATTAGTCCACCCCTTAAATAGAGCTTCAGCAACAATCGCATGCCCAATATTAAGCTCAGCGATTTCTAAAATCGCTGCTACTGGCGCAACATTCCCTTCATGCAACCCATGTCCTGCATTAACCTTGAGCCCTAGTGCCGAACCATACTTGGCCGCTGCCTCAATTCGTGCCAACTCATCTGCCTGTTGGGCAGCACTCGTGTCCGCATATTTACCCGTATGCAATTCCACCACCTTAACACCTAAGGCTGCACTAGCATCGAGTTGCTTTGGATCTGGATCGATAAATAGGGATACGGTAATGCCCTTGGCATGCAGTTGCTTCACCGCTTGCTCAACCGACGCATAATGCCCCACCACATCCAAACCACCTTCGGTAGTTACTTCTTGACGCTTCTCCGGGACCAAACACACATCGTGAGGTAAAACCTCACACGCAATCTGAATCATCTCTGGGGTGATGGCGCACTCTAAGTTCAT
>CAYFKO010000075.1:0-7679 GCA_964343765.1 uncultured Polynucleobacter sp. | reverse complement strand
GGACCCTTCACTTAAAGGAAAGGAGGGGTAAATCCCCTCCCAGAGGGGGCTAATGATTAGTCTAGGGTTAAATTCTGTTTTTTAACGACGTCTTTGTAAATTTGGTATTCCGCTTTAATTTGCTCGGCAAATTGCTCAGGAGTATTGGCAATAATGATCGATCCGGTATCTTCAATACGTTTTTTGACACTAGGATCTTGAAGAGCTTTGGCAATTGCGCCATGGATCTTATCGACAACCTCTTTTGGTGTTCCTGCTGGCGCAACAATTCCATAAAATGCTGTACGGTTTGCGGTAGCTAGTCCAACTTCGGCAAAAGTTGGAACGTTTGGTAGAACGGGGACTCGTTTAGGGGAGGCGACCACGATTGGGATCAGGCGTCCTTCTTTAATGAAGTTCAGTGCAGAAGGTAAATTATCAAACATGATAGGCACTTGCCCTGCCACCGTATCAACTAATGCTGGGCCTGCACCGCGGTACGGAATATGAACGATGAATGTCCCGCTAAGATTTTTATAGAGTTCAGTTAATAAGTGGCCGATCCCTCCCGTGCCAGAACTTGCATAAGAGTATTTGCCTGGATTTTTCTTAAGTAATTCAAGAAAGGATTTGTAATCTTTAGCTGGAAAACTTGGATTGACCACAATGACATTAGGGGTTGCTGCAATATTGATGATTGGTTGAAAGTCTTTGATTGGGTCGTAGCCAATTTTTTTATTAATGGCAGGATTGGACGCTACTGTAGATACGGTGGCCACACCAATGGTGTAGCCATCTTTTGGAGCGCGCATGAGTTCAAGAGCTCCAACTGAGCCGCCACCACCCGCTTTATTGTCGACGATAACGGATTGTCCCAACACTTTGCCAACGGGATCAGAAATCGCGCGTGCGATGATGTCAGTTGTTCCGCCCGGGGCGAAAGGCACAATGAGACGAATTGGTTTAGACGGATAAGTATCCGAAAATGCTGGAGCGCAGCTCATTAGCATTAATACGCTAAGGATTACTTTCGTAAGTGCAGAAGTTGATTGTTTGATTTTCATGGCAGTCTCAAAGCTTTTAATTAGTTAGATTAATCATAAGTATCTTCAATTTTAATCGGATTCTGTTGGGCACAAAGTTGGTGCTCAAACAAAAAATCCGATACCGAATACAATCAATTAATGAGTACTCGACAGTTAACGGGGCCTGATTTATTAAAGGTTCTATGCATTATTTTCATATGGGGAAGTAACTTTGTTGTCATGAAAATCGGCATGCAAAGCTTCACGCCGATGCAACTTGGAGTGGGGCGCTATTTTTTCGTAGTTTTTCCCCTTATATTTTTCATAAAACCACCAAAGATTGCATTTCGATGGTTAATTGCCTATGGCTTATTTCAGGGGGTTGGGCAATTCGGTTTTTTATTTATAGGTTTGAAGGTGGGTATGACTGCAGCGTTAGCGTCTGTGCTCATGCAAACCCAGATATTTTTTACGGGGCTATTTAGCTATTTATTTCTACATGAAAAGCCCGGTAGAGCATTAATTATTGGGATGTTCATAGCGGCACTCGGTTTAATGTCATTTGCCATGAATTATTTACAACCTCAGATGGATGTTGCGTCACAAACAACGATTCTTGGTTTTATATGTTGCCTCACGGCCGCATCCATGTGGGCTGCTTCTGGCATTGTTGTCAAGATTGCTCAGCGAGAAGGGAGTCAATTTGGCTCCGTTAACTTAATTGTGTGGTGCGGGATTGCCTCCTTAATACCGTTTGTGTTGCTAAGTTTGGCAATTGATCCGGAGATATCTAGAACTCGATGGTTAGAAGCTTCTTGGCAAAGTATTTTGGCAATTGTTTATTTGGGTTGGTTTTCTACCGTTCTTGCAAATGGTTTTTGGACGAACTTATTGAAGAAATATGGTCCCAATCAAATTTCCCCTTTTAGTTTAGGGGTGCCTGTATTCGGTTTGGCTGCCGGCGTTGTTTTCCTGGGTGAGAGTATCAATGCTTGGCAATGGTTGGGTATTGCACTTATATTGCTTGCGTTAATAGTTGTTATTTTTGGATACAAAATTGAGCAACTGTTAAAAAATTTACTAAGGTCATAATTGTTTTATAGTCATCAAATGACAACAATAAAAGAGACTCAATTTTTAGAGCGCATTAAATTAGCAATTGCGCTTAATCGGATTCCTGGGTATCACTTTTGCGGAAATTTTTTCGGCATTAATTATGATGAAGTTGCAGAAGCTCATTCTGAATTGAGCATAGAGACCACTTCATTACTTGAAGGTAGTGATGGTCAAATGAGTTTGTTGCCATTTGCCGTGACGGTTGATATGGGTTTGGCTACTGGGGTTCGCGCAAATCTAGATGGTAATACGCGATTGGCCACAGTATCTCTCAATTTACAAATGACCGGGGCGCCAAGAGTTGGCCGGATTGAGGTATCGAGCCGTTCTCAAGAATTTATTCATGGCATTCATGGCCGACAAGGCATAAGTCAAGCAAGAGTTACAGGTCCTGAGGGATTGTTGTGTATGGGTACGGGTACCTTCATGGTGTTGGCGCCAATGCCAAATATGCAAATGCATCCAGTGCCCTGGTTTGATAAAAAGCCGCCTAGTAAGGTTGATTTAGATTTAGCAACCTTATCTCAGGAAGAGCAAGTAATTTGGGATCGGGCACAGAGAGTGGTTGATGTGGATCAGAATTCGTCATTTAGTCTGATTGATCGATTTTTTGGTATTGCGCCTGAGTCAGGTCCAGGACAGGCCTATTGCGAATTGGAAAATGGAACACATGTCGCCAATCGAGTGGGGCATGTTCAGGGCGGTATTACCCTGGGGATGGCTATACAGACTGCGAAAGCTGCGCTTAATCCAAATTGGGTCCTAGTAGGTGTAAGTGCAAGCTACATTGCTCCCGGGGAGGGAGAAACCATTTTCGCTAGGTCAACGGTTATACATCAAGGAAAAATGACGGCGGTCGTTCGAACCGAGGTGATGAATAATCATGGCCGGCAAGTCTTGGAAGTGATGACTCAACATTCCAGTAGTTAAGATGATTGCTAGTGATACCCTTAATGAACACTTACTAAATTGCCAATTAATTTAACTCTAAGTAGAGACGCAAAATGATTCGAGATCCAGAAACCTTTAATAGTTTTTTAGATGCTATTACCCGCTTTGTAAAAGAAGAGTTAGTTCCTGCTGAGTTTGAGGTGGCGGAGGCAGACCGTATTCCAGATCGGATTGCTAATAGCATGAAAGAAATGGGGCTATTTGGCCTAACGATTCCAGAAGAATATGGTGGTCTTGGCGTTACGATGGAAGAAGAAGCTCTCATCATGATTGAGATGGGAAAAACCTCGCCAGCATTTAGATCCTTATTTGGATCAACCGTTGGTATTGGTTCGCAAGGTATCTTGATGGATGGTACAGAAGAGCAAAAGAAAGCCTACTTGCCAAAATTTGCCTCTGGTGAATTAATCGCGTCGTTTGCATTGACTGAGCCTGATGCGGGTTCGGATGCAGCATCGATTCGAACGACAGCGATTCGTGACGGAGATCATTACGTGATTAATGGCACAAAGCGCTACATTACCAATGCGCCGATTGCTGACGTGCTGACTTTGATGGCAAGAACTGATCCAAGCAATAAAGGCGCATCGGGAGTATCAGCATTTGTTGTGGAAACAAATTTGCCAGGTATTACGATTGGGTCCCCAGATAAAAAAATGGGGCAGCAGGGGGCGCAAATTGCGGATGTCATTTTTGAAGATTGTCGTGTGCCAGCTTCTCAAGTGATTGGTTTAAAAGAGGGGCAGGGTTTTAAAACGGCGATGAAGGTGCTCGAAAAGGGACGCATCCATATTGCTGCGATTTGTGTTGGGGTAGCAGAGCGAATGTTAGAAGATGCTTTGCGGTATGCCATTGATCGCAAACAATTTGGTCAGCCGATTGCGGAATTTCAGTTGGTGCAAGCGATGCTTGCCGATAGTAAGGCTGAAATTTATGCAGCTAAGTGTATGGTTTTAGATGCGGCCCGCCAACGTGATGAAGGTAAGTCAGTGTCGACGGAAGCTTCTTGTTGCAAGATGTTTGCCTCAGAAATGTGTGGACGCGTAGCCGATCGTGCGGTTCAAATATTTGGGGGTGCTGGTTATTTGGCTGAGTACGGCATCGAGCGTTTTTATCGTGATGTTCGCATCTTCCGACTCTACGAAGGAACCACGCAAATTCAGCAATTAGTCATTGCTAAAAACATGATTAAAGACGCTAGTGCATAATCATTTTTAGATTGTATGGATTGACTTTAGGAGTTGTGTAATGGATTTTTCTTTATCAGCCGAATTGTTGGAGCTTCAAGCAAAGACTCGCGATTTCATCGCGCAAGAAATCATTCCGATGGAGAAGGATTCTCGTATTACGGATCATGGCCCTACCGAAGAACTTCGAAATGAACTCGTTGCTAAGGCAAAAAAATGGGGGCTTTTAACACCGCATGCTTCAAAAGAGATGGGGGGTATGGGGCTTACTCATATGCAAAAAGCCATTGTGTTTGAAGAGGCTGGGTATTCCACGCTTGGTCCAACGGCGATGAATATTCATGCACCAGACGAAGGTAATATTCATTTATTAGAGGTTGTCGCAAATGAGGCGCAAAAAGAACGTTGGCTAAGACCTTTAGTCGAAGGAAAGATTCGTTCATGTTTTGCAATGACCGAGCCTGCTCCTGGAGCAGGAGCGGATCCATCAATGTTGGCTACCACCGCGGTGAAGGATGGCGGCGATTACATTATTAATGGGACTAAGTGGTTTATTACTGGAGCGACAGGCGCATCCTTTGTCATCATTATGGCTAAGCTAGAAGATGGCACCGCCACGATGTTCCTGTCCGACATGAATCGTCCTGAAATTGAAGTGGTGCGCCAGATGGATGCATTGGATAGTTGTTTCACTGGCGGGCATGGTGTTGTGACATTCAAAAACCTCCGTGTTTCTGAAAATGATGTTCTAGGTGAATTAGGTAAAGGCTTTAGATATGCCCAAGTTCGCTTGGCTCCTGCACGATTAACCCACTGTATGCGTTGGTTGGGTCAGGCTAGACGTGCGCATGATGTAGCAACTGACTATGCGAGAACAAGACAGGCATTCGGTCAACCCTTAGGTGCGCATGAGGGAGTGGGCTATATGTTGGCTGACAATGATATGGATTTACAAACTGCTCGATTGCACGTTTGGCATACGGCGTGGGTCCTTGATCAAGGACATAGTGGAAATTATGAGTCTAGTCGTGCGAAAACGATTTGTTCGGAAGCGCAGTGGCGAGTAGTCGATCGTTCAGTGCAAATTTTGGGAGGTCAGGGTGTCACTGGCGAGACGATCGTGATGCGTATATTTAAAGATATGCGTGCCTTCAGAATTTACGATGGTCCAAGTGAAGTTCATCGATGGAGTATGGCTCGTAAAATCATGAGTGGCTTAAAGGCGCATTAATGCAAGTGATATGCCCTTTGTGTGGAGCTGAAAATCAGTGTTGTCAGCCCAGTCAAGGTGGCGACATCAACGCATGTTGGTGTAGTCAAGAGAAGCTTGATTTACAGCGCTTAAACGTAGCCCTGAATAAACTTCCAGAAGAAGTTCGTCAGGGCTGTATTTGTCAGCGTTGTGCGGAAAATTTCAAAAAAGCTAGTTAAGCGATTTTGTTGAGTGCATCTTCAATATGCGAAACCGTGCGATCAACGTTTTGTAATTTCTCTAAGCCAAATAAGCCAATTCGGAAGGTTTTAAAGTCTGGACCTTCATCGCATTGCAATGGAACACCGGCAGCTGTTTGAAGCCCAATGTCTTTAAATTTCTTCCCAGATTGAATATCGCTATCACTTGTGTAGCTCACAACAACGCCGGGTGCTTTAAAGCCATTAGCCGCGACCGATAAGAAGCCTCGGCTCTCTAATAGGGCTCGAATTTTATTGCCGAGCTCTTCTTGATTTTTCTTGAGTTTGTCAAAGCCGATGGTTTGTGTTTCGAGCATGACATTACGCAGGATCTTCAGAGCATCGGTTGGCATGGTCGTATGGTAAACATAATTACCTTGTTCATACGCTTCAACGATTTGCAGCCATTTTTTCAAGTCCATCGAGTAACTTGAGCTAGTGGTTTCATCAATGCGTTGACGTGCACGATCATTCATTGCAATGAGTGCGCAGCACGGTGTACTAGTCCAGCCTTTTTGAGGAGCTGTGATTAATACATCCACTTGGCAGCGTTGCATATCGACCCAGGCAGCGCCTGAGGCAATGCAATCCAATACAAAGAGGCCGCCTACCGAGCGAACTGCTTTACCAATTTCACTTAAATAGCCGTCAGGAAGAATCATTCCAGCCGATGTCTCTACATGAGGAGCAAATACGACCGCCGGTTTTTCTTTGAGGATTGTGGCGACGACTTCCTCGATGGGGGCGGGCGCAAATTGACCTTGGCTACCCTCAGAAATTTTTCTAGCTTTAAGAACGGTTAAATCTGGAGTGATATTGCCAGATTCAAAAATTTGTGTCCAACGAAAGCTAAACCAACCGTTACGAATAATTAAACATTTTTGTTGATTGGCAAATTGTCTAGCAACCGCTTCCATTCCGAACGTGCCACTACCTGGAACAATGGCGACTGAACTCGCGTTGTATGCCTTTTTGAGAACGCTTGAGATGTCTTGCATGACGCGTACAAATTCAGCGGACATGTGATTAAGAGAGCGATCGGTATAAACCACCGAAAACTCAAGTAACCCATCGGGATCCACATTGGGAAGTAAGCCTGGCATGATTGCTCCTTATATTTGCCGATTTGCTTCAAATAATAAGTGAAAGTAGTCAATTTAACTCGGGTTTATCCCAAGAAATTGATTCCTAATCATATTTACCCATTAGACTAGCAAATTCTATGAATCCAAGGGGCAATGCTTTAAAATAAACACTCTCTGAATGAGGGTTTTTTGCTGAGCAAAAACCGCTTCAGAAATGTCGCATCGGATTCACGTAACTATTTAAGAATACAGAGGAAATATCCATGGCTGCAGATAAAACTAAAATCATTTACACCTTAACTGATGAAGCTCCGCTCTTGGCGACGTGCGCATTTTTGCCAGTTATTCGTACATTTGCAGACCCGGCGGGTATCGAAATCGCTAAAAGCGACATTTCTGTGGCAGCTCGTATTTTGGCTGAGTTTCCAGATTATTTAGAAGAAAGCCAGCGCGTTCCAAACAATTTAGCTGAACTTGGCAAACTCACCTTAAAGCCAGAAGCAAATATTATTAAATTGCCAAATATCAGTGCATCCATTCCTCAGTTGACTGCGGCAATTAAAGAGTTGCAATCGAAGGGGTACAAAATCCCTGATTTTCCAGAGAATCCACAAACGGATGCTGAAAAAGAAATCCGTGCGCGTTATAACCGTTGTTTAGGTAGTGCAGTTAACCCAGTATTGCGTGAAGGTAACTCGGATCGTCGTGCACCAGCAGCGGTTAAAAACTACGCTCGTAAAAATCCACACTCGATGGGTAAGTGGAGTCAGGCATCACGTTCGCACGTATCTCATATGCATGGCGGTGACTTCTATTCAAGCGAAAAGAGTATGACCTTGCCTAAAGCGTGCGACGTGAAGATGGACTTAGTAACGAAGAGTGGC
>CAYFKO010000074.1:0-7895 GCA_964343765.1 uncultured Polynucleobacter sp. | reverse complement strand
ATGACGCTATCCTTTGCACCATCGCGCCTTGGCAAAATTCCGGATCCTAAATAAGAGGAAAGGCGAGGCCCCATAAAGCGTGTCATGCTATCAATCATGGCGATATCTACTGAATGACCTTTACCATCTTGATGACGTTGTATGACGGCAGCCATTGCTGCAAGTGCTAAGTCCATGCCAGCTAATAAATCGGCCGCTGGCGTTCCTACTTTTTGCGGTTCTTGGTCAGTCTCGCCCGTCATATCCATTACGCCGCTATATCCCTCTGCGATTAAGTCATAGCAAGGAAATGAACTTCGTTCGCCTTCTAAACCAAATCCAGTCAAGGACATATGGATAAGCTTAGGATTTACTTTTTTAAGTGTTTCGTAGTCGACCTTAAGTTTGGTCTGTAGCCTAGGTAGGAAGTTAGTTACTAAGATGTCTGCCTCTTTAGCAAGACGATGTAACAAGGCCTGACCTTGTTCACTTGTCATATCAATCACAACACTCGATTTGTTGCGGTTAACACTCAGGTACCAAAGAGATTGGTCATCTAAGAAAGGAGGGCCCCATGCTCGAGAGTCATCTCCACCATTGGGTTTTTCAATCTTGACAACCTCTGCACCAAAATCCGCAAGGAGTTGACAGCCGTATGGCCCAGCAATAGATGTGCTTAGATCTAGTACCTTAATGCCATTTAGAGCATTAAGCCTAGCGCGCTTATCTGCTAAGGGAAGCTTGACTTGGGTCATGATGCTGCCTAAGCATTAAGTAAGCCAGCATTGATAATCGCTTGTTTAATTTTCGCGCGCTCAGCTTCCGAAATTTTCATGAGTGGAGGGCGCACTACAGCTCTTGGAATCTTGCCCATTAAAACAAGTGCTTCCTTCATGCGGTTGTGCATATCTACCCAAGGGCTTGCATAAAAGACATCGGCAGTAAACGTAATTTTCTTGTGGAGTTCTCTCGCTTTAACTAAGTCGTTGGCATTAATGGCGGCAAAAAGTTCGGCTTGCCATGCTGCAATAACAGAGCCGCTGCCAGAGAGCAGTCCATTGCAACCTAACACGAGTGAGCTATAAAGCCACGCACTATGGGTTGTGAGAACGTTAACAGGATTCTTGCGCGATTGAAGAATTTGGATGTGTGTGTTGTGAATGGCGGGATTCGAAATCCAATCTTTAATTGCGCGAACTTGAGGAACTTGGTCACATAGTTGAATCAATGTATCCAAAGGATAGCTTTGAGGCGAGCTTTGAGCATATTGGAATGCAATGATTGGAAGTCCACTGGCATCCGCAATACGCTTGTAGTGATCAATCACCATCTCAGGTCGTTGCCCCAAGGTTAAAGGCCCTGGAGGAAATACCAAGAGCGCTGCCGCGCCACCGTCAGCAGCCATTTTGGCAATCTTTGCAGCTTCTAAACTTCCTTCGGCGTAAACGCCATTAACAATTGGGTATTTATCCCCAATCTCATCTTGTGTAATTTCGAGAACGCGACGCTGTTCTTCAAATGTGCAAGAAGCCACTTCGGTTGAATGGGCATTGATGGTAACTGCCGATAATCCCTTTGCACTTGTAACATCACGTAAGTGTGATCTAAATGATGCCTCATCAATTGAAAAATCGTCAAAGAAAGGCAATATTACAGCGGGGATAACCCCATGCGGCACAAAGTTAGGGTGGCGATTCATAGCTGTCTCCATTATTGGAATTGTTTTTTTTGATTATGGGGTTGGGGAATATACCGTGTCAAGAACATTGACTGATTGTTAGACAATATAGTATGTTTAGCAATTAATAGAAATACCTATAAATAAATATAACAATGAGAGACTTAATCAAACCGACCACGCTTCGCTTTGAAGTGGAGCGATACCTGAGGCAGGCCATTATTACCGGCGAATATCAGTCTGGGGATCGTTTAATTGAGCGAGAGTTATGTGAGTTGCTTAAGGTTAGTCGTGCGTCATTAAGGGAAGCCTTACGAACGCTAGAAGCAGAAAAGTTAATAGAAATAACGCCTTATAAAGGTCCGATGGTATCAACCATCACCAAAAAAGAAGCCGAAGAGCTTTTATCGTTTAGGTGTTTGATTGAGGGTTTTGCGGCACATGAATTTGCACGCTTAGCAACGGATAAGCAAATAAATGAGCTGGGTGAGACTGTAAGGGCTATGCTGAATGAAGCCAGTTCAAAGAATCAGCAAAAACTTGTTAAAGCAAAGGCACATTTTTACGAAATATTGTTAAATGGCATAGATAACAAATTATTAGCGGAGACACACTTTGCGTTATTGCGCCGCGGAAGTCTTTTAAGGAACACTTCTGTTGATCAGCCAGAGCGCTTAGAGCACGCACTCGAAGAGGTAGAGGAATTATTTAATTGCATTAAAAAGAAGGACCCGATTCAGGCTCGGCGCGCGGCAGAGAAGCATGTTCGAGAGATGGAGCGATTTGCATTGTCGGCATTTGATAAAACAGAAAACGAAGATAAACCACCTAAGAGGAGAAAAAAATGAGTAAAGAGAATTTTGATAAAGGCTTAAAAGTAAGACGTGAAGTTTTGGGCGCCGAATATGTTGATAACTCGATTAAGAATGCCGACGATTTCAACATGCCAATGCAAGAGTTGGTAACGTCATACTGCTGGGGTGAAATTTGGAATCGCCCAGGCCTTGATCGTAAGACGCGTAGTTTCTTAAACCTTGCAATGTTGACAGCGCTTAATCGACCACATGAAATTAAGTTACATGTTCGTGGTGCTATTAATAACGGTCTAACAAAAGACGAAATTAAAGAAGTGTTCTTGCAAGCAGCTATTTATTGCGGCGTGCCGGCAGCAATTGATAGTTTCAGAATTGCGAAAGAAGTATTTAAAGAAATGGGGATTTGAGATGCCCCAAAAAATTGGTTTTGTTGGACTTGGGCAAATGGGTTTGCCCATGGTTTCAAATCTTTTGAAAAGCGGATTTGAAGTAATTGGCAACGATCTCAGAAAGCCTGATGTATCAGGCTTACCAAATGTTCAACATTTCAGCTTCGTGGATAGTGCTTTAGCTCTTGCCGATCAGGTTGACGTGGTTATATTGATGTTGCCTGATAGCAAAGTTGTTAATGGTTTGTTGTGGGATCAAGGCTTCGCTAAAAAAATGAAAGCTGGATCAACCATCTTAGATATGAGTTCTTCTAATCCAATGGATAGTAAGCTCAATGCTGAGAAGTTAAAGTCCGATAATCTACACTTTGTGGATGCTCCAGTCTCGGGAGGCGTTAAAAAAGCAATAGATGCGACTCTGTCAATCATGATTGGCGGAGAAAAAGCAGCCGTTGATAAAGTACAACCTATCCTACAGGCTTTGGGTAAAGCATTAATTCATGTGGGATCAGCTGGTGCTGGTCATGCTGTTAAAGCGATCAATAATTACGTATCAGCTGCTGGTTTAATTGCTGCATCGGAGGCCTTGGTTGCGGCCAATAAATTTGGTATTGATCCAAGTTTGGTGAATCAAGTATTTAATGCATCCACCGGTCGAAATAACAGTACTGAAAACAAGGTCGAGCAATTTATGCTGAACGAAAAATTCAATTCAGGATTTTCGTTAGCCTTGATGCGCAAAGATGTTGAGACAGCGTTGAACTTTATGAACTCTGTCGGAATTAAACCTGATTTGGCAGAGCGTTGCGTCAGTGTTTGTCAGGCAGCAGAAAAGGCATTGCCTGAAAAAGCAGACCACACAGCGGTATATCAGTACGTTAAAAGTAGGTGAAGTATGAGCGAACTGCTTAAACGGATTGAGCAGGCACTGCGAAACAACAGTGCCAAGTCTCATCTGAAGAGACAGTTAGACAAGCTTAATTGTCAAATTGAGCTCTTAGCAGAAGGCAAATCATTCTCAACGATTGGTGAATATGCTGCACAGACTGTCAAGCTCAAAGCAAGTACTTCAGTTTGGTCGGAAATTTTTTCTGCAAAGCCTCCCGTCGGTAAGCATTCGTTAGGTGCACTTCGAAGACTGTGCCCAGAATTTTCGGTTGAAGGCAAAGAGATCAGCTATCTACAAGCTTTACCATTTCTGGAGAAGTTGTTTGAAGACGTGCGTGCAGAATTAAATCCTGGCGAGGTTAATCTCTCAAAAGAGTTTGATAATTTGTCTTTGTTGAAAGGTCAGTATGTCGATATTGGCAATCAGCAATGGGTTTATTGTGAGCGATCTGGCAATCCTTTAGGTCGTCCAGTATTAATGCTTCATACGGCTGGTTCAGATTCAAGGCAGTGGCATGGATTAATGACAAATGCCAATTTGCAAACGAAGTTCAATCTTCTGGCATTTGATCTACCGGGGCATGGCAGATCACCATTGCCAGCAAATCAAGAAAATTGGGATTGGTTGTTAACAGAAGCGCAATACATGAAATGGGTTACTGACTTGATTCATGCGCTTAACTTAGAATCTGTTTTGTTGATCGGGTGCTCAATGGGCTCGGCTATATCACTTGGTCTATTGGCTAATCATTCCGAATTATTCTCTGGTGGAGTATTGTTGGAAACGCCTTATCGCTCTCCAGGTCGCCGCTCTATCTTTTTAGATCACCCCCAAGTTCACGGCAATCGTTTGGCAGCAACGTGGGTATCGTCACTATTGAGTCCCTATAGTCCGCGAAGTCGAAAAGATTATGCAACCTGGATTTATTCACAAGGTGCGCCAAGCGTTTATGACGGTGATTTGGCGTTTTATAGCGACGAATTTGCCGCAACAAATCACACTGCAAAAATCAATACCACAAAGACTCCTTTATGGTTGTTGACGGGTGACTACGATTATTCCGCAAGTCCTGAAGAAACTATGAAAGTTGCACAAGAAATTCCGGGGGCAAAATTTATTCGTCTTAATGGGTTTGGGCATTTTCCGATGACAGAAGATCCAAATCGCTTATTTGGTGAATACTTGAGTTCAGTTCTTGATGAGTATTTGCGTGTCACCAATTTCTAGGAGTATGTATGGCTAAAGCAAGAGTGTGGGAAGTGTATGCATTGAGGTATGCGACCGTTGCTAGAAGGCGCTTAGAACTTTTTATCATGCATGATTTGCATGATTCAGATGCACAGATGGATTATTTCGTTTGGTATTTGCAGTCAGAGGGTGAAACCATTTTGGTTGATACAGGCTTTAATCAAAAAGCCGCAGCAGAGAGAAAGCGTACGTACTTACGTTGTCCAATTAAGTCGCTTGAGCAAGCGGGTATTCCAGCGGATTCAATTAGTGACACGATTATTACTCATGCCCATTACGATCACGCAGGCAATATTGAACTTTTACCAAAAACTCAATTTCATTTACAAGAGCGCGAAATGATTTATGCGACAGGTAAAGAAATGCGTTACCCATTTTGTCGCCATGCCTATGATCCGCATGATGTCAGTAATTTGATTTTTGCAAACTATGATGAGCGTGTTTGCTTTCATGATGGTGATTATGAGTTGCGAGATGGGCTATCCGTTCATCTTGTAGGTGGACATACTCGAGGGTTGCAGATTGTTCGAGTATTTACTTCACGCGGATGGATGGTGCTCGCATCTGATGCCGCACATTATTTGGAGAATTATTTAAATCGCTCACCGTTTCCGATTGTGACGGATGTTGCAGACATGATTCGTGGCTATGAAACGATTGATGCATTAGCGCAAACCCGTGATCATGTAGTCGCTGGGCATGATCCGTTAACGATGACGCAGTATCAACGTGTCGGGCCACCTGAATTAGAAATCGTTTCCTTAACGCATCCAATTAAGTAGAGTTTTTAATGTCGAAGAGTGGATTAAATAACGTCCAAATAAATCGTACAGATTTAGGATTGATTTTATTAGTCACTCTTTTTTGGGGGCTAAGTTATCCGGTAATGAAATTTGTAGTCAAGTCTTACCCGCCATTGACCTTTAGAAGTATGTCTTTTGTGATTGGCATTCTTTCGATTGCAGCCGTGATGATCAAAGAAGGGCATTCATTTAAGGTGCCAACTACAGAGCGATGGAAAGTATTCAAATTAAGCTTAGGCAGTATGGTGGGGTGGCATTTGGGGCTTATTTTTGGTGTTCTTTTACTGAACTCGGGCCGCGCTGCCATTATTGGCTATTCGATGCCGGTATGGGCATTACTAACTAGCGTGTTATTTTATGGCGCCCAATTTACATGGCGTGGAACTATAGGCGTTGTATTGGCATTATCTGCCACCATTTTGTTGGCGGTACATGAATCATCCACTTTACTTGGTGCGCCAATTGGCTTGATGGTGATGCTCGCGGCAGCGATTGCTTGGGGTGTTGGAACGGTCATGATGAAAAACACACCTGTATCGATTTCGAACATGGCACTTACTTTTTGGACTTTAGTTATCGCGATGTTGGTTTTTGTTACTTGTGCAATTTTGTTTGAATCAGATCGCTGGGTCATGCCAACGCTTTTACAGTGGTTAGCAATCCTCTATGGGGGTGTTGTTACGTTTGCGTTCTGTTATGTGGCTTGGTTCCGAGTTGCGCGTAAGTTGCCACCCGTTGTGAGTAGCCTTTCCGTTATGCTTGTCCCCGTTGTTGGAGTGTTCAGCAGTTCGTT
Organism: uncultured Polynucleobacter sp.; assembly: GCA_964343765.1. Classification (GTDB taxonomy): domain Bacteria; phylum Pseudomonadota; class Gammaproteobacteria; order Burkholderiales; family Burkholderiaceae; genus Polynucleobacter. Next base: position 1,301 of record CAYFKO010000074.1, on the reverse strand, counting down.
AATATTGGGTGAGGCAATTACGATGTATGACTTAAGCGCTTTAATACTCATACTATTAGCGATGGCTGCCGTGTTGGTTCCATCGGCAGCCAAAGTAAAAAATTAATAATTAACCATCTACCAGCACCATGTTGAAGTCAGCTGCGTTTAGACGCTCTTGTTTAGCGCGTTGGTATTCAACGGAGTTATAGAAGGCGCGTGCTTGTTCACGAGTATCAAATTGATTAACGACGTATCGGCTGAATAATTCTCGCCCTTCTAAAACTTCTGGATTACCTCCCCGTACAAGAAATTTTCCGCCGTGCACTTGATTGGCAATCGTGGCTAGTTCAGCGTATTTTTTGTATTTATCAGGATCAGTAATGTTGACCATGGTGATGACGTAGGCTGTCATAAAGTCTCCTTATATAGTTGGTAATAAAAGTGTAAGAGATTTGCAACAAAATAACTTGATCGAAATTACCAAAATTTATAAACAAATCATTGAGATAAAGAAATAAGGCCTTAAAGACTGGTCGATGAGGCTAGGTGATTGAAAAAAAAGGGATTTTCAGCTATCATTCTTATGTTGAAAAACAATCGCTGAGTTAAAGACAACTTGCGGGGCGATTAATAAAATCTGCTAAAGCGTCGCCGTTGTTAGATCGGCACGTGTTGTCGGTAACTTTTTAGGAGCTAACAATGGCAAGTAATTATTTCTTTACATCGGAATCTGTATCTGAAGGACATCCAGATAAAGTCGCAGATCAAATCTCTGATGCAATCCTTGATGCAATCCTTGCTCAAGATCCAACTGCTCGTGTCGCGGCTGAAACTCTCTGTAACACTGGTTTAGTGGTACTAGCTGGCGAAATCACCACAACAGCAAACGTTGATTACATCAAAGTAGCACGTGAAACTTTGCGTGAAATTGGCTATGACAATACAGACTTTGGTATTGATTACAAAGGTTGTGCTGTATTAGTTGCTTATGACAAACAAAGTCCTGATATTGCTCAGGGTGTTGATAAAGCGGAAGATGATCCATTGGATCAGGGTGCAGGTGACCAAGGTTTGATGTTCGGTTATGCAGTTGATGAAACCCCTGAATTAATGCCATTGCCAATTTATTTGTCACATCGTTTAGTCGAGCGTCAAGCCGATTTGCGCCGTGATGGCCGTCTAAATTGGTTGCGTCCTGATGCTAAGTCTCAAGTGACGTTGCGATATGTTGATGGCAAACCCGATTCAATTGATACCGTAGTTTTATCTACACAACACTCACCAGATATTTCCTTAGAAAAATTGCGTGAAGCGGTGAT
>CAYFKO010000073.1:0-8020 GCA_964343765.1 uncultured Polynucleobacter sp. | reverse complement strand
CGAATCCACCATGTCTCCGATTGAATACCGCATTACCCCCCTTGATTTATTAGGGCACCATTACGAGGTTGATTTAACGATTTATAAGCCAAATCCAGATGGTCAACGTATTCAATTGCCCTCTTGGATACCTGGCAGCTATCTGATTAGAGACTTTAGTAAACATATTGTTTCAATTCAAGCTTTTGAAGGCACAACTGCCAAAGGCAAAACAATCTCTCTCAAGAAAATCAATACAAGCACCTGGGAGATTTCACATCATCCAAAACCAGTAACCATTCGCATTCAAGTCTATGCGTTTGATACTTCAGTGCGCACGGCTTACTTAGATCAATTTCGTGGCTTCTTTAATCCAAGTAGTTTGTGCTTGCAAGTTCTTGGTCAAGCCCACCTACCTTGCAAAGTTGTAATTCATGAACCAAAAGGTTCAAACACCTCAAAATGGTCTGTCGAAACAACGCTAACACCTAAAGAAATTAAATCTTCGGGATTTGGATCCTATACAGCAAGTTCCTTTGATGAGTTAATTGATCATCCGGTTGCCTTAGGACAATTTACAAAGGTGCGATGGAATAGTCACGGCATTCCTCATCGCATGGTCATCCAAGGAAACATCAATGAAATTGATGTAAAACGTTTAGAGAAAGATTTGCGAGCAATTTGTGATTCACACATTCGCTTTTTTGAACCAAAATCACTGAAGGCACCTTTCAACGAGTATCTGTTTATCGTCAATACCGTCAACAACGGATATGGTGGATTAGAACATCGTTCATCAACAGCACTCTTGTGTAATCGCTCTGACCTTCCATACCTTAGCCGTTTTAATGAGCACTTACCAAACCAAAAAGCGTATGAAGATTTCTTGGGGCTTTGTAGCCATGAATATTTTCATGCCTGGATGGTCAAAAAAATTCAACCAAGCGCATTTCAACCCTACGTGTTGGATCGTAAAAATTTCACAACACTTTTGTGGTTATTTGAGGGCTTTACAAGCTACTACGATGACTTGCAACTCTTTCGATCTGAACGCATCTCAAAAGAACGTTACCTAGAGCGAGTTCTCGACAACTGGAATGGAGTGCTAAGAGGCCCTGGGAGATTCAAACAATCTCTAGCCGATAGCTCATTTGATGCTTGGACCAAATACTATCAAGCAGATGAAAATACGCCGAATGCTGTCGTTAGTTACTACGCAAAAGGCGCATTAGTTGCTTTAGCACTTGATTTAAGTATACGAACATTTACCAAGCATAAAAAATCATTAGATGATGTGATGCGACAACTCTGGAAAGTTCATGGTGGTTTTGGCAACCACCATGGCATTGGATTGAATGAAGGCGGCTTTGGAGATGATTTTAGTAAAGCAGTTTTAACAATTACTGGATCAGGATTTAAATCAAGCTGGGAAGAGTTTTCTAGAAAATACATTAACGGCACGCACGATTTGCCACTTGAAAAACTATTGAATGATCATAGTATTTCAGTAAAACAAAAAACCATGTCCAAACCTGATCGCTTAAAGAGTATCTTGGGAATTAGGACATCAGCTACTGATGGCTGGCTCAAAGTAACCCATGTTTTAGAAGGTGGCCAAGCTCAAGCAGCTGGCATAGCTCCTGGGGACTTATTAATTGCGATTAATGATGAACGCATTACCCCTAATCGTTGGGATAGTCTTCTAAATAACCTTAATTCTCGCTCAGCCAAACTAGTCTTCTCTCGACATGATGTACTCATGAATCTAAGAATTCAATTTGAAGGCAAACCTTGGGTCCAATACGAACTCAATCCTACTGAATGACACCTGCACTTTTAGATCGATTACCACCTGACTGGCGTGCATTGTTATCCCCCATAGCAAATGATGCTGAATGGCAAAAACTTCTTTGGAAATTGGATACCCAAGAACGGCATGCAAGAGATCTCCTGGGCGATCAAATTGCGCCAGCACCTGAAAATGTCTTCAAAGCACTTTGGTCGACTCCAGTAGATGATGTCAATGTTGTTCTACTAGGACAGGACCCTTACCACTCACCTGGCCTTGCACAAGGTTTAGCATTCTCGATCCCAGAAACTATCGCGCCAGGATCTAGACTATTTCCAAGTTCTCTTCGCAATATCAGCAAAGCGCTTGTCATTGATGGTTATCCAGCACTAAAACATGGCAATTTAGAGCACTGGGCTAACCAAGGCGTACTTTTGCTAAATGCCACCTTAACCGTTGAAATTGGCTCTGCTAACGCTCACGTCCACTGGGGTTGGCAACAGTTCACAAACCAACTTATTTCTAGACTATCGGAACATAAAAACAATCTTGTCTGGATGCTTTGGGGTGGCTACGCTCAAAAAAAGCTTGAACTTATCAGCAATCCCCAAGAACACCTTATTTTGAGCGCGTCACACCCCTCAGGATTGGGGGTATACAAGACAAACCAGCCTTTTCTTCATCCGGGTGATCTGATGAGCTGTGGGCATTTTAAAAAAGCCAATGAGTGGCTCACAACCCACAAAAAACCGACGATTGCTTGGTAAAAAACTATAATACGAGGGTATGCAACTCTTAACCCTTGGAATTAACCATCACACTGCTCCAGTAGCAGTTAGGGAACGTGTTGCCTTCGAACCAGAAGTCATGCCATCAGCATTGCATGATTTTCGTAAACACATTGAAAATAAAACCTCGTTTGGAATTACCGAAGCGACTATTTTGTCGACTTGTAACCGAACTGAAATTTATTGTGCTGCCAATGATGCAGATTCTGAAAACATTCTAAAAAACGCATCTCTTGATTGGCTCGTTAAATCGCAAGGCATTAGCGAGCATGAACTGAACCCTCATATTTACGCGCTTCCTCAATCTCAAGCCGTACGCCATGCATTCCGAGTGGCTAGCGGCCTTGACTCAATGGTTCTTGGTGAAACGCAAATTTTAGGCCAGATGAAAGATGCGGTGCGTTCTGCTGATGAAGTGGGGGCTTTAGGTACTTACTTAAATCAATTGTTCCAAAAATCATTCGCGGTTGCAAAAGAAGTTAGAGGGACCACTGAAATTGGTACGCAGTCGATTTCAATGGCAGCAGCTGCGGTTCGATTGGCCGAGCGTATCTTTGGTGAAATTTCTGAGCAACGTGTTCTTTTTATCGGCGCCGGGGAAATGATCACGCTGTGCGCTACTCACATTGCAGCAAAAGCGCCAAAATCGGTTGCAGTTGCCAATCGCACCATCGAGCGCGGTCAAGAATTAGCGGATGCGCTAGCCGAGCAAAGTATCCCTACCGAATCATTCCGTTTATCTGATTTACCTAGCCGCTTGGCTGAATTCGATATCGTGGTCTCTTGTACTGCAAGCTCTCTACCAATCATTGGGCTAGGCATGGCTGAGAGCGCCATTAAGTCTCGCAAACATCGCCCCATAGTCATGGTTGATTTAGCCGTTCCTCGCGACATCGAACCTGAAATTGGCAGATTGAATGACGTTTACTTATACACTGTGGATGATTTAGGTGAAGTTGTTAAAACAGGATTAAGTCATCGCCAAGCTGCCGTTGGACAAGCAGAGGCCATCATTGAGACTCGTGTTGCCCATTTCATGCACTGGCTACAAACCCGTGACACCGTGCCCCTTATTCAAGACTTAAAACAGCGTGGTGAATTAATGCGTTTGTTTGAATTAGAGCGCGCCAAAAAACGCTTAGCCAAAGGGGAAGACCCTCAGGTTGTTTTAGATGCATTAGCCCAAGGACTAACCAATAAGTTTTTACATGGATCGCTTCACGCACTCCAACATATTCAAGGCAGTGAGCGCGATCTTCTTGTTAAGCTTTTGCCCGAACTCTTCCGTTCAAATAATTTCGAAAAATAGATGAAATCAAGCATGCGAGCTAAGCTCGAGCATTTAGAGGCTCGACTAGCTGAACTCAATATCCTTTTGTCTTCTGAAGATGTCACTCGTGACATGGATCAGTATCGCAAACTAACGCGCGAACACGCTGACATCGATCCAGTTGTGGAAAAATTTATTGCGTATCGTAATGCCGAAAATGACGAGAAAGCCGCAGAAGAAATGCGCGCCGACCCGGATGCTAAAGCATTTGCTGAAGAGGAAATTAAAGCAGCACGCGAGCAAATGGAGCTAATTGAGGACGACTTACAAAAATTATTACTCCCCAAAGATCCTAATGACGATAAGAATATCTTTCTGGAAATTCGGGCAGGTACTGGGGGTGATGAAAGCGCACTGTTTGCCGGGGACCTTCTGCGCATGTACACTCGCTTCGCTGAACGCAATCGTTGGCAAGTTGAAATCGTTAGTGCCAGCGAATCGGATGTTGGTGGGTATAAAGAAGTCATCATGCGCTTAGTTGGAGACAAGGCATATTCGCGCCTAAAGTTTGAATCTGGCGGCCATCGAGTACAACGCGTTCCTCAAACTGAAACCCAAGGCCGAATTCATACATCAGCTTGTACAGTCGCGGTCATGCCAGAGGCCGATGAAATTGCTGCCGTTGAAATTAATCCAAGTGACCTAAGAATTGATACCTTCCGCGCTTCTGGTGCTGGTGGACAACACATTAACAAAACAGACTCCGCTGTTCGTATCACGCATATTCCCACCGGAATTGTGGTCGAATGTCAGGATGACCGCAGTCAGCACCGTAACAAAGATCAAGCCATGAAAGTGCTGGCATCTCGAATTATGGATGCCAAACAACGGGAACAGCAGAGTAAAGAGGCTCAGACTCGAAAAAGCTTAATTGGCTCTGGGGATCGTAGCGACCGAATTCGTACTTACAATTTTCCCCAAGGTCGAATTACGGACCACCGCATCAACTTAACCCTATACAAAATTGATGCGATTATGGATGGTGATCTAGAAGATTTACTCAACGCCCTATCTGCCGAGCACCAAGCTGAAATGCTAGCTGCTTTAGGCGATTCGTAATTTTTTCGTGAGCACTATTCGAGAACTACTCAATCAAACTAGCATCGATAAAGTTGATGCCAAAGTACTTTTATCGCATCTTTGTCAAACAAAATTGGGATGGCCTAAGAGTGCACTGATTAGCCGAGATACCGAAACGCTTCCTGAATCATTCGTCAACCAGTGGCAAGATTTTGAAATACGACGGGCTAATGGTGAACCCGTTGCATACATCATCGGGCATCGCGAATTTCATGAAATTGATCTTTTAGTCGCACCTGGGGTTTTAATCCCAAGGCCGGAGACCGAACTATTAGTTGATCTTTGCATTGAGCATTTGAAGACTATTTCTCAAGGGCAATTTCCATTGAAATTACTGGATCTTGGAACGGGAAGTGGTGCCATAGCTCTGGCAATCGCCCACCACTTTAAATCGAAGGGGTCTATTAACTTAAAGGTCACAGGGCTCGATATAAGTGAAGACGCACTATCAATTGCCCAAAAGAATTGCTCAAATCTGGATTTAGACGAAGCTGCAACCTTCATGCAAAGTAGTTGGTTTGAGGCAATACCCACCACTGATAGTTTTGATGTCATCGTTAGTAACCCGCCTTACATCGCTGCTGATGACCCTCATTTATCACAAGGGGATTTGAGATTTGAACCAAGCCAAGCCCTAACTGACCATGCTAATGGATTAAGTGCTTATCAATCGATTATTGAAAATGCGCCTAAGTATTTAGTCAGAGGAGGCTTACTTGCTTTTGAGCATGGCTATGATCAGGCTTCTGCCATCAAAAGCCTATTTAAGGAACATGGCTTTATGAATGTAAAAAATATCAAGGATTACGCAGGGTTAGACCGAATTACGTACGGCTTCGCAAGCTAAATCTAAAATCGTTAAAATAGATCCATTGCCCCAATTGGGGTCTAAACTAAAAAGACGCTGAAATGAATACTCAAGAACGTATCAAAGAAATTGTGACTTCACACCCTGTCGTATTATTTATGAAGGGAACTGCTCAGTTTCCGCAATGCGGATTTTCTGGTCGCGCCATGCAAGTACTCAAGGCTTGCGGTGTTGATCAGCCATTTACCGTGAATGTGCTTGCTGATGAAGCAATTCGTCAAGGCATCAAAGAATTCTCAAACTGGCCAACGATTCCACAACTTTATATTAATGGCGAGTTTATTGGCGGCTCTGACATCATGATGGAAATGTTTGAAGCCGGCGAATTACAAGGCATTCTCAATAAATAAGCTTTAAAAGATCACTCTATGAGCGTGGCGTATGCCACGCTTTTTTATTTTTAGGAAAGACTCACTTCTCGGTGTACGATTAGGTCATGGAAATTTCTTTTATAACTTGGATATTGCTCTTAATTAGCGCCACCCTTTTAGGCATCAGCATCTATTTCAGCCTATCTGTGAAGCGCATTAACGCCGAAAATTCGGCATTAAAAGCAACGATCGCTGCACTACAAGCTGACTCATCTCGTCTCAGCATTGAGGCTGCCAAATTAGCGGCAGAACTTGAAGCCGAAAAACGACTAGCTAGTGAAAAATTAAATGCGCTCAGTGAAGCACGTCAATCACTGGCTGATCAATTTAAAAACCTTGCGAATGAAATATTAGAAGAAAAGTCTCAAAAATTTACAGCACAGAATCAACAAAACCTCGACTCCCTACTTAAGCCTCTCCAAGAAAAGATTGGCGAATTTAAACAGCGAGTTGACGATGTCTATATGGGTGAGTCTAGAGAACGTTTCGCTCTTAAAGCTGAAATTGAACGTCTAGCAAACCTTAATAATCAAATGAGCAATGACACTCAAGCCCTGACAAAGGCATTGCGTGGCGAATCTAAAACTCAAGGTGATTGGGGAGAAATGGTTCTTGAAACCATTTTGGAACATTCTGGCTTACGTAAAGGCCATGAATACGATGTTCAAGATTCTCAAACAAGTGAGGATGGTTCAAGACTTCAACCAGACGTCGTGATTCATTTACCAGAAAATAGACACGTAGTCGTTGATAGTAAAGTGTCCATTACGGCTTATACACGTTACGTTCAAACTGACGATGAATCACAAAAAGAGCGGGAACTCGCTGCTCACGTCCAGTCAATTAAACAACACATTAATGGCTTGTCTGCCAAAAACTATCAGTCCCTTTATGGCTTGGGATCCATTGACTTTGTCTTAATGTTTATTCCACTGGAGCCAGCGTTCTTAGCAGCGATTGGACATAACACGAACTTATTCCAAGAAGCGCTTCACAAAAATATTGTTTTAGTTTGCCCAAGTACGTTATTGGCTACCGTTCGCACAGTAGCTCATCTCTGGCGCCAAGAACATCAAAATCGTAATGCTCAAGAAATCGCCAAACAATGCGGCCAGCTATACGATAAATTTGTTGGCTTTGTGGATGACCTTGAAAAAGTGGGCCAACGGATTAAGCAAACCCAAGAAAGCTATGAGGATGCGCATAAGAAACTCACCTCCGGCAAAGGTAATTTAATTCGTAGCGCTGAGCGGGTTCGTGAACTCGGCGTGAAGCCTAATAAAAAATTGGATAATAATTTGTTACTTGAGTCAGATGACGAATAAAGAAGCTACTTGGCACTGAGTGCTTCGTGCTTAGTTAAATAGGCAATAAAAAAACCTCGCATGAAGCGAGGTTTTTTACTACCGATGTAATTAAAAATTACTTACGGCGTGATGCTGTTTTACGTGTAGCACGTGCTGCTGGTTTAGCAACAGTTGCTGCCTTCTTAACTGTAGCAACTTGGCCTTTGAATGCTTTAACAGCTTCTTCAGCAGTTTGCTCAGCAGTTGCTGCAGCTTCTTTAGCAGCAGCTTGGAATTGACCAATACCTTGCAATGTTGTTTCAACTGACGTTTTCAATGCTGAAACGAAAGCGTCTGAACCAGCTGGTGCATTTGCAGCAACAGCGTTAACCCAATCTTTCAAACCAGCTTGGAATTGCTCTACGCCTACTTCTGCGAGTTCAGCAGCTTCTTCACCAGCTTCACGAACAACTTTAGCTACAGCTTGTTGTTGTGCGTAGATTTTGTTACCGATATCTTCAAATGAACC
>CAYFKO010000072.1:0-8092 GCA_964343765.1 uncultured Polynucleobacter sp. | reverse complement strand
TCAACGCCTGCTTTAACTAATAATTCAGCACGCTCGTCGTTATCTGGACCAACCCCAATCGCTGCACCAACCCTTAAACGTCCATGAGAGTCTTTTGCAGCATTAGGATGTTCCGTGGCTTTCATAATGTCTTTAACAGTCACCAAGCCCTTAAGTTCAAAACCATCATTGACAACCAAAACTCGTTCTAAACGATGTTTGTTCATCAAACGTTTGGCTTCATCTAGAGAAGCACCTTCCTTGACGGTAACGAGTCTTTCACGAGCTGTCATTTTCTGACTTACCGGCGCATCAAGATCCTCTTCAAATCGTAAATCACGATTGGTAATAATCCCAACTACTGTCTTTCCTTGTAAAACAGGAAACCCTGAAAAACCATGTTCACGAGATAACTCGATTACCTGACGTACTGTCATATTTGGATCAATCGTTATCGGATCCCTAAGAACGCCAGATTCATATCGTTTAACCTTAGCAACCTCCCTGGCTTGTTCAGCTGGCTTAAGGTTTTTATGAACTATCCCAATCCCCCCTTCTGAAGCCATTGCAATAGCTAAACGCCCCTCTGTTACCGTATCCATTGCAGCAGAGACTAGTGGAATATTTAAGGAGATATTACGTGTTAGTTGCGTGCCCAGTTTTGTATCGCGTGGCAATACCGATGAATAGGCCGGGACTAAGAGCACATCGTCAAAAGTAAGTGCTTTTTGAATGAGTCGCATAAGAATTCCTTGACACAAAAAGCAATTATAAAGCCTTCATGAACAGGTCGCCTAAACGCCTTATCGAGAGGCTCTTTCAATAGCTTTTAGGCGTGCTTTAGCTTGTAATCGTGCATCTTTTCGCTGATTTGCTTTTTTTCGACGCGCCTGCTTAGGATCAACAACGAGCGGTGCATAAAGTTCTATGCGATCCCCTTCGTATAAAGGGGAATCCCAGGTCTGCCTAATGCCAAAAACCCCAAAAGCCCCCTTGTGTGAAAGCTTTGGATCATTCTCTGAACTTGCAAATCCAGCCTGAATTAGCGCTTCTCCAACGCTAAAAACCCCCTCAGCACCAGGCTTGACTTTGCATTCCATAATTATTGGCGGTGATACTCGGGCGTCACAAATTTGGATGTGAATCGCGCTAGTTTGACTCAAATCATTCACCATAGATAACTTCTGCTCTTTTGACAAAGCCATTTACGAAAGTTGATGCAATCATGCCAAAAACCGGTCCAATTAGCTTTTCCATCAAAAAATTTGAAAATTCATAACTTAAGCGAAATTCAATTTTGCAAGCATCATCTCGAAGAGCCTTAAATTCCCAACGCCCATGAAACTTCTTAAATGGTCCATCTACAAAGACCATATCGATGAAATTTGGTCGTTCTTGTGAATTTAGTGTGTGGAAGAACTGCTCTACCCCTTTAAATTTGATATAGATTTTGGCCTCCATTAAGCCTGGCTCAGAACGAAAGATTTCGACCCCTCCACACCAAGGAAGAAATTCTGGATACTTTTCAACATCAGTAACCAAGTCAAACATCCTTTCTGCTGACTGTCCTATTAGTACGGTCTTTAATACGTCTGCCATAATCTCCCCATGCATCGCTATTTTAGCAACCAAGCCATTAAAATTGGCTTCTAATAATTAAATAAAGAATTTGCACCCGCCTTATCCATGAGCATTATTGATAATAAAAAAGCCCTATTCGATTACTTCATTGAAGAGCGTTATGAAGCTGGCCTTGTCCTTGAGGGCTGGGAGGTTAAGGCTATTCGTGCAGGCCGTGCAAACATTAAAGAAGCCTACGTCATCGTCAGAAATGCTGAATTATTTTTAATTGGTAGCCATATTAGTCCCTTGCCAACGGCTTCTACCCATATCAACCCAGATCCTGTTAGAACCAGAAAACTCTTATTGAATGCCGACGAGATTAAAAAACTCATTGGCAAAACAGAGCAACGTGGGTACACATTAGTCCCCCTTAACCTTCATTATTCGAAAGGTCGGGTTAAATGCGATATCGGCCTGGCTAAGGGTAAAAAACTGCACGATAAACGAGAGTCTGCTAAAGAGCGTGATTGGCAGCGAGAAAAAGCTCGCTTAGCTAGAGGTAGTTTTGAGTAAAAATGCACCAAAGTAGTGCATAATGCACTAGGATTGGCTGATTCATATAGGATTCAGCTTGGAGTAAGGGTTAACCTGAATGTATGAAAAAACCCTACGACGAAATGTTTGATGCCACCGGCAAGCCTAGAGATCACTACAAACTCTTTAACGATTGGCTTGGCAAACAAAACTCCTCATTAATGCAAATTAAACGTGATGAGGCAGATATTATTTTTAGACGCGTTGGTATCACGTTCGCTGTTTATGGAGATGATCAAGGTGCAGAGAGAACTATACCCTTTGATCAAATCCCTCGAATTTTTTCTGCTTACGAATGGAAAACTTTAGAAAAGGGATTACGGCAACGCGTTAAAGCGCTGAATAGTTTTATTCATGATGTTTATCACGATCAAAATATCGTGAAAGCGGGATTAATACCCCCAGAGCAACTTTTCAATAATGCTCAATACAGACCTGAAATGCGTTATGTCGATGTTCCAAGAGATATATACGCACAAATCGCTGGGATCGATATAGTTCGCGCTGGCGAGGGTGAGTTTTACGTACTTGAAGATAATCTTCGCGTTCCCTCAGGCGTATCTTATATGGTTGAAGACCGCAAAATGATGATGCGGCTATTTCCTGACTTATTTGAAAAATATCGAATTGCTCCTGTTGAGCACTACCCCGATCTTCTATTGGAGTGTCTTAAAACTGTATCTCCAGTAGATGTCAAAAAACCGAATGTCGTTGTGATGACCCCGGGAATGTATAACTCTGCGTATTTTGAGCATACTTACCTTGCGCAACAAATGGGAGTAGAACTGGTAGAAGGCAAAGACATGTTCGTTAAAAACGAGCAAGTCTTTATGAGAACCACTCAAGGACCACAAAGAGTCGATGTCATTTACCGTCGCATCGATGATGATTTCCTTGACCCTCTATCGCTTCGTTCAGATTCTAGCCTTGGAGTAGCCGGACTTCTATCTGCTTATCGAGCAGGCAACGTTACCTTAGCCAATGCAATTGGGACTGGGATTGCAGACGATAAATCCATTTACCCATATGTGCCAGAAATGATTAATTTCTACTTAGGAGAAAAACCAATACTCAATAACGTTCCAACATTTCAATGTCGAAAGAAGGAAGATCTAGATTACACGCTTGCTAACCTGAAGGATCTGGTTGTTAAAGAAACCCATGGAGCAGGTGGATACGGCATGCTGGTTGGCCCAGCCTCAACCAAAGCCGAGATAGAAAAATTTCGATCAAATCTAATCAATAATCCTGACAAATACATAGCCCAACCCACTCTAGCCCTTTCTACTTGTCCAACTTACGTTGAATCAGGTATTGCTCCTCGACACATCGATTTAAGACCATTTGTTCTCTCAGGGAAAACTATCAAGATGGTTCCTGGTGGGTTAACTCGAGTTGCTCTAAAAGAAGGTTCTCTCGTAGTTAATTCCTCGCAAGGTGGCGGCACTAAAGACACTTGGGTCTTAGAAGATTAAAGGTAAAAAATGTTAAGTCGAACTGCTGATTGTCTCTATTGGATGGCTAGATATACAGAACGTGCTGAAAATACAGCTCGCATGCTTGATGTAACCTATCAAACTTCCTTACTCCCTCAACCAAAAGAATTTCTCGAACAAAGCTGGAGAAAACTTCTGAGTATTTCTCATTTGGAAACTCTATTTGAAAGTCGCTTTAATGAGATGACACGTGAGAATATTTTGGATTTCATGATCACCGATTTTGGAAATCCTTCCAGCATTGTCTCTTGCTTACGTGGAGCACGTGAAAATGCTAGGACAATCCGAGGAAAAATCACTTCAGAGGTTTGGGAGACTCAAAACTCTACTTGGTTAAAACTCAATGACTATATAGATGAGCGAGTTCAATCAGATCCAAGCCACCTTCTTGAGTGGGTTAAATATCGCTCCCACCTATTCCATGGTGTAGTAAATGGAACCATGCTAAAAAATGAATCGTTTTATTTCATGCGCATTGGAACCTATCTAGAAAGAGCTGATAACACCGCTCGAATTCTTGAGAACAAATACTCCGCACATTCATCACAAAAGAAATCAAAGAAATTAACCATAAATGACGGTGTAGATGGTGACTTTTTTGATTTTTACCACTGGGCATCGCTTCTAAGGTCAGTTTCTGCCTATGAAATTTACCGTCAAACATATTCTGATCAGATTACCCCTGAAAAAATCGCAGACCTCTTGATATTCAATAATCGGATGCCTCGCTCTCTAATTAGCTGCATAAACTCATTACTTTTGCTTTTGGCTGAAGTTAAAAATACAAAATCGAAAGAAATCGAACGATTAATTGGAAAGCTTAAAGCAGATCTTGAATATTCGAATGTAGATGAAATCTTCGCTGAAGGTCTAGATCTATTCATCAAACGTTTTCTTGAAAAAATTAATCACATTGCCGATGAGTTCAGCTCTACTTACCTCATTCCTTTAGCTGTTGCCTAAATTAGGAAAACCATGCATTTAAAGATTTATCACCGCACCGAATATCATTACGAACAATCCGTTCATCACTCCATTCAAGAGCTTCGCCTAATCCCTAATTCAAGCAATGCTCAGGAAGTTCTAAAGTGGAAAATCTACGCGCCATCTACACTAAATGCGTCAATAGATGCATTTGAAAATCAATGTCATACGTTCGTGATGGAAAGCAATTACTCAGACATGATTATTGAAGCAGAAGGAGAAATCAAAACAACGGGTAGCAATGAATTTGTTGATGCGCAAAATGCAGTATCTCCTTACTACCTTCTTCAACAAACTGATTTAACCTTACCCTCAAATCAAATGGTAGATTTTTTTAAAAAAGATTTACCTAAAGATAACTCCATGGAGTCCTTGCTTGCTCTATCTGGAGTCATCCGAGAAAAAATTGAATATAAACCTGGTGCCACAACCTTTGCCACACCCGCCCAAAAATCATTTGAATTAGGTGCTGGAGTTTGCCAAGATTATGCTCACATAATGATTGGCCTATGCAGACATGCGAATATACCAGCTCGTTATGTGAGCGGTTATCTTCATGTACCAGAACTTCCTAATTTAGCAAGTCATGCATGGGTTGATGTATGTCTAGATATATCCAAAGGAAAATGGGTTAGTATCGATGTTACTCACTTCTCCACGACAGACGAAAAGCATGTTCGACTTGCTACCGGCAGAGATTATGCTTCCGCAGCACCCATTAAAGGCTTTCGATCTGGCGGAGGAGCTGAGGAATTACAAACACGAATTATGATTCAAGAGGTTAAATAAGTATGACGTATTGCGTAGCGCTATGCCTAGATGAAGGATTAGTATTTTTATCTGACACTCGAACCAATGCAGGAGTTGATCAAATCGGCACCTTTAGAAAAATGTCAATCTTTCAAAGAGAAGGTGAACGTGTTTTTACTTTACTATCCGCAGGCAATCTCGCAATCACTCAAGCAGTTAAGGAAATCATCAGTCAAGGTCAGAAGTTTAATGGGATTAATCTATGGAATGCTCGCAACACCTATGAGGCCGCAACGGTAGTCGGTGAAGCAATTCGTTTAGTTAAATCTCGCGATCAAGAGGCTTTAGAAAATGCCGGGATAGAATTTAATTGCAACCTAATTTTTGGTGGGCAAATTAAAGGTGAATTACCTCGTTTATTCAACATTTATGCTGCAGGTAATTTTATAGAAACAACCCAAGAAACATGTTACCTACAAATTGGTGAAGCTAAATATGGCAAACCAATACTTGACCGCGTCGTTAATTTTCAAACACCATTAAATTTAGCTACAAAATGTGCTTTGATCTCAATGGATTCAACTTTAAAAAGCAACATCTCTGTTGGACTACCTCTTGATCTTTTTGTCTACAGAAAAAATTCATTCCACGCAGAAAAACTTGTAACCATAGATGAAGCAAATCCTTATTTTGAAATGATTCATCAACTTTGGGGAGAAAAACTCAAGCAAGTATTTATGGAAATTGAGGAACCAATTTGGGATGCCGAGCAAACTATGCTATCAATTATCTCTAAACCCAAGAAAATCAATCCAATTCCGATTGTTTCTAAATGACACTTGCTGCAATATTAATAGTTAAGGCAAGAATGGTAGTGTTGAAAAAGAATGAAGTCACACTATGAATAAGTGCGACACGCCTTGAATGTCGAGTAGTAAAACTTACATCCGCCGTCTGCGCAGATGTCCCAATGATAAATGCTGCATAAATAAAATCCCAATAATCAGGGCTTTCATTACCCGGAAATAACAAGCCCGGATCTAATCGTAACGATTGATTTTTATAAAAATCATGTGCATATTGCAAGCCAAACATCAAATGAGTAAAAAACCATGAGCTCAAAATAGTTAAAGCAGGCAAAATTAAATGAGATAGCTTCTCCTGAGCCCCTAATTCACGAACATAGCTTAACTCTAAAATGATTGATCCAATGCACGTTAAAACCGCAACAATAACAAGCATCATTGTCACAATATTACTTTCAGACTGAACAACTGCACGAATCTTAATTTTCTCAAAATCACTGAATATTATCATTTGAAGTGCAAGTGCCAAATACGAAAAGGCAAAAATATTCCAAGCTAATAGCAGGTGTGCATAACCGCCCCCACCAACGCTTTTTTGTGAAAATGATAAAAATAGACAAGCCAAAAGCATGGCTAAAAAAAGCCTAGGCCTATAACGAATTAAGAATAATATTTTATTTACCATTATTAATTATCAAAATCGAAGTCCTAAGGTAACTCGATAAAGATCCGATGAAGTGAAGTTCACATCTGGATCATATGCCACTTTAAGAAATCCATGCCACCAATCATATTCCATACTAACACCATATTTTCTAATAAAATTTCCTTCTATAATCCCTTGCTTATATAGCAAATCAAAAGTCATATGATGAGCATTGGGCAGCTTACCTTTCCAAATTAAATGTGTATGACTTTGATCAGGATTTTGTCGATTGTCATGCACATGACTCAACATAATCAATTCTGAATCTGAAAATCTCTTACCTGCGTTTAATGTGTAGGAATCATTGGGGTCAAAATTTAAATTCCAATATGTTGCTAAATTTGTTCGCCCTAAACTTAAAGAAATAAACCACGGCTCCCCATACTCAACACCAATACTTCCACCCCAAAAACCTCCAGATGCACTTTGCAATGACGGCAAAAGGAAAATAGGCTGCTCTTTTAAAACTTGATGGCGATGATCAAAGCCAACTCTTAATTGACTAAAACCATCTTGTGACTGAGTGTAATAGCCTACCCAATAGTTAGAATCTTTTGTAATTGCGCGAAGATTTAAATCATTACCAGAACCACCATCAGTGAAAAAATAATGACTTGGACTAATCTTATAGCTCACTTGCTCTTCTGCAAATACATATGTATAAATAAACAAAAAGCCCCACACCATTAGGATGGTAAGGGGCTTTAGTCGAGCTATGTGCATTATTAGTTTTTCGCCAACATTTCCCAAGTGCTCACTACACTATCTGGATTGAGTGATATAGATGCAATCCCTTTATCCATTAACCACTTAGCAAAATCTGGGTGATCAGAAGGCCCCTGACCACAAATACCAACGTATTTGCCCTTCGCACGGCATGCCTCAATCGCTCTTGCGATCAAAAATTCAATCGCAGGATCACGCTCATCAAAATCGGCTGCTAAAAGCTCCATTCCAGAGTCCCTATCTAAACCCAATGTTAATTGAGTTAAATCGTTTGATCCAATTGAAAAACCATCAAAATACTCTAGGAATTGTTCGGCTAGTACAGCATTTGAAGGGACTTCACACATCATAACTACCCTCAAGCCATTTTCGCCACGTTTCAAACCGTTTTGAGCAAGCAAATCGATAACTTTGGCAGCTTGATTAACCGTTCTAACAAACGGAATCATAATTTCAACATTAGTTAACCCCATCTCATTGCGAACTCG
>CAYFKO010000071.1:4904-8197 GCA_964343765.1 uncultured Polynucleobacter sp. | reverse complement strand
GATATCGGCAAACTATCTGCCGACATGAAGTTTTTAAAATGGACCGTTTTTTCGATGTACCCAATCATGATTTCAATCGGGATCAAAGCGTTTTTAGGTTAAGGAAGTATCCACAATTCGTCGAGGTGCTTCCAGATATTCTTTGGATTGCATCTCGATAATTCGAGAGACTGTTCGATGGAATTCATTTGCCATCTGCCCTTCGGTATAAAGCTGATCCGCTTCCACTTCCGCTGAAATAATCAATTTCACTTTATGGTCATAGAAAACATCCACCAACCAGGTAAAACGCCTAGCCTCACTTGCCATTTTTGGAGGCATGTAAGGCACATCAGAGAGTATGACTGTATGAAATAAATTGGCGATTTCTAAATAATCATTCTGTGAGCGTGGTCCACCACATAGGGTTTGAAAATCAAACCATACAATACCGCCAGCACGCCTAACAGCACGAATATCTCGATTTTCTATATGCAAGGTGGGGTCCTGCTCATCGTGCGCCTCAGCTAATTGCTCGAATGTATGTGTCATTTGAGCCCACACTTCGTCATTCAGTGGATAGTGATAAGCCTTCACCTGCTCCATGACTTTCTTGCGGTAATCAATTCCCGCATCAACATTCAGAATATCTAACTTATCTTGAAGCAATGCAATCGCTGGTAAGATTCGATCGCGATGTAAACCATCGGGATACAACAAATCAGGTCGATAGTTCGATGTCATCACAAATTGCACACGATTTTTAAATAAAGCATCAAGCAATTTGTACAAAATCATGGCATCAGCCACATCGCTAACATGAAACTCATCAAAACAAATTAATCGGTAGCGCTTAGCAATTCGCTTACCTAACTCATCAAGAGGATCTGCTCGCCCCCTTAACTCTTGCAACTCGCGATGCACTTCCCGCATGAATTCATGAAAATGTAATCGGGTTTTCTTTTCGACTGGAGCTGCTTCATAAAAGCAATCCATCAAAAATGATTTGCCACGCCCAACACCACCCCACATGTAAACACCACGCGGTAGTTCTGGAAAACGCATTAACTTGGAGAAAGTTCCGCTTCGGACCTCTTTATACGAAAGCCATTCATCTTGGCATTGCTGCAATCGATCGATGGCAGCTTGCTGAGCAGGGTCACTTCCGTAACCCCGCTTACTTAACTCAGCAGTGTAATACTCGGTAACCTTCACCGAAATTACATATTAAGCGCGCGCTTATCCGTTGCCAACGCCGCCTCTCTCATAACCTCAGAGAGACTTGGGTGTGGATGGCATACGCGTGCAATATCTTCAGCAGCAGCTTTAAACTCCATCGCGACCGCGGCTTCTGCGATCAAATCAGAAGCTCCAGCGCCCACAATGTGAACACCAAGAATTTCATCGGTAGTCGCATCTGCTAACACCTTAACAAAACCGTCAGCTGCCATCATGCCTAAAGCACGACCATTCGCCGCAAATGGGAATTGACCAGGTTTATAAGCACGACCTTCTGCTTTTAATTGCTGCTCTGTTTTACCAACCCATGCAATTTCAGGGGAGGTATAAATTACCCATGGAATACAGTTGTAATCAATGTGCGGTTTTTGACCAGCCAATACTTCAGCTACCAACACACCTTCATCTTCGGCTTTATGCGCCAACATTGGTCCACGTACAACGTCACCGATTGCGTAAACACCAGGAACAGCGGTTGCACAAGTGTGATCATCAATCGGAATAAAGCCGCGCTCATCCGTTGCCAATCCAATCGCTGCTAAATTGAGTTTTTCAGTGTTTGGCACACGACCAACCGACACAATCAAACGATCAACGTCGAGTGTTTGCGCAGCACCAGCGCTATCCGTGTAAGCAATACTTACACCCTTCTTGCCAGTTTTAACGTCACCAATCTTCACACCCAACTGAATCTTCAAACCTTGCTTGGTAAAGAGTTTGTGTGCTTCTTTAGCGACACCCTCATCACAAGCAGCCATAAACGTTGGCAATGCCTCAAGAATCGTCACATCAGCGCCTAAACGACGCCAGACTGAACCCAACTCCAAGCCAATCACTCCCGAACCAATCACACCTAATTTTTTAGGCGTTGATCCAAATTTGAGAGCACCTTCGTTATCGCAGATTAACTCGTTATCAACCGGAATGTTTGGCAAGTGACGTGCTTTAGAACCAGAAGCAATAATCACGTTCTTAGCTGTCACAACACCAGCATCTTTACCGTCAATCTTCACTTGATAGCCATCAGCGCCCTTACCTTCAAACGATGCATATCCTTTGAGCAAAGTCACTTTGTTCTTGCGGAACAAGAAGCCAATACCACCCGTCATCTTCGTTACGATATCGTCTTTACGAGCGATCATCTTTTTGATATCGATCGTCGCTTCTTTCACAGAAATACCGTGATCGGCCGCATGGTGCGCAATCGTTTCAAACTCTTCTGAAGATGCTAAAAGTGCTTTGGATGGAATACATCCAACATTCAAGCAAGTTCCACCTAAACGTGGCTCACCTTTTGGATCATCAAATGCATTACCTTCTGCACAGGCAACTTTAAATCCAAGTTGCGCTGCACGAATCGCTGCAATGTATCCACCAGGACCCCCACCAATCACTAACACGTCAAACTGTTGACTCATGATTTTTCCTAACGATTATTCTTGATTAATTAAATTAAAAAGCTAAGGATCAAAGCTCTAACAACAAGCGAGCTGGATCTTCTAAAGCTTCTTTCATTGCAACTAAACCAAGAACCGCCTCACGACCGTCAATAATGCGATGGTCATAAGACATTGCTAAATAGTTAATTGGGCGAACTACCACTTGACCGTTTTCTACCACTGCACGATCTTTGGTTGCATGAATACCCAAAATTGCCGATTGCGGTGGGTTAATGATTGGTGTTGACAACATTGAACCAAAAATACCGCCGTTTGAAATCGAGAACGTACCACCTGACAAATCCTCTAAAGAGATTTTGCCGTCACGTGCTTTTGCACCAAATTCAGCAATTTTCTTCTCGATATCAGCCAAGCTCATTTGGTCGGCATCACGCAAGATTGGAACCACCAAACCACGTGGTGAACCTACAGCGATACCGATATCAAAGTAACCGTGATAAACGATGTCATTACCGTCAACCGACGCGTTCAAGATTGGATATTTTTTCAATGCATGAACAGCCGCTTTAACAAAGAAAGACATGAAGCCTAATTTGACACCATGTTCTTTTTCAAACTGATCTTTGTATTTGTTACGCATATTGATCACTGGTGCCATATTGACTTCATTGAATG
>CAYFKO010000071.1:0-4894 GCA_964343765.1 uncultured Polynucleobacter sp. | reverse complement strand
AATAGCGTTGGTTGCTTGCGACTCAAGCAAACGCTCAGCAATACGTGCGCGCAAACGACTCATTGGCACGCGCTCTTCTGGGCGAGCACCTGCTGGCACGTTAACCGCGATTGGCGCTAATTTTGGCGCTGCTGCAGGTTTTGCTGCACCACCCGCTGCTGCCGCTAATGCGTCACCTTTCGTAACACGACCATCTTTACCGCTACCAGCAACTTGAGCTGCTGATAAATTGTTTTCTGCCAAAATCTTGGCAGCTGCTGGCATCGCTTTCGCGGCGCTTGCTGGCGCTTTTGCTGCAGGCGCTGCTGCTGCCGGAGCAGCTGCAGGTGCAGGTGCCGCTGCCGCTGGCGCAGCCGCTGCTTTACCTTCGCTGTCAATTTTTGCAATGACTTGATCAGACACTACGGTGCCCCCATCAGCTACTACGATTTCAGAAAGTACGCCAGCGGATGGTGCTGGAACTTCCAAAACCACTTTGTCAGTTTCAATTTCGATCAAGATCTCATCTTGAGCTACTGCCTCACCTGGTTTTTTCTTCCACTGCAATAAAGTAGCTTCCGCTACGGATTCTGATAATTGTGGAACTTTAACGTCGAAGAGTGCCATTATTTTTTCCTTTAAAAAATCTGTCTGTTATTTAGATAAAACAAAACCTTTGAGCTTGGCGAATGCTGCTTCGACCAATGCTTTTTGCTGATCTTGATGCAAATGTGCATAACCACATGCTGGTGAAGCTGATGCTGGACGTCCTGCGTAACCCAACTTCTGACCTTCACTCATGTTCTCATGGAGGTTATGCTGAACAAAGAACCAAGCACCTTGATTTTGTGGCTCATCTTGACACCAGACGATCTCGGCAATGTTTGGATATTTCTTCATCTCTGCAGCAAATGCTTTATGCGGGAATGGGTACAACTGCTCAATACGAACAATCGCGACGTCATCCGCTTTTTTCGCTTCACGTGCTTTTACTAAGTCGTAATACACCTTACCTGAACATACGAGTAAGCGAGTGACTTTTTTTGCATCAATCGTTGCATCCTGCTCACCTAACACCGTACGGAACTCCCCTTTGGTGAACTCAGTAATTGGTGATGTTGCATCTTTATTACGCAACAATGATTTCGGCGTCATAATAACCAACGGCTTACGGAATGGTCGGATCATTTGACGACGCAAGAGGTGGAAAATTTGCGATGCTGTCGTTGGTTGAACCACTTGCATATTGGTATCAGCACATAACTGCATGAAACGCTCTAAACGTGCTGATGAGTGTTCCGGCCCTTGACCTTCGTAACCATGAGGCAACATCATCACGAGACCGTTCGCACGACCCCATTTAACTTCACCTGAAGCGATAAATTGGTCAATCACCACTTGGGCACCATTCACGAAGTCACCAAACTGAGCTTCCCAGATAGTGAGCGTGTTTGGTTCAGCCGATGCGTAACCGTATTCAAATCCAAGTACCGCCTCTTCAGACAAAATGGAATCGATTACCGTAAACGGTGCTTGTCCTTCTGCTACGTGCTGCAACGGAATATACGTACCGATATCCCATTTTTCACGATTTTGATCATGCAAAACAGCGTGACGGTGTGTAAACGTTCCACGACCGCTATCCTCACCTGACAAACGAATTGGATAGCCACTAGCAACCAAGGAAGCAAACGCCATATGTTCGCCCATACCCCAGTCAACATTGACTTCGCCACGACCCATCGCTGCACGGTTCTTTAACACGTTCTCAACGAGTGAGTGCGGTTTAAAACCTTCTGGAACAGTCGTAATTTTTTCAGCTAGACGCTTCCACTCAGCCAGTGGAATTGCGGTATCCGCACTGTCAGTCCATTTTTTATTTAAGAATGGTGACCAATCTACCGCATACTTACCTTTGAAGTTCGTAAGCACTGGATCTGATGTGCGTTGACCTGCATCCATCGCCGCACGATATGCTTTGACCATCTCGTCACCGCCACCTGCAGGCAATACACCTTGAGCTTCTAATTTATCTGCGTACAACTTGCGTGTACCCGGATGTTGACCAATACGCTTGTACATCAACGGCTGTGTCAACGCTGGCGTATCTTGCTCGTTGTGACCTAATTTACGGAAACAGATGATATCGATCGCCACATCTTTTTTGAAGGTATTACGATATTCAACCGCTAACTTAGTAGCCATCACCACTGCTTCTGGATCATCACCGTTCACGTGCAATACAGGCGCTTCAATCGTTTTCAGAATATCAGTACAGTAAAGTGTTGAACGTAAGTCGCGCGGATCCGATGTTGTAAAACCAATTTGGTTATTAATCACAATGTGAACCGTGCCACCCGTGTAGTAACCACGAACTTCAGCCATCGCGAGCGTCTCTTGAACAACACCCTGACCAGCAATCGCCGCATCACCGTGCACTAAGACTGGCAATACTTCTGCGCCCGCTTTATCGCCTCGACGATCCATACGCGCACGTACTGAACCTTCTACCACCGGGTTAACGATCTCTAAATGCGAAGGGTTAAATGCCAATGACAAATGTACAAATCCTCAGGCGCCGTGTGCTCAAACTCAGCAAACAAATCTTTTGGCATTTTGCCAAGTGTGTTGACGAGAACATTTAAACGACCACGGTGAGCCATACCAATCACGATTTCTTGAACACCAGCACGACCGGCTGTATCAATAATTTCATCCATTGAGGCAATAAAACTCTCACCACCTTCTAAGGAGAATCGTTTTTGTCCAACATACTTGGTATGCAAGTAACGCTCTAAGCCTTCAGCCGCCGTTAAGCGATCTAAAATATTTTTCTTCTTTTCAGCATCATAGTTTGGAGTTGAGCGAGTAGACTCTAAACGCTCTTGCCACCATTTTTTGATCTTCTGATCAGTGATATACATGTACTCTGGCCCAATCGTGCCACAGTAAGTTTGACGCAAGTTTTGTAGCAACTCACGCAATGTCATATTGTCTTTACCGAAGAAGGTATTGCTCGTGTTAAACACGATATCCATATCGGCATCGGTAAATCCATAAAATGCTGGATCTAACTCAGGAATGTTTGGACGCTCAGTACGCTTGAGTGGATCTAAATCCGCCCAACGGTTACCAACGTTACGGTGCGCAGCAATTAACTGCTGAACAGCAACGCGTTTACGACCTAGTTCGGAATCGGCGGAATCATTGACAACACGAATCGGACCTTGTTTTGCGCGCTCTGCGAAAGAAGCAATGATTGGGGCATGTGCCACATCACGTGAAGACGTGCCATCTACAGCTGGAATATGCTGCACGCTATCAAAATAGGCGCGCCAGTTTTCTGGGACAGACGATGGATCACTGAGATAAGCTTCGTAAAGCTCTTCGACGTACGGCGCATTGCCGCCAAATAAATAAGAGGTACCACGATACGTTTGCATCATGATGCTCACCTTTCCTCGGGTATCCCGAAAAATTAGTGGGTTAATGAACCTTCCGCGACACGGCCACACCGATTAGCGGATTGCGAACAAGTTTTAAATAAAACAAGCGGAAGGAACTTCTCTTCCGCATTAGTAGAATACACGAAGCTAGGCAAAAAACCTAGTTTCTTCGGGCACTTAGCCTACTAATGCGTTACTTCTTAACACAAGACTTCCACTTTACCCCTCTAGTAGGGGATTTTCATGTAGGTTTTACCCGTAATTTAGCTAAATATTAAGAATCTTCTTACAAAGGATTCAGATATTTCCGATATTCGTCAAAAGTCTTTGTTTTTACGATTTATTTCTCGTGAATTAATCGAAAAATATGATGAATGATCTAAATAATCCAATAAAGCCAAGCTATTTAAGTACGCGTCAATCCGCCAAAATCCTCCAAGTGTCCCTAGGTACCGTTCAAAAAATGGTTGAAATGGGCGAATTAGTTGCCTGGAAAACCCGCGGTGGGCACCGCCGGATTCTGGCAAGCTCCCTTGAACTTCAATTAAAACGCCGACATCTGAAAATCCGCGAAATTGGTAGTACACAATGCACCTTATTAGCATTATTTAAGCGAGAAGAACACATATATGATTTTGAAAGCAAAATTAGTAATTGGTCGATTAACTTAACCCTATTAACTAACTCTGACACTCTAGAGGGATTAATTCAAGCAGTCAGTGCAAATCCTGACATCATCTATATTGATTCGCTTATTTCTCCGGTCGAGCAAGTTCACTTAATCCATTATTTAAGTAAAAATCCGATTTCTAACAAAATCCCTTTGCTCGTTGATGAAAACTTCATCGGTACGCACCCAGGCGTTATTTATATGGCGGCCGAAAATGCAGGCATCCTCAACCCTTGGTCAAATCAAGCGCCGGAGAGCGCTGAAATAAATAACCCTCTTATTTATAGCTACTCACCTTCCTCACCAAATACTTACGAGGACCTAGAGGGCCTAGTACGCGATGCCATTACGAATAAGCTGATGGATATTCAATAAAACAAAAGCCCGCTAATATGCACTGCGGGCTTTTTTACTGGAATGGTTAGATTCTTAAATCAA
This sequence comes from uncultured Polynucleobacter sp., assembly GCA_964343765.1. Taxonomy (GTDB): domain Bacteria; phylum Pseudomonadota; class Gammaproteobacteria; order Burkholderiales; family Burkholderiaceae; genus Polynucleobacter. The sequence goes on along the minus strand of CAYFKO010000071.1, from coordinate 361 downwards.
AAAGCGGCTTCGATCTTGACCATCAATCCATTTTGGAGCCTTGCCACGACCTGTCCAAGTTTCACCTGTCGTCGGGTTTTTGTATTTAGCCGCCACCTTACCACCGGCTGATTTTGTGCCCGCACGTTTTGAAAATACGTCACTGGCTGATAAGCCATATTGCTCAATTAATGCTTTCACTTTAGCAATACCCTCGGCCTTCTCACGCTCAATCGCCTCCTTAATTTGACGATCTAATTGTTCACGTTGTGCCAGCAACTCTTGGTAAGAAGCCATATTTTCTCCTAATGATTAAGTTAATTTAATAATTTTATATTAATTATTTTTAAAAGAGATTATATTAACAGAATAACCATATTAT
>CAYFKO010000070.1:0-8200 GCA_964343765.1 uncultured Polynucleobacter sp. | reverse complement strand
AATCATAACATTACATACTAGGCTAAACCCTAAAACATATTTTTTGGCAAATGTTTAGAATTAAGGTTGGTAACAAAAACTATGGGAGACCACATGAAAATTTCAACAAAATTATTAACTATTGCAGCTACTTGCGCCCTGATTTCAGGTACCGCAGTTGCAGCTGATCCAATTAAAGTAGGTGTATCTGGCCCTTACACAGGCGGCTCATCTTCAATGGGTGTCAGTATGCGTGACGGCGTTCGTCTCGCTGTTAAAGAAATCAATGCTGCCGGCGGTGTTTTAGGCCGTCAGATCGAACTCGTTGAGCGCGATGACGAAGCTCAAGAATTGATTAACAAAGAGAAAGTCGTTGCTACTCTCGGTTACATCAATACCGGCGTTGCTCTCGCTTCACAACGTTTCTACCAAGAAGCGAAAATCCCTGTCTTCAACAACGTTGCTACAGGTACAATCATTACGAAACAATTCCAAGGCGATAACTATATTTTCCGTAACGCTGCGCGTGACGAAATTCAAGCCCCAATGATTGTTAAAGAAGCGATTGAAAAACGTGGCTACAAAAAAGTGGCAATCTTGGCTGACTCAACTAACTACGGTCAATTAGGTCGTGAAGACTTAGAAAAAGCGTTGAAAGCAAAAGGAATCACTCCAGTTGCGGTTGAGAAATTCAACATCAAAGACGTTGATATGACTCCTCAACTCTTGAAGGCTAAAGAAGCTGGTGCAGAAGCTATTTTGACTTATGCGATCGGACCTGAACTTGCTCAAATCGCTAACAGCATGGCTAAATTGGGCTGGAAAAAACCAATGATCGGTAGCTGGACATTGTCAATGGCTAACTTCATTGATACAGCAGGTAAAAACGGCGAAGGTGCACGTATGCCACAAACCTTCATTCAAGAAGCCAATACTAAAAAACGTAAAGCGTTTATCGATTCTTACGTCAAAACTTTCAAACCAAAAAATGGACGTATTGACTCTCCAGTTTCTGCCGCTCAAGGTTACGACTCTGTTTACCTCTTAGCAGCAGCAATCAAACAAGCTGGCTCAACAGAAGGTCCAAAAATCAAAGACGCTCTCGAAAACCTCAATGAGAAAGTTGAAGGCGTTGTGACGACTTATGACAAACCGTTCAGCAAAACTGACCATGAAGCGATTACTGACAACATCCCACTCATGGGTGAGGTTAAAGGCGGTCGCGTGGTTTACGCATACCAAGAAGATGCAGAACGTGGTGCTGACATCCGTTTGAAAAAGAAAAAATAAGCCCTTAAGGGTGTAATTATTGATTGCACTATTACAAAACGCCGCGCTTCTCGTGCGGCGTTTTTGTGTAAGCAGCTTTATATAGTAATTAGCATTAAAATCGCAGTCTTTACTTAATAAAACAAGAGACATTTCTATGGAAATCTTCCTCCAGTTAATTTACAGCGGCATTGCGCTCGGTATGATTTACGCGGTTATTGCGTTCGGTTACCAGCTGACCTTTGCCACTTCTGGCACCCTAAACTTCGGTCAAGGTGAAGCCCTCATGCTCGGAGCCCTCGTAGGCCTCACCTGCGTTGATACATTTGGCATCAATTACTGGTTAATGATCCCAATCGTTTGCCTATTTGGAGCCGTTCAAGGCAGTTTGGTGGAATTCGTTGGTGTTCGGCCCGCCATCAAAATCAAATCCGAATTTGGCTGGATCATGTCCACAATTGCCCTTGGTATTATTTTCAAGAACGTCGCCGAAAATATCTGGGGTCGTGATGACTTGAAATTCCCATCACCACTCGATGAAGAACCAATTAAGCTGTTGGGCGCAAACGTCATGCCAATGGAACTCGTAGTAGTTGGCGGCGCCTTAGCGATGATGTTAGCTGTTGAATTCTTTAACCGCAAATCCATCTACGGTAAAGCGGTTGTCGCAACCTCAAATGACCGAGATGCAGCAAGTCTCATGGGCATCAATACAGGACTCGTCATTACCTTCTCCTATGCACTTTCTTCATTAACTGCCGCCTTCGCTGGTGTGTTGGTTGCACCACTCACACTGACAGGTGCCACGATGGGTGCTGCATTAGGCTTAAAAGCTTTCGCTGTGGCAATTATTGGCGGTTTATCTAGCGGTCTTGGCATCATCATCGGCGGTCTCATTTTAGGTATCACCGAAACTGCCACCGGCTTCTATATTTCAACTGGCTACAAAGATGTTCCTGGGCTCTTGCTCTTGTTGCTCGTTCTGGCGATAAAACCATCGGGCTTGTTTGGCAAAACAGCAATCAAGAAAGTTTAAGAATATGAAAAATAACAAAATTGCTCTCGTGATTGCGGCTATCGTCGCTCTCTTCGCTTTCCCTTTGGTGGTTGATAACCCTTATTACATCCACCTCGTCGAAACCATCTTGATCTACATCATCCTATTGTTTGGTCTTGACATCGTAGTTGGCTATACCGGTCAAGTCTCTCTTGGTCATGCTGGCTTATTTGGGGTTGGGTCTTACACCGCTGGCGTACTCTTCTTTAAATTGGGTATGCCGTTTTGGGTTACCGTCCCCGGCTCAATCTTGGTCACAGCATTCTTTGGTGGGTTATTAGCTCTTCCAGCCCTCAAAGTTGTTGGTCCTTACTTGGCAATGGTGACCTTGGCCTTTGGCACAATTTTGCAGATCTTGATCAATGAAATGACCTTCTTAACCGAAGGCCCTCTCGGTATCAAAATTCCGAAACCGTCCTTCTTCGGCCACGAAACAACTGAACACGAGTACTACTGGATTGTTGCGGTTTTGATGCTAGCAGCTCTAGTCGTCGTGCATCGCATTCTCAAGTCTCATTTAGGTCGTGCATTTGAGGCACTTCGTGATAGTCCAGTGGCCTGCGACTGTATGGGGGTTTCCGTCTATCGCTATAAGGTTTACGCTTTCGTGATTAGCGCCGGCTTTGCTGGTTTAGCTGGTTGCTTGTATTCCTACTCTGAGCAATACATTTCGCCAAACACTTATAACAACGAGTTAACGGTTCTTTTCTTACTTGCCATCATCATGGGTGGCCGCAAGTCACGTATCGGTGCGATTTTAGGCTCAACCATCATCGTGATGCTTCCTAAACTCTTGGACGATATCGCCCTATTCCGTATTGTGGCGATTACATTGGCAGCTCTTGTGATTATTGGCGCAGCAGTCTCTATTGCGAAAAAAATTACAACACCACGTCGCGTCCTTGTTCCTGTAGCTGGCACACTAGGCCTAGCGATTTTCTCTTTATGGCTAGATACCATCACCGATTGGCGCTTAAGTATCTTTGGCTTCATGATTTTGTTGGTGGTCTACTACCTCCAAGACGGCATCGTGGGCTTCGTGAAAAACTTCTATGGCCTTCTCGTTGGTAAACATCAACGTAGCCAAGATAGCCTTGCAGCAACCGGCATTCAAGAAACCAAAGAAGATGTTATTAGCACTGTAAACAACCAAGCTGATAAAGGCACGCTCTTGAACGTGAAGTCTGTCTTGATGCAGTTCGGTGGTTTAAAAGCACTCAACAATGTGGATCTCACAATTACTCGCGGCACGATTCATGGTTTGATCGGTCCAAATGGCTCCGGCAAATCCACCATGATGAACGTCTTAACCGGTATCTATGTTCCTACCGCAGGTGATGTGGTTTATGCCAATAACAGCGTTGTTGGTAAAACCTCTTCTGAGATTGCACTATCGGGTATTGCTCGTACCTTCCAAAACGTTCAACTCTTCGGCGAAATGACGGCCCTTGAGAATATTTTGGTTGGCTTACACCATAGCTTTAACTCTAATCTTTTGGATGTTTCATTGCATTTACCGAAATACACAAAAGAAGAGTCAGCTGCGCGTGAACGTGCTCTCGGTCTCTTGAAATTCGTGGGTCTTGATAGTCTTGCAAATGAAGAGGCTCGTAATTTACCTTACGGCAAACAACGCCTCCTAGAGATCGCTCGTGCGTTAGCGCTAGATCCAAACTTGCTCTTGCTTGATGAGCCAGCCGCTGGTTTAACAGCACCTGACATCAAAGAACTCTTGGCAATCATTCGTAAGATTCGTGATCACGGTATCACCCTCATCCTTATCGAGCATCACATGGATGTTGTGATGTCGGTTTGCGATACGGTTTCAGTATTAGACTTCGGACAAAAAATTGCTGAAGGCAAACCTGCTGAAATTCAATCGAATGAAAAAGTTATCGAAGCCTATTTGGGCGGTCAACCCGCTTAAGGCGCTCTCTAGATTAGGAAAATTATGTTATCAATTAAAAATCTTGAAGCTGGCTACGGTAAGGTAAAAGTCCTCCATGGCATCAGCATTGACGTTCCTAAAAGCCAAGTTATTACCTTAATTGGCTCGAATGGCGCAGGTAAAACAACCACTATGCGTGCGATTACTGGCATGATCAAACCAACAGCTGGTGATATCACGATGGATGGCAAACCTATCGCTGGATTTGATTCACACAAAATTGCTCGTTTAGGTCTCGCACACTCCCCTGAAGGTCGTCGCGTCTTCTCGACAATGTCTGTGACCGACAATTTACTTTTAGGCGCCTTCCCACGCTTAACCTACAGCCGCCCTAAAGGCGATGTCAAAGGTGACCTTGAGCGTGCAATGGAACTATTCCCTCGCTTGAAAGAACGTCGCAATCAATTAGCAGGCACCTTATCAGGCGGTGAGCAACAAATGCTTGCAATGGCTCGCGCCATCATGCTTAACCCTGACATCATTTTGTTGGATGAACCTTCAATGGGTCTTGCTCCAATTTTGGTGGATGAGGTGTTCAAAATCATTTCTCGCCTCAAGTCTGAAGGCGTCACAATGCTTCTCGTTGAACAGTTTGCTGCAGCCGCTCTCAATGTCGCGGATTATGGCTATGTTCTTGAAAACGGTCGCATTACCGTGCACGGCCCTGCTGAGAAATTGAAAAATGACCCAGCAGTGAAAGCTGCCTACTTAGGTGGTGGTCACTAAGTATTTTTCGCTTGATTAGATAAGCCGCTCAGTTATTGAGCGGCTTTTTTATTACGTCTTCTACTTGGCAACTTTATCCAAAAATGTTCGCAGAAATTGATTAAATTCTGCAGGTTTTTCGATATTGGAAAGATGCGCTGCATTTTTAATGATAGAAAGTTCTGATCCTTCTATCATGCGATTTAACACAATGGCATTGTCCACCGTCGTAGCAGGATCTTTCTCCCCCGCAATAATTTGCGTTGGCGCCTTAATCTTCAGAAGCATGGTAGTTTGTGCCATATCGCGAATAGCGCCCGCACACGCGACATAACCATCCAATGGCGTTCCTAAAATCATTGCTTCAATCTTTTCAATTTTCTGTGGATTGGCTGCGGGAAATCCATCGACAAACCAACGTTTAATCGTGCCATCTTTGAGACTTGCAATACCTTGAGCTTTTGCAGCCGCGATTCGGTCTTCCCATAAAGAGCGAGGCGGCATCTCACTTGCCGTATTACAAAGCGACAAAGACAACACGCGGTCCGGGAAATTTGCCCCAACAAATTGGCAAATCATACCCCCCATGGATAAGCCAACTAGGTGGGCACGCGCGATCTTTAAGTGATCCATGAGAGCGATTAAGTCAGCTCCTAGCATCGGAATACTGTAAGGGCCGGGGCTAGTGACTTCTGTGCGACCATGTCCCCGGGTATCGTAGCGAACCACTCGATATTTGTCAGTCAAACCAACTATGGTGTCGTCCCACATTTCTAGACTAGACATCAAACTATTGCTCATTACAACGACCGGTCCATTATCAGGTCCGTCTATCCGATAAGCCATTTCAATGCCATTAATTTGGGCACGTTGAATCATCCCCGTCTCCTTTTCGTTATTATGGTTTTATGATGCCAGTAAGCTTTATCGTAATCAATCTTTGAAAAAATTGCCTACTTTTACTTCAAAGCGATATTAGACCGAATCAACGTACAATCTTCTTATGAAATTTCCAACTATTCCTCAGAAACTTAATCGCGCTCTTCGCATCCTCGCATGGACCATTGCAGGCATTCTGGGGGGCTTACTCATTCTGGCATTCATCTACCTAATTTCCACCAAAAATAACCCTTCAGGAACGATTTCCTTAAGTGGCACCTCTGGGGTCGTTCATGTGCAATTTGACCAATACGACATCCCTCATATTGAAGCTAAATCGTACAACGATGCCTGGTTCACGATGGGCTACCTCCATGCCACAGAACGTACCTGGCAACTGGAATTTAATCGTCGTTTAGCTTCTGGCTCACTTTCTGAAATCCTAGGCGAAAAGACCATCAGCATTGATCGCTTTATTCGGACCTTAGGCATTCGGGCGGCAGCGCATGAACAATACGAAAAACTCCCAAATTCGGCTAAATTAGCCCTTCAATCCTATGCGGATGGCGTAAATGCTGGCTTTAATCAATTAGGCTGGGCCTTACCCTTGGAATTTTTCCTAACAGGCTCTAAACCAGGCGTTTGGACTCCGATCGACAGCCTTAGCTGGTCGATGATGATGGCACTTGATTTGGGCGATAACTGGAATAAAGAATTTAATCGTCTTGAGCTTGCCGCCACCCTCCCTACCGACCGTATTTGGGAAGTGCTACCGCCTTACCCGGGCGATGCCCCTGCAACTTCAGTCGACTTTGCCGAACTCTATCGAAAAGTCGGTATCTATAAAGCACCTGATCCGACCAACACCAGTGATAAACAATCTCACTCACCTGCGGATAAGCAATTACTCGCCTGGATGCCTGGAGGCTTGGATGGTATCGGCTCAAATAACTGGGTAGTTGATGGCAAACATTCCACCACTGGCAAACCACTTCTCGCCAATGACCCACATTTGGGATTAACCGCACCCGCCGTTTGGTACTTTGCTCACATCAAAGCCAAAGACATGAATGTGATTGGCGCAACCCTTCCTGGTATGCCTGCGGTAGTTCTCGGTCGAACCGATCAACTTGCTTGGGGCTTCACCAATACCTCTCCCGACGTTCAGGATTTATACATCGAAGCAATTGATTCTAAAAATCCAGCGCTTTATAAAACACCAGAGGGGTCAGCGAGTTTTAAAGTTCGTCGCGAAACAATTTTTGTCAAAGGCAAACCGCCAATTGATTTCTTGGTCAGAGAAAGCCGTCATGGCCCCATTATTTCTGATGCTTATCCTCGCGCTGCCAAAGTGATTGATACGCAACGCTTTGCCCTCGCCCTTCGCTGGACTGCGCTCGACGCCAACAACCAATCTATTCTGGCGATGCTTGATTCTAATAAAGCACAAGACATCGATGAATTTAAACAAGCCATTCGCAAAAACTATGCGCCAATGCAAAACATCGTGTTTGCCGACGTCAATGGCACCATTGCCTATGAAGCTGCAGGAGTTGCCCCCATCCGCTCTAAAAATCAAGGTCTTGGTGGCGTTGTTCCAGCGCTTGGTTGGGAAAAACAACATGATTGGACTGGCTACTTAAAACCTGAAGAGCTACCTCGCGAAGAAAATCCAGATCGCGGTTGGATTGCAACCGCCAATCAAAAAGTTCAAGACGATAACGCTACTCACCCTCTGACTGCCGATTGGACACCACCGTTTAGACAACATCGCATTGAACAACTGCTAAAAAAATCAGCTAAACATGATTTTGCTTCCATGACAGAAATCCAAGGTGACACCGTTTCTAATGGCGCCATTCCATTAATTCCATTTATCCAACAAGTTAAATCGGACCACCCTCTAGCCACACGTGCACTCGAAATTTTGAAAGACTTTAAAGGTGATATGAAAGTTGATAGTGCCGGTGCACTCATCTTTAATGCGTGGGTTGATCAATTAGCGCGCCGCATTTTTAAACCACATTTACCCGTTAGTTTTGATAATGAATACGGTAAGCGTAATTTCCGCTTAGGTTTAATCAATGTCGTCCAAAACGATATTGAATTTTGGTGCGATAAACCCCTCACAAAAGAAGTGGAATCCTGTGCAAACGCTAATACGGAAGCATTTAATGCTGCTCTTACCTACCTCTCCCAACGCTACGGTAGCAATCTTGATAAATGGCAATGGGGTAAAGCACACCCTGCTATCTCCGAACACAAACCCTTAAGTCGCGCTGGCATCATTGGCCGCCTATTTGAAATAAGTCGCCCAGTTCCCGGTGATAGCTTTACGATTAACGTGGGTCGTACAGGGTTTG
>CAYFKO010000069.1:0-8237 GCA_964343765.1 uncultured Polynucleobacter sp. | reverse complement strand
CCACTTGCACCCCATGCAAGTACGCTACCAGGCTGCGCTACGCCCCGATGAACTGAATTTTATCAGTTGTGTTTTTTTAAGCCTTCAAGAATTTCCAAAACAGCTTGGAGTTCTGATCGAATTTGCCACTGCGAATCGAGTTCTTCTAAACGATTCTTGGCGCCACTAATCGTAAAACCTTCGTTATATAAAAGTTCTCGAATGCGGCGAATTAATACCACTTCATGATGCTGGTAATAGCGGCGATTACCTCGACGCTTTTGTGGCTTTAATTGATTGAATTCTTGTTCCCAGTAGCGAAGTACATGCGGCTTCACAGCGCACAAGTCACCTACTTCACCAATAGTGAAATATCGTTTTGCAGGGATAGGCGGTAAATGGACGCTACTAGCTGATTTTGCTGATGCAGACGCCAATCCATCCGAATCAAGCAGCGCCATTATTTTCTATCGCGTCCTTGAGTTTTTGACTTGCATGAAACGTCACAACACGACGAGCGCTAATTGGAATCATTTCGCCTGTCTTTGGATTGCGACCTGGGCGAGCTGATTTATTGCGCAATTGGAAATTTCCGAAACCAGAAATCTTCACATCTACACCACGCTCTAAGTTGTGGCCGATGTTTTCAAAGAAAGCATCGATCATGTCTTTTGCTTCACGCTTGTTAAGACCTACTTGATCGAAAATCGCTTCTGAGAGCTCAATCTTAGTAATCGTGCTAGATGTAGTCATGATAATTTCTAGTATTAAATGGTGGACGACAATACTACCTCAATCTGGCGCCAAATTGAATAGTGAGTTTTTCTAATAAAGCGGAAACAACCGCTTCTACCTGTGAATCCTGCAATGTTTCGTTCTCGGCGGCCAAGGTTAAGCGGAATGCCAAACTCTTCTCATCGGCTTCCATACCACCTGAGCGCTCTGCGCTTGGTCGGAATTCATCAAACAGGACGATTTCTTTTAAAAGCGGCTGTTTTGCTGCATTCATGCAATCCAAAATAGATTGCGCTGCAACATTTTGTTTGACGACCAGGGCTAAATCACGGGCAACCGCAGGAAATTTACTAATTTCAACCGGTTTTGGTAGCGGCAACTGTGCAATCGCCTCCCAATCAATTTCAAATAAAACCGGTGCTAATGGAAATTCGTATTGTTGCTGCCATTTAGGGTGGAGCTCACCAATGACGCCAATATCGATTAATTTACCTTGATGTCGAACTTGCAAACTTGCACTTCGACCAGGATGAAGCGCCGGATGACTCGCTACACTCGTAATTAATTCGAGTGGATGCAAAATTGCTTCTAAATCACCCTTCACATCAAAAAAATCTACTGGGCGTGATTTTTGAGCCCATTGCTCTGGGTTCAACAAACCATAAGCTAATCCACCAACCTTAATGGGCTGATCAATACCTGCAATCGCGAGTTCACCTTCTTGCGCACTGGCATTACGAATAAATACACGCCCAATCTCGAACAAACGAACGCGATTGGCTTTACGATTCAGATTGCTCTTTAAATTAGCTAGCAACCCACCCATGAGGGTTGATCGCATTACGGCTAATTGACTAGCCAATGGATTACGCACACGAATTGGATTGTTGTGAGCAGAAATCGTTTTCTCACTCTCTTCATCAACAAAGCCGTAATTAACCACTTCTTGGTAAGCTTGCGCTGCAATTTGGTGACGCAAGCCATGCGTTGAGCGCTTAGTCTCATTCGTGCGCTGCATACGCTGACGAGCTAGCGGTGGCGTATCCGGAATATTTTCAAATCCATATAAACGCGCCACTTCTTCAATCAAATCTTCTTCAATCTGAATATCAAAGCGATAGGAAGGTGCTTGGACAATAAAAGTCTCTTGTGGCGTACCTGGATGTGATCGTGTGTACGCAAAACCTAGACGATCAAAAAACTCGGCAATTTGATTACCACCAATGTCGATACCAATAATTTTTTCTGCGCGAGCAACTCGCAACTCGACTTGACGACTTTCTGGCAATGCAATGATTTGATCATCCAAAGGACCAACTTGACCACCGCAAATATCCAACAACAAGGCTACTAAATAATTTAAATGCGCTGTCGTTGCTGCTGGGTCAACACCACGCTCAAATCGATAACCAGCATCGGTTGAGAAATTAAGTGCTCGTGCTCGCCCCTGAATGGCATTTGGCCACCAAAATGCGGACTCAACATAAATATCGGTCGTATCAAGAGAAACCGCCGTGTGGTCGCCTCCCATGATGCCCGCTAGACTCTCTAATCCTTGATCATCGGCAATCACACCAATCGGAAATGGCAATTTTCCGAGCTCAACTGTTTGCTCATTAAGTAATTTAATCGACTCATCGGCTTTGCCCCAACGAACCGTTAATCCACCCTTTAATTTTGCGAGATCAAAAACGTGAGTGGGCTGACCCATCTCCAACATCACATAATTGGAAATATCAACCAATGCTGAAATACTGCGCTGCCCGGCACTTTGCAGACGTTTAACCATCCACTCGGGTGTCTTAGCCTTAGCATTTACTCCGCGGATAACTCGCCCTGCAAACCGACCGCATAAATCACTTGCTTCAACCTTAACGCTCACTCGATCATTAATCGATTCTTGAACATTCACCACTTTTGGCAGTGTTAGCTCTGCACCTGTAATTGCAGCTACTTCACGTGCAACGCCTAATACAGACAAGCAATCTGCTTTATTCGGTGTTAATTTGATCGTAAAAATTGTGTCATCTAAACCTAAGTAGTCACGAATATCGCCACCTACCGGTGCATCACTCGGCAACTCCAAAATACCCGCATGATCGTCGCCTAAACCTAATTCTTTTCCGGAGCAAAGCATGCCTTGGCTTTCAACGCCACGAAGCTTGCCTACTTTAATGGCAAATGGTTTATCACCCTCTTTTGCTGGCGGCAACAACGCACCTACCATTGCACATGGAATCTTTATGCCCGCACGCGCATTAGGCGCGCCACAAACAATTTGTAATGGCTCAGGACTTAAGGTACCCACAGATACTTTACATACACGTAAGCGATCAGCATCAGGATGTTGATTTGCTTCTAAGATTTCAGCGACAACGACTGAATTAAATGGTGGAGCTAATGGCTTGGTTTCTTCAACCTCTAATCCTGCCATGGTTAGTGCATGACTCAAGGCCTCCGTCGTGATCGACGGATTAACGAATTGTCTTAACCATGATTCTGAAAATTGCATAACGTTCTATTCAGTCAAACTGCTTACGCAGGAAATTGCGCTAAGAAGCGCGTGTCGTTTTCAAAGAAGAGTCGCAAATCATCAATACCATATCGAAGCATTGTTAATCGCTCTAATCCTGAACCAAAAGCAAAGCCCACAAACTCTTCCGGATCTAATCCCATATTGCGCAACACATTGGGATGCACCTGCCCAGAACCAGAAATCTCCAACCATTTACCTGCTAATTTTCCAGCACCAAATGCCATATCGATTTCAGCAGAAGGTTCTGTAAATGGGAAATACGATGGACGGAATCGCAACTGAATGTCATCACTCTCAAAGAAAGCTCTGAGGAAATTGGTATAGACACCTTTAAGGGCTGCAAATGACACATTGCGCCCAATCCACAAACCTTCTACTTGATGAAACATTGGCGAATGCGTTGCATCACTATCTACACGGTAAGTACGCCCAGGAGCAATCACCTGAATATCAGGCATGCCAGTTAAATTACCGTGCGCTTTTAAATATGCTTGCACTTGCGCACTCGCATAACGCACCTGCATAGGACTTGTGTGCGTTCTTAATAGAAGTGGCTTGTTTTGTGAATCTTCACCTTCGACATAGAAAGTGTCTTGCATCGAACGCGCTGGATGATTTTCCGGACTGTTGAGCGCCGTAAAATTAAACCAATCATTTTCGATTTCTGGACCGTCAGCGACATCAAAGCCAACTGATCTAAATATCTGCTCAACACGCTCCCAAGTACGCATCACTGGATGCAAACTTCCCACGCCTCGTCCACGACCAGGCAAGGAAACATCAATAGCTTCTTGAGATAAGCGCGCTTGTAATAAGGCGTCAGCCATCGCTGCACGTCGATCTTGCAAAGCAGCTTCAACAGCTTGCTTGGCTAGATTGATGCGAGCGCCTTCTGTTTTTTTCGCCTCAGGATCCAGTTTGCCGAGCCCTTTTAAAAGCTCGGTCAAACGACCGGACTTACCCAAGTATTTAGCTTTTACATCCTCTAATGAGACTGCATCCGCCGCTTGGGCAAAGTCCTGCTTGGCATCCTCGACAAGTTGGTCGAGATCAACCATATGAATACGTCAATTAAGCAGCGATGGCAGTTTTGACTTTAGCAACAAGCGCAGCAAATGCTGGTTTGTCGTTAATTGCCATATCTGACAACACTTTACGGTCGAGACCGATTTCAGCTTTATTGAGTGCGTTAATGAATACGCTGTATGTCATATCGTGTTCACGAACTGCTGCATTGATACGAGCAATCCAAAGTGCACGGAAGACACGCTTTTTGTTGCGACGGTCACGATAGGCATATTGCCCAGCGCGCATCACCGCTTCTTTAGCGATACGGAATACATTACTACGACGGCCGCGGTAACCCTTGGCAGCGTCTGTTACTTTTTTATGACGGGCACGTGCTGTGACCCCGCGTTTGACTCGTGGCATGAGATTCTCCTAAGTAGATTCGTTCGAATTAAGCGTACGGCAACATTGCGCGAACTGACTTGACATTTGTCTCGTGCACTTCGGCTGAACCGCGTAAATGACGCTTAGTCTTCGTGGTTTTCTTGGTCAGGATATGGCGCTTAAACGCTTGACCACGCTTAATTGATCCGCTACCGCGAACCTTAAAGCGCTTAGCTGCACCGCTTTTGCTCTTCATTTTGGGCATGACTGCTCCCTTTTCACTAATTTGTGCGACTCAGGTGGTGATCGACGATCACTCTTCCTTAACCCAGACACACTTATATGAGCTTTCGCTCTCGTACTACCAACTACAAAACTACTTTTTCTTCGCTGGGGCCAATACCATCACCATCTGGCGGCCTTCCATCTTCGGAAACTGCTCAACTTGACCATATTGCTCCAAGTCAGCTTTTAATCGTTCTAACATCCGCACACCAATCTCTTGGTGAGCCATTTCTCTACCGCGAAAGCGCAACGTAATCTTCGTTTTATCGCCTTCTTCTAAAAAACGGATCAGATTGCGAAGCTTAACGCCGTAATCACCATCGTCAGTGCCAGGGCGGAATTTTACCTCTTTTACCTGGATAACTTTTTGCTTTAGCTTAGCTTCATGGGCACGTTTAGCTTCTTGGTACTTAAATTTGCCGTAGTCCATCAATTTAGCAACCGGTGGTTCCGCGGTTGGAGCAATCTCCACCAAGTCCACTTCCTGCTCTTCTGACATACGTAAAGCATCTAAAAGCTTCACAACACCAAGGGCTTCCCCATCATTTCCAATCAATCGCAACTCAGGAGCAGTAATTTCCCGGTTAATGCGATGCAGTTTTTCAGTAGCGATCTTGCGCTTCCTTTCTAATTCAATAACAAAAAAGCCGTAAGGGCCCTAGGCTAACTGGGGTCCGACCTTCTGGGAAACTTCCTGTTGGAGTCGGGCAGCGAAAGCATCGATTGTCATAACTCCCAAATCGACACCGCCACGGGCACGCACGGCGATAGTATTTCCATCTTGCTCCTTATCTCCTACAACGATGAGATAAGGGTGCTTCTGTAATGCGTGTTCGCGTATTTTATACGTAATTTTCTCGTTACGCAAATCTACCGTTGTTCTAACACCTTGTTTTTTCAGGATTTGCTCTACTTTTTGAGCATATTCGGCTGTTTTTTCAGAGATATTCATGACAACAGCCTGAACTGGCGATAGCCAAGTTGGCATCGCTCCTGCATGATTTTCGATCAAAATGCCGATAAAACGCTCTAAAGACCCCACAATTGCGCGATGAAGCATAACTGGGACTTTACGACTGTTGTCTTCTGACACATATTCGGCGCCTAAACGGGCCGGCATCGAGAAATCGACCTGCATCGTGCCACATTGCCATGAGCGACCAATCGAATCTTTGAGGTGATACTCGATTTTTGGCCCATAAAAGGCGCCCTCGCCTGGCAATTCTTCCCAAGTTTGGCCAGAAGCGGTTAATGCACCTCGAAGAGCTGCCTCCGCCTTATCCCAAATCGCGTCATCACCTACTCGTTTTTCCGGGCGCAGCGCTAATTTCACCTCAACTTCGGTGAAACCAAAATCGTCATAAACCGCACGAACGGCTTTATCAAATGCAGCAACTTCGGACTGAATTTGATCTTCAGTACAGAAAATATGACCATCGTCTTGAGTAAACCCGCGAACGCGCATCAATCCATGTAAAGCGCCCGATGCTTCATTACGATGACACTGTCCAAACTCACCAAAACGCAATGGCAACTCACGATAGCTATGTAGACCTGCATTAAAGATCTGAACATGCCCTGGGCAATTCATTGGTTTTAAAGCGTACGAACGGTTTTCTGACTCCGTCGTAAACATATTGTCTTTGTAGTTTTCCCAGTGACCTGATTTTTCCCAAAGCGAACGATCCAAAATTTGTGGCGCTTTGACTTCTTGGTAACCATGCTCTTGATAGACACGACGCATGTACTGTTCAACCTGCTGCCAAATCGACCATCCCTTTGGATGCCAGAAAATCAAGCCTGGCGCTTCTTCTTGGAAATGAAACAGATCCAATTGACGACCTAATTTACGGTGGTCACGCTTCTCAGCTTCTTCCAACATATGAAGATGCGCTTCTAATTCTTCTTTCTTAGCCCAAGCGGTGCCATACACACGCTGAAGCATTTCATTCTTGCTATCACCTCGCCAATAGGCGCCTGCCAACTTTAATAACTTGAAGACTTTCAATTTACCAGTGGAAGGCACGTGAGGGCCTCGGCACAAGTCAGTGAATTTACCTTCGGTATAGAGCGATACTTCTTCACCCGCTGGAATATCACCAATGATTTCAGCTTTGTAATGCTCACCCTGCTTTTTAAAGAATTCAATCGCCTCATCTCTTGGCAACACGCTACGCGTAACTAGCTCATCCTTCTTAGCCAGCTCTGCCATGCGCTTTTCCATGGCTTCTAAGTCTTCTGGTGTAAATGGGCGATGGTACGAAAAATCGTAGAAGAAACCGTTATCAATCACCGGACCAATCGTCACTTGCGCTTCTGGAAATAGTTCTTTAACCGCATAAGCTAACAAGTGCGCTGTCGAATGACGAATCACCTCCAAACCTTCAGGGTCTTTATCCGTAACAATCGCGAGTTCAGCGTCTTTCTCGATGAGATAACTCGTATCGACGAGCTTGCCATCGACCTTTCCAGCTAAGGCTGCTTTAGCCAAGCCAGCGCCAATGCTTTGCGCCACATCACGTACGGTCAAAGCTGCGGGATATTCGCGTTTTGATCCATCAGGCAAAGTGACTACAACCATGGCTTCTCCATCAAAAATGTCATCAATATAAAAAAGCGCGGCGCCCGTGAGGCATCCGCGCCTTATATGTACTACTGATTTGTACTACTTTTGTTCGTTGGTAGGCTCGATTGGATTCGAACCAACGACCCCTACCATGTCAAGGTAGTGCTCTAACCAACTGAGCTACGAGCCTAATGAAGCTAGTATTCTATCACTTCCGGCGAGCCTGTGTCACTCCTCTGACTTCTTGGAGGCCAATAATGGCTGCATAAAGCTCATCTACCTTAGGGATCTCGATCGAGAACTGCATATGTGCCAAGCCTCTTGTGGACTGGGTACGAACCCCAACCACATTGATTTTGAGCTTAGCAAACACATCTGAAATGTCGCGTAACAGTCCCTGTCGGTCAATAGCATCCACCACCACTTCTCCAGCAAAGAGAGCTTTAGAGTCAGTTTTACCAACTTGATCACCCCAAGCCGTGCGAATAATCCGCTCTGGTGCTCGAACCATCAATTGCTTGAGAGTGGCGCAATCATCTCGATGAATCGATACCCCTCGACCTTTGGTCACAAATCCACTAATTGGATCTGGTGGCACAGGTCTGCAGCATTTCGACAGCTGCGTTAGTAATGAATCCACACCAACAACAAGCACATCACCCATCTTGCCAGTATGTTTGTTCTTACTTGGCTTGACCACCATCTCAGGCATTGGCGTCAGTTCTGGTGGCTTTGCTGGTGACT
>CAYFKO010000068.1:0-8243 GCA_964343765.1 uncultured Polynucleobacter sp. | reverse complement strand
AAATAGACCGTTCTGGAAGTTTTTGGAAGCTAGCATTTTGTCGAATAGAGCACGTGGCAGCGGAGCCGATGTTTCGATATGAGAAGTCAATTGTTGAATAACTTCCCAATCCCAGCAGAAATTTTCCATAAACTGGCTAGGAAGTTCAACGGCATCCCACTCGACCCCATTAATTCCTGAAACGCCCAAAGCATCTACCTTTGTAAGCATATGGTGAAGGCCGTGTCCAAATTCATGGAAGAGTGTAATGACGTCATCGTGACTTATAGTGGCTGGTTTGAAATTTCCTGCTTTGTCTTTAATTGGAGAAGGAAAGTTACAAACAAGATAAGCGACTGGGGTTTGGATGGATCCATCTTCTAAAACAGTTCGGCCTCGGGCATCATCCATCCAAGCTCCACCTCGTTTGCCAGAGCGAGCATAAGCATCTAAGTAGAAATGGGCGAGTAGTTTGGATTGAAGGTCGCGTACTTCATAGGCACGCACATCGGCATGCCATTTAGGCAGGTCGCAGGCGATAATCTTTACGGTGAGCACTTTTTCAATGAGCTTAAACAGTCCATCTAAAACTGTATCAATAGGGAAATACTGCTTCACCTCATTTTCAGAAAAATTGTATCTAGCTTGCTTTAATTTTTCGGAGGCAAATGCCATATCCCAAGGCTCTATTGCATTTAGTTGAAGCTCTGATTTGGCGAATTCAGTTAATTCTATGAAATCCTTCTCACCATGTTTTTTAGCTTTGATAGCAAATTCATTTAAAAAAGTGCTCACTTCATTAACGCTTTGAGCCATTTTTGGGATTAGGCTTAATGCGGCATAGTTTGGCAAATTGAGTAGTTGAGCTTCTTCTTGGCGAAGTTTAAGAATTTCGAGCATGAGTTTCGTGTTGTCCCACTCAGGTTTGCCTTGGCCATATTGGGGGCCTAATTCTGATGCTCGAGTAACGTAAGCTTCATAAAGTGTCTGACGCAATTTTCTGTTTTCTGAAAATTGCTGAACAGGATAATAGGATGGAAAGTGCAGTGAAAAAGCCCAGCCTTTAAGACCTTTTTCACTAGCAAGATGAGCCGCAGCATCAACGGCGTCTTCTGGAAGACCTCTTAAGTCTGATACATCTGTGACGAGATGAATAAAGGCATCTGTGGCATCTAGAACATTATCTGAAACCGATTTTGTGTTTTGAGCTAAATTTTCTTGAATCTTTGCAAAGCGAGGCTTTATTTCATCCGGCAATTCAGCGCCACCCAATTGGAAATCGCGAATAGCGTTGGCAATTACTTTTTGTTGAGCAGGGCTTAAGGTTTTAAATTCAGCAGAATCAGCTAACAATTTATATCGTTTAAATAAATCCAAATTTTGCGCGAAAGAGCTCCAAAAGGCTGTAATTGTCGGAAGCATTTTTGCATGAGCTGCTCGTAATTCTGGATTATCAGCAACGCTATTAAGGTGGCTAACAACTCCCCAGGCTCTGCCTAGGGCTTCAGTTGAATTCTCTAAAGGGGTAACTAGTGTTGCCCAGGATATTGGGGTGTTGGATGAAACTGCGTGAGCAAGAGATGATTGAGCTTTAGATAAAAGTTCATTAATTGCTGGTTCAATATGCTCAGGCCGGACTGCTGCGTAGTCGGGCAGATTCCGACCCATTTCTAACAATGGGTTCTTCATATTAGTTTTTCTTACGTTGGGCGGCTTCTAGAGTGTTTTGTAATAGCATCGTAATTGTCATGGGGCCAACGCCACCAGGGACTGGGGTAATAGCTCCTGCCACATATTTGACTTCATCAAAATCGACATCGCCACAAAGTTTGCCATCTGGAAGGCGATTGATTCCAACATCGATTACCACGGCGCCTTTTTTAACCATGTTGGCAGTAATCATTTTAGGTTTGCCGGTTGCGACAACCAGAATATCCGCTTCTTTAGTATGCGCAGCAAGGTCTCTGGTTTTGCTATTGCAGATAGTAACGGTTGCGCCTGCTTGGAGAAGTAGCATCGCCATTGGTTTGCCAACGATATTGGATGCACCCACAATCACTGCACGCGCTCCACGGATTGGATAGTCGATGCTCTCGAGCATTTTCATACAACCGTAAGGAGTGCACGGTCTGAAGATGGGAGCGCCAACCATTAATGCGCCAGCATTTGCCACATGAAATCCATCAACGTCTTTAAAAGGGTTAATTGACTCAAGAACTAAGTGGCTATCAATATGAGCAGGAAGAGGGAGTTGAACCAAAATTCCGTGAATACTTGGATCATCATTCAGTTCAGCGATTCGCTTTAGCAAATCCTCTTGGGTAAGCTCTTTAGGGTATTTATTTAATACTGAGTAAAAGCCGGCATCTTCACATGCTTTTACTTTGTTGCGAACATAGACTTGGCTTGCTGGATCTTCTCCTACAAGAATTACAGCCAATCCAGGTTTAACTCCCTTGGCGGTGAGGATTGCTGCATTGGTAGCGATTTCAGCGCGAAGTTTTTTGGCAAGCAGATTGCCGTCAAGTAATTGGGCAGGCATATTAGGACGCAGAATTCGATTCGGAAAGTGCAAGTCTCAGAAGGTCTGCAACCGTATTGACATTGAGTTTCTCCATGATGTTCGCACGATGAGCTTCGACCGTTTTAATAGAGATGGTTAAATCATCCGCAATTTGCTTATTTAAGCGTCCTGCAACGATTCGCTCAAGGACTTGGCGTTCGCGACCAGTAAGTTTGCTAAGGAGGCTTTGGTTGGTTTTTTGCAGGTCAGCTTGTTTATAAGCAGAGCGAGCTTTTTCGAGCATTTTTTCAACGAGAGCCCGAAGTTCATTTTCTTTGAAAGGTTTTTCGATGAAGTCCACAGCACCTTTTTTCATGGTAGTTACTGCCATTGAAACATCGCCGTGGCCAGTAATAAAGGCAATTGGCATAGGAATTGATTCAGCAATAAGATGCTCTTGAAGTTCTAGGCCTGACATGCCTGGCATGCGAACATCCAAAATTAAACAAGCTGTAAGACCCTTTTCGGAGCCAAGTACTGCTTTAAGAAAGGCCTCAGCGCTTGAGTGGCAGCGAACTTGATAGCCATTGCTTTCGAGAAGCCAGCTTAAAGAATCTCTAACGGCTTCATCATCATCAACTACATAAATAATTTCAGGGGAGTTTGATTTTTCTGTCATGAGAGAGTTCATAGTGCTGAAAATTAATAAAACAAGTTAGGTTAAATTAGGCTATTTCATCCGAGCGGGACATAGAGCGGTTTGCCTCTATTTTAGAGCCTCCGGCCGTGAATTTTTCAATAGGTAACAAGATTGTAAAGGTGCAGCCCAGGGCGGGCGGTAATTTACTTTCCGATAGCTCCATTTCAGGGTATCGATTCTCTGCCCAGAGCCTTCCCTCGTGGGATTCAATAATTGAGCGGCAAATGTTTAAACCCATACCCATTCCATCTACTTTGGTACTAAAAAATGGCTCGTAGATTTGACTCAGGACCGTTTCAGGGATGCCTTTGCCACTGTCAATTACCCGAATTCTTAGCATTTCAGAGGGTTCCTCTTTGTAGAGGTCGACCACAATTTGAATTGGAGGGGCATTAAATCGACCACCCCGAGGTATGGAGTCGCGCATGCTATCGATACTATTTTTAATTAAATTCACCAAAACTTGCTGAATTAATACTGGATCAAGAAAAGCATTTGGCAAGTTTGGCGCTAAGTCGACATGAAGCTCTAGAGATTGTCGGTGAGCCTCAATTTCTGAAAGTTCTACAGCATCGGAAACGATTTGCTGAATGGAACAGCTCTGACGCTGAGGAGCACTGCGTTTTACAAAGCCGCGGATGCGTTGAATGATATTGCCAGCTCGAAGAGCTTGGGATCCGGCCTTTTCTAAAGCGGGAATAATTTCATTTGAAATACTTTGGTCGTTTTTTGTCTTTAGGCGGCTAATAACGCCCATGCAGTAATTATTAATTGCAGCAAGTGGTTGATTTAACTCATGAGCTAGGGAGGAAGCCATTTCACCCATTGTGGATAAGCGACTGGCGAATTGCATTTTTTCTTCCTGAACGCGAGCTTGTTCTTCTGCATTGTGGCGGCGAGTAATATCAGTTGCAATCACAAGTTGTGCAAGGTGGCCATCTGTCCATGGAATATAGCGGCGACGAACCTCAAACCAAGCATTAAATTCAGGGATATTTACTTCCCGAGATTCGCCGGTGATTGGGGTTAGAGCAGAAGCTGGTAAACCTGCAAAACCGTCGACACTATCCTGATCTAAAAGGGATGCATCATCATCTTGCATTTCACCACCGACTAAATTGATATGGCCTTTTGAGGTGTTCCCAAAGCGATCTCGATATAGCTTATTACCAAAAAGGAGTTCACCATTTTTTGGATTGACTACTGAAACAGCTGCATCAAGACCCTCAAGAACGGTCGTGAAACGTTGGTGAGACGCAGCTAGTTCTTCGCGGAATTTCTTCGGTTCAGAAATATCGACGATGGAGCTGATCCAGCCGGTTTGTTTACCTTTCTCATCAATTAATGCTGAAACATAGGTACGCAAGGACAGAATTTTATTGTGTTTAGTGGTTAGGGTAGCTTCAGTTCCAGTTTTTGGATGGCCATTTGCCATTGCACGACGCATCTTATTCATGATGTCTGCATGATCTTTGTCTGGCCAAAAAGGAAATGGGGGTTTCAAGCCGATGAGTTCCTCTTCTTTCCAACCTATCATTCGACAAAATGCAGGATTGACGTAGGTGATACGTGCTTCAAGATCATGAACACGGATGCCAATAGGCATCGAATCTTCGATTGCTCGGCGAAAGTTTGTTTCTGCAATTAAGCTTTTTTGGATTTCTTGGCGCGATTGCATTTGTTTCCAAACCGACCAAAGACTCCATAAAACGAAAAGGCATAGACCAATGACGAGCCAGAGGAGCATACGATAGGCAAGATTGCTTGGGAGAGGAAAGCTTTCCCCTCGAAGATAGAGGTTGGTGCCGAAGGTATCGAGTGGGATTTCATGGCGAATGGTGTTTCTCGGTAAATTGCGATCAATCGAACTCACGATTGTTTTGCCTTCGCCTGAGACAACTGAAAAACGATGACGGCTTGTTAAGTCTTTTGGAATTACATCAGAAAGAATAAAGTGTGCTGAATAAAGGATCGCGATACCACCTTGATATTCATTAATTCTTGAATTTGGAAGGACGTACCAAAAAACAATGTTACGTTTTTTATGAATGCTGTCTGAACTTAAATTTGGGTCTAATTCAATTAAATCGCCATATTGAGCATGCCCAACTTCTCGGGATTGTGAAAGTGTTTGATTGAGTGACTTATCTAACGCTTCTTTAATAGTCGGCTTTAAAAACCAATCATCCTTATTTTTAGGAATAGGGTAATTCCAAACGCGAGCAGTCTCTTGGCTAAACCATTTGATTTGTAAAACTTCAGGATGTCTTCTAAAGAGTTCGCTCGCGTTTTGAACAAACTCTTGAGGGTAGCTTTGATTGCGTTCACTATTGGATATTAATTTCACCAAATTTAAAACCTCTTCTTCATTTTCTGAGAAGTTCACCTGAATACGTTGTTTTGCGTATGCAAGTTCACGGAAGAGCGAGAGGTTTTGTTGATTTTGTTCTTGATTGTTGAGGGTCCATAGAATCCAGCCCATTGCAATCGAGAAGACGATCATTGCGATGAAGGGTGCCGCAAGGTAGCCTGCGCTTCGTCGCGCAAATTTATTCGATGCAAAGAGTTGTTTAAAGCTAGATTGGCTACTCGAGGGTTTCATGGGATAGCATTTTTTACTAACTCTGCTATTTTGCAGTAATGGAGACCCTATTATCGAAAAAAGCGCTTATTAAACCTTGAATTTTAGGCATTTTTTACATATTTACCACTATATGAAAAACTTTATCATTATATGGTAAATTGCTTGCCTTTATTGATTGGGGTTTCTAGAATCGAATTACCTATTGAAGGAGACGAATAAATGACTGCCGCTTCAAATAAAAATAGTGGGCCAAATTCCGCAAACGAAATTATGGATGTAGATCCACTTGAAACAAAAGAATGGCTTGATGCTTTACAGGGGGTTATTTCGATTGGTGGCACTGAACGAGCAGCCTATTTAATCGAGCAGCAAATTTCTCATGCACGAGTCAGTGGGGTTAATCAACCATTCAGTGCTCAAACACCTTATATCAATACCATTCCAGTTGATCTTCAGGCAAAGTTGCCGGGAGATCAGACCATTGAGCACCGTATTCGCTCTTATACGCGCTGGAATGCGATGGCAATGGTATTGCGAGCGAATAAGGACACCAACGTTGGTGGACATATTTCTTCATTCCAATCCGCAGCTACGCTATATGACGTTGGCTTTAATCATTTCTGGCATGCGCCCTCAGAAAATCATGGTGGCGATTTAATCTTTGTTCAGGGACACTCAGCCCCGGGTGTATATGCACGTGCTTACATGTTAGGGAGGCTTACACAAGAGCATCTCGATAGTTTCCGCCAAGAAGTGAATGGCAAGGGGATTTCAAGTTATCCGCACCCATGGCTAATGCCTGATTTTTGGCAGTTCCCAACGGTATCCATGGGCTTAGGTCCAATCATGGCAATTTATCAAGCCCGTTTTATGAAGTATTTGCAAGATCGAGGCTTGGTGCAAACAGAAGGCAGAAAAGTTTGGGCGTTCTTGGGTGATGGTGAGACTGATGAGCCAGAGTCCTTGGGGGCAATTGGAATGGCAGGTCGCGAAAAATTAGATAACCTCATTTTTGTGATCAACTGTAATTTGCAGAGATTAGATGGACCTGTTAGAGGCAATGGCAGCATCATTCAGGAACTTGAGAGTGAGTTCAGGGGTGCTGGTTGGAATGTTATCAAGGTGGTTTGGGGTACACATTGGGATGCCTTATTTGCAAGAGATAAAAAAGGTATTTTGATGAAGCGCCTTGGCGAGATCGTGGATGGTGAGTATCAAACGATGAAAGCCAAGAACGGTGCCTATGTGCGTGAGCACGTATTTAATACGCCGGAGCTTAAAGCATTGGTTGCGGATTGGAGTGATGAAGATATTTGGAACCTAAATAGAGGTGGTCATGATCCGCATAAAGTTTATGCAGCGTTTCATGCGGCGGCTAATCATAAAGGTCAACCAACTCTAATTTTGGCAAAGACCATTAAAGGTTATGGAATGGGTTCCTCGGGTGAGGCGATGAATATTGCTCATCAACAGAAGAAAATGAGCGAGACGGATGTGCGTGCATTTAGGGATCGGTTTGAGATTCCTGTTAAAGATGAAGATCTTGAAAATATGCCTTACGTAAATTTCCCTGAGGGAAGTCCGGAATTAGAGTACATGCGCTCACGCCGTATGGAACTCGGTGGTTATTTGCCTCAACGTCGAACAAAGTCCGAGAGTTTGGCTGTTCCAGCTCTGGAAACTTTTGCACCATTACTCGAGGCGACAGCAGAAGGTCGTGAGGTATCCACGACGATGGCATTTGTGCGCATGTTGAACATGATTATTAAAGATAAAACGATTGGTAAACGAGTAGTGCCAATTGTTCCTGATGAGTCCCGTACCTTCGGTATGGAAGGCATGTTCCGACAACTTGGTATTTGGAGCCAAGTTGGTCAGTTGTATGAGCCGCAAGATAGTGATCAGTTGATGTTTTATAAAGAAGATAAACATGGTCAGATTCTTCAAGAAGGCATTAACGAAGCTGGAGCTATGTGTGATTGGATTGCGGCAGCAACTTCGTATTCGACTCATGGTGTGCCGATGTTGCCGTTTTATATCTTTTATTCAATGTTTGGGTTCCAGCGGATTGGAGACCTAGCGTGGGCGGCGGGTGATATGAGAAGTCGTGGTTTCTTATTGGGAGGAACGGCTGGAAGAACGACTCTGAATGGTGAGGGTCTGCAACACGAGGATGGTCACAGTCATTTGTGGAGTGGCGCAATTCCAAACTGCATTAGTTATGACCCAACTTTTGGTTTTGAATTAGCGGTTGTGATTCAGGACGGTATGCGCCGTATGCTTACTGAGCAAGAGGATATCTACTATTACCTCACTTTGATGAATGAAAATTATGCACATCCTGCAATGCCAAAAGGTGCTGAGAAAGACATCTTAAAAGGTATGTATAAGTTGGCAAGTGTTGGCGAAGCAAAAGCAAAATTGCGAGTTCAATTGTTGGGTAGTGGCACGATTTTCCGAGAGGTGATGGCTGCGGC
>CAYFKO010000067.1:0-8358 GCA_964343765.1 uncultured Polynucleobacter sp. | reverse complement strand
CATTATATAGATTTGGTATTTTTAATGTTTTCTGTTTCAACAACTTCAAAACTACTCTTTTTAGGGCTTTTAATTGCCATGAATGCTAGCGTCATTGCTGAGCCACTCATGCTGGCTGAATCCCCCGTTAGCGATCGGCCAAGAATCAGTTCGGAATCCAATAACGAGGAACGCGAAAACTTTAGCATTCACTCCCAAGCAACTTTCATTTTTCAACAAAAAAACGCCTTTAACTCACCCTACTCTGGCCAAAACAGTTTGCTGAGCAAAGTCGATGGAGATACCTCGAACAGTTACACGTTTAGTGGCACCCTATTTTTAGGAACAAGACTTTGGGAAGGTGCTGAGCTTTACTACAACCCCGAAGTCTTTCAGGGACTCCCCTTTTCTGCCCAATTAGTTGGATTAGGAGGCTTTCAGAATGGCGAACTTCAAAAAGGGGCTTTTACCTCCCCTGTCTTTTATTCAGCTCGAGCATTTGTAAGACAAACGATTGGTCTTGGCGGTGATCAAGAGCATATCGAAAGTAGCGCCAATCAACTTGCAGGAAAAGTAGATAAGAACAGACTTGTTCTTTCTTACGGCAAATTTTCTTCTCTTGATTTCTTTGATCAAAATACCTACAGCCACGATCCTAGAACTCAATTTCAAAATTTCGCACTATTTTCGATGGCAGCCTACAGCTATGCAGCAGACCCCAAAGGATTTACTTTTGGCCTAGTCGGGGAATGGTACCAAGATGACTGGATTCTCCGTGCGGCTCGCCTAGCACTTCCTAAAGTACCCAATACCGAACAAATGGATTACAGCTTAGGGAATAATTTCACCAACCAAATTGAGTTGACACATCAACATAGTTTATTTGGACAAACTGGCGCCGTTCGTGCACTTTATTACCAACAACGTGCTTACATGGCGTCGTATCAGGATGCCATTA
The DNA here is from genome assembly GCA_964343765.1 of uncultured Polynucleobacter sp. Lineage (GTDB taxonomy): Bacteria > Pseudomonadota > Gammaproteobacteria > Burkholderiales > Burkholderiaceae > Polynucleobacter. The sequence goes on along the minus strand of CAYFKO010000067.1, from coordinate 7,421 downwards.
ATATAGGTCAACAATCGAACACGGCACCAGATATTCTAAGCGTTCGACAATCGGGGCAAGAAACTTGGGGCTATGGTTTTAATGTTGAACAAGCCATCAACAAAGATATTGGTATTTTCGCGCGCTGGAGTTGGAACCCAGGCAATGTCGAAACTCAAACGCTTGATGTGAGTCGCTCTTTATCGTTTGGGGTTTCGGTTAAAGGAACATCCTGGAATCGCCCTATGGACACATTTGGAGCAGGCTATGCCACAAACGGCATCTCTTCTACCCAAATTAATTACTTAAAACAAGGTGGTTATACCGCCTTCATTGGTGATGGCAACATCAACTATAAAAATGAAGAAGTTATTGAACTTTATTACAGCGCCAAGATTTATAAAAATCTCTATATGTCTGCAGATTTTCAACGAATCGCTAATCCAGCCTATAACTCAGATCGAGGACCCATTAACTTTTTCGGGGTAAGAGCTCACATCGAGATGTAAAAGAAACAATAGAACTGTTTTTGAAAATAAAAAAGCCTTAATAGTCATTAAGGCTTTTTTAAATACTGGCGGAAGCTCAGGGATTCGAACCCTGGAAAGGCTTTCACCTTTGCCGGTTTTCAAGACCGGTGCATTCAACCACTCTGCCAAGCTTCCATTTGTTGAAGCTGAGATTATAGCGCTTTTTTCTCAAGCTCCCAATAATGCCTTTACCCGCCCTGCAATTGCTAGTGACGAGGTTAACCCTGGCGACTCAAATCCAAATAAATTAATAAGACCAACAAACCCATGCTCCGTTTGATCGTGTATCCAAAAATCAGCAGCAGGATCGGTTGGCGAAGCAATTTTTGCTCTCACACCAGAATAATCTGCATTTAAAGCCCCATCCGGTAAAGCTGGCCAATATTGACGAACTGCATCGTAAAAGCGCTCGCCTCGTTTGGGATCCACGGAGTAATTAATCTGATCTTCACTCTCTATATCCAACCACTCAACATCCGGACCAAACTTCGCTTGTCCACCCATATCCAGTGTCAAATGCACACCCAAACCTCCAGGCTCAGGGACCGGGTAAATAAGTCGACTAAACGGAGATTTTCCGCTTAACGAAAAATAATTACCCTTAGCAAAATAGGCTTTAGGCAATGTAGATAAATTAATGCCTTCGATGGCTTCTGCCACCCTCACAGCACTTAAACCCGCACAATTAATGACGTATTTCGCTTCAATCTGCATATTGGCTTCACCACCCACGGTAAGGCGATATCCACCTCGCCCTTCTTGAATCGGCACAATCGACTCAATTGGGGATTGATAGGCAACCATGCCCCCAGCATCTTCAAATTCCCCTAAAAGAGAGAGCATGTAGGCATGACTATCTACCACGCCTGTATTTTCTGAAAGCAAGGCTGCTTCGCACCTCAAGTTCGGCTCCAATGCAATCGCTTCCGTTTTGGATAAAGGTCTCATTCCAGGAACTTCGTTAGCTAGGGCTTTCGATAAAATTTGCTCCAGATCCTTTACTTGTAGAGGATTGGTGGCAACGATTAATTTCCCACAACGCTTAAACGGAACATGGTGGGCACTTGCATAGTCGTAAAGCAAACGGCTACCCTCAACGCAAAATTTTGCTTTGAGCGAGTCTTTTGGATAGTAAATACCAGCATGAATAACCTCGCTATTACGCGCACTACTAATGGTTCCAAAGGATTGCTCACGTTCTAATAGAATAGTTTCATGTCCTAAACGAGCAATTTCTCGAGCAACTGCTAGCCCAATCACCCCTGCTCCAATAACGACGCAATCAATCCGATCCAAGTCCGATTTCCTTCTAAATAGATAGCCCAATACCCCATAGTTTATTTACTTTTCCTAATTGACACTTCTACTTGTTAGAATGAAGTCATGTCTATTGATTTAAAAGCAAATTTCAGCTCCCAAAGCGGCAATCGACCTTACGAATTATCGATTGATACCGCCTACCAACACATCGATGATGCGACGTGGAATGAACTATTGGCATTTGCTAAAAAGGCAGGGATTTCAGAAAAAAGAAATGCATTATTTGCCGGGGCTCACGTAAATGCGAGTGAAAACCGTGCCGCACTTCATACCGCCCTTCGAAATCTATCCGATTCACCTGTGTCACTTGACGGGCAAGATGTTATGCCATCCGTTAAGAGCGTTTGGAAACAAATGGACGCCCTTTGCAATAAATTGGTGGGCGTCACCGATATTATTCACATAGGCATTGGCGGCTCTGACTTTGGACCCCGGTTGGTTTGCGAGGCTTTATCACGCTGCAACGACGCAAATAGCAACGCTATTCGCGTGCATTTTTTAGCAAACATTGATAGTGCTGAACTTGCCAACATCTTAAGCCGCATACAACCACTATCCACCCGCATCATCATCGCTTCTAAAACATTTACAACGCTTGAGACTATGCAAAATGCTCGAGCAGTTATGAATTGGCTAAAAGAAAAAGGGGTTTCTGAAAGTCAAATTAAGAAACATACCTATGCAGTCACTGCTAACACTCTAGAAGCAGAAAAATTCAATATCCCAAAAGAAAATATTTTTCCATTTTGGGATTGGGTCGGCGGTCGTTTTTCCGTATGGTCAGCTGTTGGGCTAATCATCGCACTAAAGTTTGGATTTCAGACTTTTAAAGAATTCCTTGCAGGAGCTCATGCTCTTGATCAGCATTTTTTAAATGCTCCCTTAGCTGAAAATCACCCATTGTTGCTAGCACTTACCTTAATTCATAATCAACGAACTTTTAATTGCAAATCACACGCGTTGATTCCGTATGCCTTTGCACTGGCATCTATGCCACATTGGCTTCAGCAACTCGATATGGAGAGTAACGGTAAACGCACTCACCTTAATGGCACATTAACCAATACTAGTTCGCCTGTCATTTTTGGTTCTGCGGGTGCAAATGCACAACATTCGTTCTTCCAAATGCTGCACCAAGGTCCTGAAGTAATACCTGTCGACTTTGTCGCAGTCATCGAGCCAATGAGCCAATTAGAAGTCGCTAAACAACATCATCGTCAGTTGCTAGCCAACTGTCTTGCTCAAGCTCAAGCTCTATCAAAAGGCCAAGCTAGTGATGACCCAAATGAAGTATGCCCTGGCGGACGCCCAAGCAACCTAATCTGGGTACCTAAGTTAGATGCTTTTAACCTAGGCTCTTTGCTTGCTTTATATGAACATCGCACATTCTGCCTAGGTGCTCTTTGGGATATCAATTCATTCGATCAACCTGCAGTAGAACTTGGCAAACGTCTAGCCAAACCTATTGAAGCAGCCCTCGCCTCACCCAATCAATCTGAATTAATCAACGCGCTCGATGACATTACTGCTCAACGCGTTCAAACCATCATCCAACATAAACAATAATTCAATTTTTATGAATTTATCTAATTCAATTTTCAAAGCCTACGATATTCGAGGCATTGTAGGTAAAACACTCGACCCAAGCATTGCTGAGCTCATTGGCAAATCCTTTGGCTCCGCTATGCGTGAACAAGGCGAAACGACTATTGTGGTTGGTCGCGATGGCCGACTTTCAGGCCCAGAACTCATGCAAGGCTTAACAAAAGGGTTACTTAGTGTTGGCATTAGCGTGATTGACCTTGGCGTTGTCGCCACTCCAATGGTTTATTTCGGCACTAACATCGCTATTAACGGTAAAAATGCTAAATCAGGCATCATGATTACTGGAAGCCATAATCCACCCGACTATAACGGCTTCAAAATGGTCCTTGGTGGTCAAGCCATCTACGGCGATCAAATCCAAGCACTCTACCAACGTATTCTTCAACAACAATTTTCAAGCACCAACCAAGAAGTAAATCGCTCCGAATTTGACATCTTCCCCGAGTATTTAGCTCGCATCATTGGCGACGTCAAACTCAAACGCTCAATCAAAATTGCAGTTGATTGCGGCAACGGTGTTGGTGGCGCTTTTGCCGGGAAACTTTTTCGAGCACTCGGTTGCGAAGTAGAAGAAATGTTTTGCGAAGTAGACGGCAACTTCCCAAACCATCATCCTGATCCAGCGCATTTAGAAAACCTACAAGATCTAATTAAAAATCTAGCCACAACGGACAATGAAATTGGCCTAGCCTTTGATGGCGATGCCGATCGCTTAGGAGTTGTCACAAAAGATGGATCGGTTATTTTTCCGGATCGTCAAATGATGCTATTCGCCAAAGATGTTCTCTCTCGAAATCCTGGCGGACAAATTATCTATGACGTGAAATGTACGCGTAATTTAAGCTCTTGGATTACGCAACATGGCGGGGAACCTCTCATGTGGAAGACTGGTCACTCACTCGTGAAAGCAAAGCTAAAAGAAACTGGCGCTCCACTCGCCGGCGAAATGAGCGGGCATATCTTTTTCAAAGACCGTTGGTATGGCTTTGATGATGGTCTATATACCGGAGCACGACTTTTAGAAATTTTGAGCCAAGTAGCAGACCCTAACCGCACTTTAAATGAATTGCCAAACGCAATCTGCACCCCCGAATTGCAACTTAAATGCGCCGAAGGTGAACCTTTTACGCTGCTTGAAACCATTAAAGCCAATGCGCACTTCCCTACTTCACAATCGATTAATACCATTGATGGTGTTCGCGTTGAGTATGCAGATGGATTTGGGCTTGCTCGACCATCCAACACAACCCCTGTCGTCGTTATGCGCTTTGAAGCAGATTCCGAAGAAGCCATCTTACGCATTCAGAATGAATTTAAGGCCGTGATTCAAGCAGCTAAGCCTGGTGCTGAATTACCTTTTTAAGGCACTAGGAGGCTCCAATTAAAAAAGCCGTCAATAGACGGCTTTTTTAATTTCATTACTTCGAAACTATATTGAATGAGTTAAACAGTAATTTTCTTAATTTCTTTAATCTTATTGCTTGGATCCACCAAAACAACTTTAGGGATAAACGTTTTGGCATCCGCTTCACTCATAGCACCATAGGTACAAATAATGAGCAAGTCTCCAACATGCGCTTTACGGGCAGCAGCACCATTTAAAGAAATCGCACCAGATCCTCGAGCAGCTTTAATGATGTAGGTTGAGAAACGCTCACCATTGTTAATGTTGTATAACTCAATTTTTTCGTACTCGCGCATGTCAGCAGCATCCATCAAGTCCTCATCAATACCGCAGGACCCTTCATACTCCAAATCCGCCTCAGTTACTACCACGCGATGCAATTTTGCTCGCAGCATAATGCGTTGCATATCAAATTCCTCCAAGGGCCTGATTTTAGCAGTGAAAATTCGTTTTTTACCTTAATTGAAAGCGAAACAGTTTTTATTAAGTCGTTTAAGATTAGGAAATGAGCAATATTTCGCAAAATACCAACAATCAACTCGCTAGTTATGATTTCTCACTTCCTAGCGTTGATGGCCCAACTTGTATCGCTAGCGCTTGGGCCAAAGTTCCTAAACCCTTGTCAGATAAGGAAAAAGACTCTATTAAGCAGCGTATTCGAGAACTTTTAAAGGCTCGAAATGCCGTCATCGTTGCGCACTATTACGTCGACGGGGATATTCAAGATCTAGCTCTCGAAACCGGAGGGTTCGTTGCCGACTCCCTCGAAATGGCTCGATTTGGTCGTGATAACCCTGCCAAAGAACTGGTTGTTGCAGGAGTTCGCTTTATGGGGGAAACCTCCAAAATTTTGAGCCCGAATAAAAAAGTACTAATGCCTGACCTGGAAGCAACTTGCTCATTAGATTTGGGATGCCCTTCTGCAGAATTTAATCGTTTCTGTGATGCCCACCCTGATCGGGTAGTAGTTGTATATGCCAATACGAGTGCGGCTGTTAAAGCCCGCGCTGATTGGATGGTGACGAGTTCATGCGCCCTTGCCATCGTTCATCAATTAAAAGAAGAAGGTAAAAAAATTCTTTGGGCACCAGATAGACACTTAGGTCGATATATTCAAGACCAAACCGGTGCAGATATGATTCTTTGGGATGGCGCCTGTATCGTGCACGATGAATTCAAAGCTGTTGAACTTGCCGCTCTTAAAGAAAAACACCCTAACGCTCAAGTTCTAGTTCACCCTGAATCTCCTGCAAGCGTAGTTGATTTAGCTGACGTAGTGGGTTCAACCTCTGCTATGCTCAAAGCAGTCGTTGAAGGATCAGCCTCCGAATATATTGTGGCAACCGATCAAGGAATCTTGCATCGTATGCGCCAACTTGCCCCTGGAAAAAAACTCATTGAAGCACCTACTGCTGGTCAAAGCGCTACGTGCAAGAGTTGTGCAAATTGCCCATGGATGGCTATGAATGGGCTTCAAGGAATTTTGAACTGCCTCGAAAATAACGCCGGCGAAATCCACGTAGAAGAATCAACTCGAGTCAAAGCGCAAGCATGTATTGAACGCATGCTGGACTTCACCAAAAATCACCCTGAATTATTAGCACGTGCACAACATGGTTTTGTCAAAAACATTGGTGCCGCCTAACTACAAATGAATCTTTATGTTTGAATTTAACGAAACCCTTGATCAAGCTATCCAGCGTAACGTCCGTGATGCCCTCATGGAAGATATAGGCAAATGCGATTGGACTGCTCAGCTTATTAATGCCTCAGAAAAAGTTCACGCTCAAGTAGTCGTTAAACAAGCAGATGCTGTCTTATGTGGTCAACCCTGGTTTGAAGCTTGCATCAAAATGCTCGATCCATCAGCTCAAATCACTTGGCATTACAAAGAAGGTGATGTAATGACCAAACAAAGCGTCGTTTGCGACATCTCGGCAAATGGGCGCGCACTTCTGTCAGGCGAACGCCCTTCATTAAACTTTTTGCAATCACTATCCTGGACTGCGACGACTACACATAAACATGTAGCCGCCATTGCAGGCATCAGCCCCAATCCAAACGGATGCGCAATCCTAGATACTCGTAAAACAATTCCAGGATTACGGCAAGCGCAAAAATACGCCGTTCGAATTGGTGGTGGCCAAAATCAACGTCTAGCGCTTTGGCACGGCATCCTGATTAAAGAAAATCATATTGCCGCGGCAGGTGGCATTAAAAATGCACTTCAAAACGCCTTCGCCCTTAACTCTGGGGTGGATATTCAAATTGAAGTTGAAAACATCGCCGAGATGGAAGAAGCCCTTGAACATGGCGCCAAAAATATTTTGATTGATGATTTTTCGCTTGAAGATATGGCACGCGCAGTCAAAATCAATCAAGGTCGAGCTCTACTTGAAGTTTCTGGCGGAGTTACATTAGAAGGTTTAAAAGAAATTGCAGCTACCGGCGTGGATCGAATCTCAATTGGCAAACTTACCAAAGACGTGGTCGCCATTGACTATTCTATGCGCGTTTTAAAACGCCTAACTTAATACCAACTCTAAATGCACCTATGACTTACGAGTAGGTGTGAGAATAGT
>CAYFKO010000066.1:0-8383 GCA_964343765.1 uncultured Polynucleobacter sp. | reverse complement strand
GCAATCGACGGTTATCAAATGGCTCGAAATGGTCGCGCAGGGGTTGCGCTCTTTACCGCTGGTATGGGCTCTTTCTTTGCAGGTTGCGTAGCAACACTCGTTTTAGCTGCATTTGCTGCCCCACTCTCTCAATTAGCGTTCCAATTTGGTCCTGCAGAATATTTCTCGCTGATGGTATTAGGTTTGATTGGTGCCGTTGTTCTTGCATCAGGATCTTTAATCAAAGCGATTGCAATGATTATTCTTGGCCTCCTTTTAGGTCTAGTAGGAACTGACGTTAACTCTGGTGTTGCACGCTATTCGTTTGATCTCCCACAATTGACAGATGGTATCGGTTTCGTGGGTGTTGCAATGGGCATGTTCGGTTTTGCCGAAATTATGGTGAACCTTGAGCAAAAAGAAAAGCGCGAAACCTTCTTGAATAAAGTTACTAATTTGTGGCCTACGAAAGACGATTTCAAACGTATGATTGCCCCAATTCTTCGTGGCACAACTTTGGGCTCAATCCTGGGGATTTTGCCGGGTGGTGGCGCTGCGTTAGCTAGCTTTGGAGCTTATTCTTTAGAAAAGAAAACTTCAAAATACAGTGCTGAGTTTGGTAAAGGTGCTATCGAAGGTGTAGCAGGTCCTGAAGCCGCCAACAATGCTGCAGCACAAACATCGTTTATCCCATTACTCACGCTGGGTATTCCGCCAAATGCCGTGATGGCATTAATGGTGGGCGCTATGACTATTCACAATATTCAGCCTGGTCCTCAAGTGATGACAAGCAATCCAGCATTGTTCTGGGGCTTAATTGCTTCAATGTGGATTGGTAACTTGATGCTCATCATCTTGAACTTGCCAATGATTGGCGTTTGGGTGAAATTACTCACAATTCCTTATAAACACTTGTACCCGGCAATTTTGGTGTTCTGCTGTATCGGTGTTTACACAGTGAATAACACCACGTTTGACATCTATTTAACGGCACTTTTTGGAATTATTGGTTACCTATTCTCAAAACTTAACTGTGAACCAGCACCGTTATTACTTGGCTTCGTTCTAGGGCCAATGATGGAAGAAAACTTCCGTAGAGCCCTTTTGTTGGCTCGTGGCGACTTTACGGTGTTCGTTACCCGCCCACTCTCAATGGCATTGTTAATTGCCGCCGCCCTATTAGTAGTAGTGGTTGCCTTGCCTGCCATTAAGAAAACTCGCGAAGAAGCCTTCGTCGAGGATTGATGTTGTACCCCAAGGCACACTACAATGTGCCTTATGTCTAAGCAATCGAATAAACCCTCTGAAACCTCGGCACCCGTCGAGGTTTCTAATTTTCTGCGTCAGATCATTGATTCTGACACTCAGGCTGGCACCTACGCGAATCGCCGGGATCAACAAGGGCATCCTTTACCGTCGGTCATTACCCGCTTCCCACCAGAACCTAATGGCTACCTTCATATTGGTCATGCAAAAAGCATTTGCCTTAACTTTGGCCTAGCGCGTGATTACGCCAATGCGGCAGGGGGTGCTCGTTGCCATATGCGCTTTGACGATACCAATCCAGCCAAAGAAGAAACTGAGTATGTTGAAAGTATTCTGGATTCAGTTAAGTGGCTAGGTTTTAATTGGACGCATGAAGGTCGAGATCACCAGTATTTCGCAAGTGATTACTTCGATACCCTTTACCAATTTGCAGAACTATTGATTGAGCGTGGTCGTGCTTACGTCGACAGTCAATCAGCGGATGAAATTCATAAAAATCGCGGCAACTTCTCTCAAGTAGGAATTAACAGTCCATACCGCGATCGCAGCCCTAGCGAAAACTTAGAACTATTCCGTGAAATGAAAGCCGGGAAATTTGAGGATGGTAAGCATGTCTTGCGCCTCAAAATCGACATGACACACCCCAACATCGTCATGCGCGATCCGGTAATTTATCGGATCCGTCATGCACATCATCACCGCACAGGTGATAAATGGTGTATCTACCCCCTTTATGATTTCACACACTGCATTTCAGATGCTCTTGAAAACATCACTCATTCAATTTGTACCCTAGAGTTCGAAAACAATCGTCCACTTTACGATTGGGTATTAAATGAACTCAAAGAAGCTGGCGCTTTACCTGGTCCACTTCCCCATCAATATGAATTCGCACGCTTAAATCTGTCATATGCCATCACTAGCAAACGACGCTTGTTGCAACTCGTTGCGGATAATCACGTAGATGGCTGGGATGATCCACGTATGCCGACGATCGTGGGTTTACGACGTCGTGGCTATACACCCGAAAGTCTTCAACTTTTCTGCGAACGCATTGGCGTCTCTAAAGCGGATAGCTGGATTGATATGAGCGTGCTTGAACAAGCATTACGCGATGATCTAGATCCAAAAGCAGAACGTGGTGTCGCTGTTTTAAAACCACTCAAATTGATTCTGGAAAATTTCCCCGAAAATCATATCGAAAACTGCTCTGCACCTAAACACCCGCACCATGCTGAATGGGGACGCAGAGAGTTCACCTTAGGTCGTGAACTTTGGATTGAAGCGGATGACTTCATGAAAGAGCCTGTTAAAGGCTTCTTCCGTCTTTACCCACCAATCAATGGTCAGCCAGGTGGTCGCGTACGTTTGCGATACGGATTTGTGATTGAATGCACTGGCTTTGAAACCAATGAAGCTGGCGACGTAATTGCTGTTAAGGCTACTTATTTTGCTGACAGTAAAAGTGGCACTCCAGGTTCAGACAATTACAAAGTAAAAGGCAATATTCACTGGGTCAATGCAGCAGATGCTTCTGCCGTTGAAATTCGCCTTTACGATCGCTTATTTACTGACCCATCCCCAGATAGTGGAGATAAAGACTTTATTCAGTTCATCAACCCTGAGGCCAAGAAAATTATTCAAGCGTTTGTTGAGCCAAGCTTGGCAAAGGCAACAGCTGATCAACGCTTCCAATTTGAGCGTCATGGTTATTTTGTAGCAGACCGAGTCGATAGCAAACCAGGTAAACCAGTCTTTAATCTTGCTGTTAGCTTAAAAGATAACTGGAAAAAATAATTACTCATTACGCATTAACTTGCGTAATGAGCTTTTAAAAAATCCTCAACACTCGGGTATTGAAGCTCATAACCGAGTTCAGACATTCGTTGATTACGAACTCGCCTAGACTCCTGCATAAAACTTAACATCATGGGGCTAACCGCCTCTCGCAATTCCTCAAAACTTACACGTGGAGCTTTGGGCAACTTGGTATATCTCGCTACTAAATCAAAATAATCGCCCATTTTTAAGTAGCTATCGTCACTCGTATTAATTAAACGCTGTGGCCGACCTCGGTAAATTGACATCAGAATAAGTCCCGCCAAATCATCCGCATGAATATGATTGGTAAACACATCCTCCTCAGGCAACAAGGCAGGCGTTCCTTGTCTTAAACGATCAATCGGTAACCGATTACCTGCGTAAATCCCTGGAACGCGCAGAATACTGGCGGTCACCTGACTCGCCACCGCCCATGCACGAATTTGATTTTCAGCATCTACTCGGCGCTTAGCTCGACTCGTCCTAGGGTTGACGGGATCACTCTCCGAGACCCAGTCTCCAGCACAATGGCCATAAACCCCCGTCGTACTGACATAGACAAATCTACGTACTCTTCCCCCCTGAGATAAAATCCTGAGTAAGTTTTGCGTTCTCAAATCCCGCAAACCCTCGGGATTGGGAGGTGCTAAATGAATCACCGTGGAAGCTAGAGTTGATAAACGGGTTAAGGTATGTCGTTGATCTAAGTTGCCTAAAACTGGCACAGCCCTTAGGGCTCGGAACTCGCTCAGTTTTGATGCTTGGCTAGTTAAAACGATAACCTGATGCGTTTTAGTTAACTCAGGCAACAAACGACGACCAACGTCTCCACATCCAACGATGAGGATTCGGGGTCGTCCAAAACGGGATTCAGAATTACCTTGCATATGCAACATCGTAATGTGTTTAGAAAGGATTTGTCTTGAGCTCGAATACTTCTTATGAAATTACCCTAAAAACAAGTGGTAAAAAATTCCAGGTCGAACCCCAAGAAAGCATCTTAGATGCCGCTTTGAAAGCCGGCATTACCTTAGCCTACGGCTGCAAAAATGGCGCCTGCGGGTCTTGCAAAGGCAAAGTGATCAGCGGATCTGTGACACACGGCAAACATAATGCCAACACTCTCACCGCCGATGAAGTTGCTAACGGAACATCCTTACTCTGCTGCGCTCACCCAGAATCCAATTGCGAAATCGAAGCACGTGAGGTGGCAGGTGCTGGCGATATCGCCATTAAAAAAGTGCCGTGTCGTGTGAGCTCAATTGAGCGAGCTGCTCCAGACGTCACCATTCTAAAACTTCAACTACCTGCGACTGAGCGTTTTCAGTTCCTGGCTGGCCAATACATTGAGTTTTTATTAAAGGACAATAAGCGTCGCGCTTACTCGATGGCAAGCGCCCCTCACCAAGAAGGTCCTCTTGAACTTCATATCCGCCACCTTCCAGGAGGTTTGTTTACGGATTTTGTTTTTGGTGTTGATCCCAATAAAGCGCTCAAAGAGAAAGATATTTTGCGCTTTGAGGGGCCACTTGGTAGCTTCTTCTTAAGAGAAGATTCAAAAAAACCAATCATCTTCATTGCCTCAGGTACTGGCTTTGCACCAATTAAAGCGATTATTGAACATGCGCGCCATGAAGGAATTTCACGTCCAATGCATTTATATTGGGGCGGGAGACGTCCAGCTGACCTATACCAACATAATCTGTGCGAATCTTGGGCACGTGAAATCGAAGGCTTTAAGTACATTCCAGTGATCTCGGATGCCCTACCTGAAGACCAATGGTCAGGAAGGACTGGCTTTGTTCACAAAGCGGCGATAGAAGACCATCGAGACATGTCAGGCTTTCAGGTATATGCCTGCGGTGCTCCAATTGTGGTGAGTTCAGCCCAAAAAGACTTTGTCAGCCAATGCCAATTGCCTGAAGATGAGTTTTTTGCAGACTCATTTACCTCTGAAGCAGATTTAGCCTAAAGCGGTAGAAGATTTAACCATTTGTGAATACACTTTTACTTTATTTGAATATTTTTAACGACTAAGACCATGCAAGACCCTCATTCACTGATGTACATCACTAAACGCCCTGAGATCGTCATGATGTCAGGTGAAGGCTCTTGGCTAACCGATAACGAGGGCAAGCGCTATCTGGATTTCTTGCAAGGATGGGCTGTTAATTGCCTGGGTCACGCAAACCCAGGCATGATTCGTGCACTCGAAGAGCAAGCTCGCAAGGTGATCAACCCTAGTCCTGCGTTCTATAACGATCCAATGATTCGTTTAGCTGATTTACTGACTGCCAACAGCTGTTTTGATAAAGTATTTTTCGCCAATAGCGGGGCTGAAGCGAATGAGGGCGCAATTAAGCTTGCGCGTAAATGGGGCAAACTTCATAAGAACCACGCTTATGAAATTATTACCTTTAACCACAGCTTTCATGGACGTACTCTTGCCACGATGAGCGCCTCTGGTAAGCCAGGTTGGGACACTTTATTTGCGCCTCAAGTACCAGGCTTTCCTAAAGCGGAATTAAACGATATCGCCTCGGTTGAAGCACTCATTAACGAAAAAACGGTTGCGGTGATGCTAGAGCCTATCCAAGGTGAAGGCGGCGTTATTCCAGCGACAACCGAATTTATGAAAGCACTTCGTGAACTCACTAATCGCCATCAAATTTTATTAATTGTCGATGAGGTACAAGCGGGCTGCGGTCGTACAGGGAAATTGTTCGCCTATCAACACTCTGGCATTGAGCCTGACATCATGACACTTGGTAAGGGTATTGGCGGTGGTGTACCGCTTGCTGCTTTATTAGCAACCGACGCAGTTGCCTGCTTTGAAGCAGGAGACCAAGGCGGCACCTATAACGGCAACCCGCTCATGACAGCAGTAGGCATCAGTGTCATCGAACAATTACTTGCTCCAGGATTTTTGGATGATGTGCTGAAAAAAGGCGACTATTTACGCGCAGGCCTTCTCAAACTCGTTACTGAATTCAACTTAGAAGGCGAGCGTGGCACAGGTATGCTTAGAGCATTAATGTTAGGACGCGATATCGGTCCTGATCTTGTTGAGCGTGCTCGCGATATGCAACCTCAAGGTTTGCTAATTAACGCACCAAGGCCAAACTTGTTGCGTTTTATGCCTGCATTAAACATCAGTAATGCAGAAATTGATTTAATGCTTGATATGCTTCGCAGCTTACTGGCTCAATCACCCAAATAAGCCGCACCAATACGAGGGTCATTTGCTAAGGTCTTAGCATCACCCTCGATGGTTATTAATCCACTATCCATCACATACGCACGATTGGCAATCGATAGAGCTAAACGTGCATTTTGCTCAACAAGCAAAATCGTCATTCCTTGGGCAGAGATGTCGTTAATGACATTAAAGATAGTCTCAACCATAATCGGCGACAAACCCATCGAAGGCTCATCTAGTAAAAGCATACGAGGTCGTGACATCAAGGCACGCGCCATGGCAACCATCTGCTGCTCACCACCGGATAAAGTTCCAGCCAATTGATCCAAGCGCTCTTTTAAACGAGGGAAATAAACAAACATTCGCTCGAGGTCATCGGCAATCATGGAGTCATCACGTAAATAAGCTCCCATGAGTAAGTTTTCGTAAACCGTCATACGGGCAAAAATACCTCGCCCCTCCGGCACGAGAGCTAGCCCTCTTGCAAACAACTCATGTGACAAACCTGAACTCGCTTGTCCATCAAACTCTATTAACCCACCTGAAGGTTTTAATAATCCCGCAATCGTTTTCATGATGCTCGTCTTACCTGCTCCATTAGCACCAATCAAAGTAATCAACTCCCCCGAGTTGACCCGCAAATCCACTCCTTTGACAGCATGTATGCCACCATAGGCTACTTTGAGATCCGTCAGTTTTAACATGGTCGTCATACAGCTGAGGCTCCCAAATATGCTTCAATCACCGCAGGATGGCGACGCACTTCCTCAGGATTACCACTGGCAATGACCCTTCCATAATCGAGCACCGTAATCTCATCGCATAAGCCCATGACCAACTTCACATCATGCTCAATTAATAATAAGGTTGTACCATCCTGACGAATTTTCTCGAGCAGTTGCTTAAGCTCAACTTTTTCAGTAGCGTTCATACCTGCCGCCGGCTCATCTAGTGCCAATAGCTTAGGCTCCGTAGCCAATGCCCTAGCAATCTCAAGTCGACGTTGATGTCCATACGATAAATTTTTTGCAGTGAAATCTGCATATTTTTCTATGCCAACATATGCCAGCAACGACATCGCTTTGTCTTTAGTCTCAGCTTCTTCTCGTTGTGTATGTTTTGTTTGAAAAACTGCACCAAATAAGCCAGAGCGGGTCCGGCAATGTCGACCTACCATGACATTTTCTAAAACCGTCATATTTCCAAATAGGCGTATGTTTTGAAATGTCCTAGCAATTCCAGACGCTACCACTTGATCCACTGCTTTTGGATTAAACGACTTTCCTGCAAATTGAAAATCGCCTGTATCAGCCTGATACAAGCCAGTAATCACATTAAAAAAGGTGGTCTTACCTGCGCCATTAGGGCCAATCAAGCCAATAATTTGCCCCTCTTGAATACCTAAATGAACATCACTTAACGCTTGAAGTCCGCCAAAGCGCTTCGAAACTTTTTGAACATTTAAAAGTAACTGACTCATACTGACCTCTTAGATGTCCAAAGACCACTAGGTCGATATCGCATAATCAAAATTAAGGCTAAACCGTAAATCAACTGGCGAATGATTTCAGATTCAATAAGTACTTTGCCAAATATTAAGCGTTGAAGCGGCTCGAGTGATGCTCGCAAAAACTCTGGGAACGCTGCTAACAAGATGCTTCCTAAAATAACCCCTGGGATGTGCCCCATACCTCCCAACACCACCATTGCCAAGATCACAATCGATTCCCAAAGTGAGAATGACTCTGGCGATATAAAGCCCTGAAAAGAGGCAAACAGCGCCCCAGAAATTCCACCAAAGGATGCGCCAATCGCAAACGCTAATAACTTTAAGTTTCGAGTATTAACGCCCATTGCTTTTGCTGAGATTTCATCTTCACGAATCGCAACCCAAGCACGACCAATACGTGAAGTTTGCAACCGCATACAAACCATCACGACTAATACCGCCATCAATAAAAAGACGTAATAGTTAAGCGTAACCGAATGAATACTAATAAAACCTAAATCGAGGGTCTTACCCATCGATATTCCACCAATGGATATGGAATCAATGCCGTTAATGCCTTTAGGCCCATTAGTGAGATTGAGTGGTCGATCTAAATTATTCATAAAGAT
>CAYFKO010000065.1:0-8471 GCA_964343765.1 uncultured Polynucleobacter sp. | reverse complement strand
ATATGCAGTCCAACCTCATCGCAAATTTTTCGAGTAACTAATTCGTTATCACCAGTTAGTATCTTTACAGCAACGCCGGCACGCTTAAGTGCAGCAATTGCTGGTTTTGCTGATTCTTTTGGGGGGTCCAAGAAGGCAACGTAGCCTATTAGAATTAATTCAGACTCGTCATCGAGTTCAAAGCTAGTATTACTTGGATCTATGTCTTTGTAGGCGATGGCAATCACGCGGAAGCCGTCCCCATTTAATTTGTCGGTCAGGGCTTTGATAGACTCTTCATGTTCGTGGTTAATTGCTTGAACTTCGCCATTGATATCTATAAATTTACAAACGTTGAATACTTCTTCAACGGCACCTTTGCAAATTAGAACCCTTTTCTTCTTGTCGATCTCAACAATGACTGACATTCGGCGTCGCTCAAAATCAAATGGGATTTCATCAACTTTTTCATAGGAAGTGTCTTCATGTAATTTGTGATGAATATCCACATGATTAAGAATGGCTACATCCAATAGATTTTTTAAGCCTGATTGATAGTGGCTATTTAAATAGGCAAGTTCTAGGACTCGATCATTTTCATTGCCTAGAATATCAACGTATTTTTCAAGGATGACCTTGTCTTGCGTTAGTGTGCCGGTTTTATCCGTACACAAAATATCCATTGCGCCAAAGTTTTGAATGGCAGCTAATTTTTTTACGATCACGTGCTTCTTAGCCATTGCCATGGCACCTTTGGCTAGGTTAATTGTGACCAGCATAGGTAGCATTTCTGGTGTAAGTCCAACGGCAACGGCGGTGGCAAATAGAAACGCTTCCATCCAGTTCCCTTTAATCAAACCATTAATTAGGAAGACTGCTGGAACCATGATTGCCATAAATCGAATCATGAGCCAAATGTATTGCTCTACCCCTTTATCAAAGGCGGTTTTCTTGGTCTGAATGACAACTTCTTTGGCGATGCCCCCGAAATAAGTTTCAGATCCAGTTGCAAAAACGACCGCTTTGCCCATGCCGGATAGAACATAACTACCCATGAAGCAAAGATTTGAGAGTTCTAAATCATTTTTGACGGCTTCTATCTTGAGGTGGTTAAATTTTTCAACGGGTAGAGCTTCGCCAGTAAGGCTAGATTCGTTCACAAATAAATCTTTAGATTGAACGATGCGAACATCCGCAGGGATGATGTCTCCGGCTCTGAGTTGAATAATGTCGCCAATAGCCACTTGGCTTAAAGGAATTTCGCATTCAATACCTTCTCGAATGACATTGGCCTTGGTGCCAACAGCAGAACGCAGTTTTTCAGCGGCTTTATTCGATTTAAATTCTTGAGTAAATGCTAAGAGGGTCGACAGAAATACCATGATTAGAATCACGGTTGATCCATTAACCTCCCCACTTAAGAATGAGATAAGCGCAAGAATTAAAAGAAGAAGGGGGAGTGGCGATATAAAGAGTTTTAAAAATCTTAAAACTGGGTGGCTAGTCGACTTCTTTACTAATTCATTGCTTCCGTATTTTTTTAACGCCACATTCGCTTGGTTTTGACTGAGTCCAGTTAAGGTAGTCCCTAGATCATTTAATAAAATCTCAATGTCCAGGCGAGCATAGTTTGATCGGTTTGTTGTCATATTCCCATGTTAATTGGGTTTTATGTCGTTTTCGACAACTTTTAACTGATTAATTTGCCTTTATTTCTTAAATATTGACTGCCGCTCTAATGACTTGTTTTGTAAAGAGATTTACAATTACTGATTATCCGAATTAATCAATTCCGCATTCAAATGAACTATTCAAAATTATCTCTAACATTAATTGCACTGTTTGCAATGACAGCTCAAGCTCAGGTCAATCGAGATGGATTTGTGGGTGGGCTAGGGGGAACCTTACGTCAAGGTATTGAACAACAACTTCCAGAGCCGAACTTTTTGCCATTGCCCGAGGCGAAAGCTCCTAAGCAACCTGCGCCTGAAGCAAAGCCGGATGCAGTTAAAGTGACCGTTAAGGGATTTCGCTTTACTGGCGTAACTTTATTACCCGAGCAAGAGTTGAAAGATGCATTGGCTAATTGGTTAGGTAAGAGTTGGTCGCTTGAAGAGTTGCAACAAGTTAACGAGATCATTGCAGATAAATATCAACAAAAAGGATATTTGGTTCAATCGAACTTGCCGCCGCAAAAAATTGGCAATGACGGCATGATTTTGATTGGAGTATTAGAGGCAAAGTTTGGCGGCGTCAATTTAGATGTCGATAAAGATTCTCGAATGAGCGGAGAGATTGCTAAGCGTTTTATTCTTTCTCAAAACAAAGTCGGTGATTTTTTAAGAACTGACAAGGTTGAGCGATCAGTCTATATTTTGAAAGAAGTTCCCGGCATTGCTGTGGCAACTGAGATTGAACCTGGTCAAAAAGATGGGGAAGCCAATCTAAAACTTAAATTAGAAAACGGTCAGTTGATAGCTGGACGTTTTGAGACTAATAACTACGGAAGTAGAACTACTGGTCAACTCCAATATACGTCCTTTGTGCAAATCAATAACCCTCTAGGTTTTGGTGAGCAAATTACTTTAAATGGCCTAGCCTCAGAAGGTTCTCAATATGGGCAAGTAGGTTTTTCAGTTCCTGTAGGCTATTCAGGTTGGAGAGCTGGAGCTACCGCAAGCTATATGGATTACCGCACGATTGGTATTTTTGCTGGAAGTGCTGGACGCTCTCAAACGCTCGGTGCATCGTTAACTTACCCGTTGTTACGTTCTCAAAGTACCAATGCAAACCTCGCATTCAACCTTGATAAAAAAACATACCTGAACGCAGATTCAACAACGGATGCTGTGAAGAGTAGTTACATTATTACCAACTATTCGGCGACATTATCGGGTAACCACTACGATGGTTATTTTGGTGGAGGGGTGAGTTCTGGGTCGATGACATTTACAACGGGTAATTTAAGTTTTAATACCGATAGCCCAAGTAATTACGGTGTTAATACTCCGCAGCAATTTAATAAGTTGAATTTTTCTTTATCCAGAAATCAGCAAATTGTTCCTGATCAAACTGTCCTCAATATTACTTTTTCAGGTCAATTGGCAGATAGCAATTTAGATTCTGCTGAGCGTTTCTATTTGGGTGGGGCCTACGGTATTAAGGCTTACCCTTCAGCCCAAGGTGGTGGTTCGCAGGGTGTTTCGCTATCTCTGGAATTGCAACAGCAATTTCCTAATCGTGTCGTTGGAAGCTTCTTCGTCGATGCGGGACGAATTCAGCAGTATGTAAAGCCATATGATGGATGGCAAGGAAGTACAAATGCGGATAATGAGTACAACTTATTTGGCTTTGGTTTTGGAGCTAAATGGACCTATGAAAAAGCAACCTTCTCAGGTTCAACTTCATGGCGCGTTGGCAACAATCCATTGTTCTCATACACTGGTGAGCAAGTAAATACCGATGGAAGATACTATGATTGGTATGTTCCGTATGTTTGGTTGCAAGTTCAGTACCCATTTAACTAATGAAAGTTTTCAATGAAATTTAGAGTTGCCTTAGTGGCGGTTTCGCTCTTAGCTGCGTTTGCAGTTAATGCACAGACGGGTGTTTTAGGGACGGTTAATGGCTCACCAATCACCAAGAAGCAGCTCGATGATTGGGTCAAGAATGCTGTTGCAAATGGTGCTAAAGATACGCCCGAACTCAGGCAATCTCTCTTAAATGAAGTGGTGGTTCGCGAAGCGGTGCTTCAAGACGTTAAGAAAGCAGGACTTGTCTCTAAAGAAAATAATGAGTTTAAAGTTCGAGTTGCTCAACAAAATGTCTTAATGGATTTGTGGTTTGCAGAGTATTTCAAATCACATCAAGTGACAGAGTCTGATGTAAAAGCGGAATACGACCGTCAAGTTTCACTCACTCGAGATGGCCGCAACTCCAATGAATACAAGCTTTCGCAGATTTTAGTTGCTACAGAATCTGAGGCGGAAGCAATTATAAGTAAATTAAATTCAGGCTCTTCATTTGAGTCATTGGCACGTGAGAGGTCATTAGATAAAACGAGTGCTGCTCAAGGTGGTGCAATCAATTGGGTGTTGCCAGATCAAATCATGCCTCCGATTGGCGATATCGTCATCAATTTGTCTAAAGGAAAGATTGCGCCTAATCCAATCAAAACACAAATTGGATGGCACATTGTTCGTTTAGATGACAGTCGCAAATATAAAATTCCTGCTTACGATGATGCCAAGCAATCGCTTGCCCAGAATCTTATGCAACGAAAAAAACAAGAAGCGGTTGAAGAGTTGATGAAGCGCAGTAAAGTGGTGCAAGGAAAGTAAATCTTCAGTTCAAACCTAGTCTTGTTGTTAATACAAGACAAACCTTATAAATAAACCCTTATAAATATATGATTTATAAGGGTTTATTTATTATTAGCCCTAGAGCTAATCGAATATTTATAGGGTAAATCCTATAATTCGCGCGTGCACACACATGTAGTTCAGATCCTTCTATGACCAAGGCGGGCAAGTTTTTCTCTGCTCGTAGCGTGGTTGCGAATTCTTCAATGACGAACATTGTCGTTGGAGCTCTTTGCGCTTTGTTAGGTATTACGACCTTCTCTGCAAACGCGCAGACTAACATCAATGCCAACACACTTCCGACAAACGGTCAGGTTGTTGCTGGTTCGGCAACCGTGACACAAAACGGAAACACATTGAACGTCAATCAATCAAGCAGTCGCGCCGTCATCAATTGGCAGAGTTTCAATGTGGGCAGTAATGCGACCGTGAACTTCAATCAACCAACAGCTAACTCCGCCACCCTCAATCGCGTAGTGACGGCTACGAAGACACAGATCGATGGCGCAATCAAAGCGAACGGTACGGTGATCATCGAAAACTCTGAAGGTGTGACCTTCGGTAAAACTGCTCAGGTCAATGCTGGTGCGGTGGTGGCAACCACACTCGATATCGCGAACAAAGATTTTATGGATGGCAAGAACACCTACGCAGCTGCCAATGGTGCTGCATCTACGGGTAAGGTCATCAACAAAGGGACGATTCAAACGAATGATCCCAATGGCTACATCGCCTTGCTAGCACCGGAGGTTCGCAACTACGGTTATGTGATCGCTAGTGGTGGATCGGGTAGTGCAGTAGCCCTTGCCAGCGGTAGCCGCATTACCCTGAACTTCAGTAGCAATCAACTCGTGGGCGTGAGTGTGGATGCCTCCGTCTACAAGTCGCTGATTGCCAATAAACGCGCAGTCGAAGTACCTGGTGGCCTCGTCGTGATTGCGGCTAATTCCGTTAATCAACTCATGGGGTCGGTCATCAAAAACAGTGGTCGCATTAGCACCACGAGTATGGTCAATAACGGCGGCAACATTGAGATTGTTGCAGGTAATGTCACGAACAGCGGGGCCTTACTGGCCAATAGTAAAAACGGTAATGGTGGCAACATCACCCTAAGAGGTGACACCATCACCTTAACGAGTACGAGCAAGATCAAAGCCAACGCCAAGACCCAAGGTAATGGCGGTAATGTCTCGATTATTTCGAATCAACAAACGACGGTGGCAGGCACTCTCCAAGCGACCGGTGGTGCACTATCCGGTAATGGCGGCACCATTGAGACGAGCTCTCATCAGAACCTCACGATTACCAGCAGTACCAAAGTCGATACCTCCGCCCCAGCGGGTAAGACGGGTACTTGGCTCTTAGATCCGTATAACCTAACGATTGACTCAGCATCCGCAAGCGTGATCTCAGCAGCCCTACAAAACAACAACGTCACAGTCCAAGTTCAAGGAAATACTTGCTCAGGTGGTACTTGCACCCAAGGTGCGGGCGACCTCATCATTGCTCCAGGTGTCACGATCGCGAAGATGGGCATCACGCCGACGACCTTAACCTTCTTAGCCGACGGTACCTTCTATAACTACGGTCAAATCACCTCAGCCCCAAGTTCAATCCTGAACGTTGTGATTAACGCCAATGACATTAACTTAGCTCAAGGTAGTTCCATCCAAGCTAACCAAGTTACGATGGTGGCCCAAGCCAGTATCCAAGGCTCCGGTAGTATCCAAACACTCGGTGGTCAGAACTTACCAAGTCCAATGGTTCAAGTCATGGCGAACCTCTTTAACTTTATCGGTAGCATCTCCTCCAACGGTAACCAAAGTGCTGGGGGTACGATCCGTATCCAAGCAGGCTCCATTACCTTAGGTCGCCAAGGTGAACTTCAAGCCAATGGTGATGAGGGTGGTTCCATTACCCTCACAAGTACCAGTGGTCCAATTAGTATCGAAGGCTTTGTACAAACCAATGGTGGGGTAGGCCGTGGAGGTACGATCAGTATCCAAACCTCAACTGACCTTCAAGTGAACACGGCCACACTTCAAGCCAATGGCCAAACTGACGGGGGACAACTCCTCCTCATCGCCCCAAGTGGCAACCTTAATCTCCAAGCAAGCATGATTCAAACCAACGGCGCCAATGGTCGTGGTGGAAGCATGGCTATCTCCGGATCGAACAACACCTTACTCGTAGCCAGCACAATTGAAGCAATCGGCACAAGCCAAGGTGGCACTATCAAGATCGGCAATGATGCACAAAGTGGCACATTGCCGTTTTCTATTTATACGAGCATTGATGCGCAAACCACCCTCAATGCTAGCCAAACAACTCTAGCGAACACAACAAACGGTGGTTACATCGAAACCTCCGGTCATACTCTCAACCTCTTAGGTTCCATCAATGCCGGTCGTGGTGGGATGTGGCTGATTGATCCGTCTGATTTGACGATTACGCAGATGTTGGCAAATCTGCTTTCAACCAATATTGCAACGTCCAACATTACGATTAATGTCACCCCTAGCAGCTGCGCTACTACTTATGGTGATTGCGGTTCTGCTGCAGGAACCGGCAGTATTTACATAGATACTCAAGCAACAATTAATAAAGCATCTGGCTCAGCGACAACATTAACCTTCAACGCTTTTGGAAGTATCTATGATTACGGAACGATTACAAGCGCTGCTGGAAGTCCGTTAAGTTTAGTTTTTAATGCTGGTGTTAATAATCCTGTTAAGCAGTCGGTTGTATTCAGTGGTACTGGTACGGTAACTACGAATGGCGGTTCAGTAACCATTGGCGGTTCCGGAGCCAATAGTGCAAGTAATGCCACCCCAGTAGCCGCAACATCATTTGGCACGAATTACACATTTACAACATCAAATGGTGCGGTAACTTTTTCAGACACGATTGATGCATTAAGTACAAGTCCGTTTGCGCCAACACTTACTTTATCTACAGGTACTGGACAGGTATCTTTTGGAGGTGTTGTTGGAGGTAATTATCCATTTGCAACACTCACAGTAACGACGACCAACGCAACTGGAACTATTGTTAAGGGCGGTGTGATCACCACCGGTTTGCAAACCTTTGGTAATAAAGTGATTTTGGCAGCGAATACGACATTTGCGGGTAATGGCTTTTCATTTGCAACATCGGGTACTCAAATTGATGCAGTGTCTGGTACTAACTACGATTTAACTTTGCTCAATCAGTCTGGCGGATCGTTTATGACGTCAACGCTTAGCGGAGCGACGCTGATTAATGTGGGTAATTTGACGTTGGGAGCAGGGACAACCTTCGGCTTAACAGGTGCAATAACAACTACTGGTAATCAAACTTATAACGGACCTTTGACTTTGTCTGGGGCAACTACGTTGAGTGCTACTGGTAAGACAGTTATTTTTAACGATACCGTTAATGGCAATAACAGTTTAACTTTAGCTACAGGTATTTCAAGTGTCCAAATCAATGCAACAGTAGGTGGTACAACAGCGATTAATGCACTTTCTGTTAATGCGCCACTATTAATAAGCGCTTCAATTTCTACGGTTGCTGCACAAACATACTCAAGTGCAATTGTTATTAATAATAATGATTTAGCAGTTCCCGTGAAGACGCTTACTTCAGGTGGAACAAACATTACTTTCTCATCTACGATTGATGGGACATCTGCTAATAGTCAAAACTTAACGATTGCCAATGGTGGTGGAGCAGTTACCTTTAATGCACCAGTGGGTGCAACCACTAATCTGGCAAATTTAAATATCACTGGTACTGGGACTATTACTATTTATGGTTCAACTGGTAATACGATTGCGACAGCCAATAATCAAAATTATGGTGGGCCTGTTGTTTTGGCGGGTGCGGCAAACACAGTTACAACCCTCGCTGTTACGACATCGGGTGCTCAAGTTAAATTCTCAAACACAGTTAATGGGACTACAAGTGGAACGCAAACGCTTGTTATTTCAAATCCGAATAATCCAATTATTTTCTCAAGCACAATTGGTGCGACAACACCAATTAAACGGTTAGATTTAACCGGCAACATTACTCTGACGGGTAATGTTTCATCAGCGGATACCCAGGTTTATAACGGGTCAGTGAGCTTGGCTGCAAATGCGACATTAA
>CAYFKO010000064.1:0-8701 GCA_964343765.1 uncultured Polynucleobacter sp. | reverse complement strand
TTACGTACATTGAATCTTCTATTTCAGCTATCAATGAAACCCTGCCTCAACTAAAGGCTGATTTCATTAAATCTTCTGAAGATCTCAGCAATATTTTGGACGGAGTTCCATTAATTGGCCACTACACATTCTCAAGCGACTATGGCGAACGAATTGATCCCATTACCTCTCAATTAGCCATGCATTCTGGCGTTGATTTTGCGGCGCCTATTGGAACGCCCGTTGTTGCAGCAGCCGCAGGCAAAGTTTCAAAACTAACAACGATTGAAGAAGGCGGAGCCTACGGCAGAAGTGTTGAGATAACTCATGCCAACGGCGCTATAACTAAATATGGTCATCTTGACTCAATTGCAACCAGCTTACATACAAACGTCAAAAAGGGCGAAGTTATCGGAGAGGTTGGTAATACGGGTAGATCAACCGGATCTCATCTTCACTTTGAAGTTATCGTAAATAATCAACACATTAATCCAATGAGTGTGATTTCACCTTTTCCAATTAAACCAAACGCAGTTTCAGTAGCTGCTTACAACGCATCAGTAAAGGGAAAATGTGCCAACTTGAAATTAATTACCAATGATGAAAACTCTAAAATCATGCAGGACTGCATTGCCTCTGGAGGACGTAAGGCAAATGCCCTCGTCGTGGCCAAACGTGGTCAAATCAATGTGAAGAGTTTTAATTCAGGCAGCTTCTCAAACCACTGTTACACAGTAGATAGTGAGAACCGCCTGATTATTGGATCAAAATCTGCCTGCGCCAATGACGCTGGCAAATCAAATACCACTAAGTAGTTTTTTAAGCTTAGATTTAGCTTCTTTAAGTTCTGAAGGAAGACCGTGTGAAAGTTGCGTAAACAACTCTTCATGTAATTCAAGCTCTTCTTCCCAAGCATCTTTATCAATCGAGATAACTTGTTCGAATTGATCTTTAGAAAAATCTAAACCTTCCCAAATCAAATCTTCATGGTTTGGAGAGACGCCGAAGATATGCTCATTACCATTTGCACCACCCTCAACTCGACCTAAAATCCAAGCGAGAACACGCATGTTTTCACCGTAACCTGGCCATACAAATTTACCTTCTTTATTTTTACGGAACCAATTTACGCAGAAAATTTTCGGTAAACGTGCATCTTCGTTTTGGAGTTGTGTTCCAAGCTTCAACCAGTGTTGGAAATAATGACTCATGTTGTAACCCGTAAACGGCAACATCGCGAATGGATCACGACGTACAACGCCTTGAGCTCCAGTAGCTGCGGCAGTAGTTTCAGAGCCCATCGTAGCAGCCATGTAAACACCTTCCACCCAATCACGCGCCTCGGTTACCAATGGCACAGTCGTTGATCGACGACCACCAAAAATAAACGCATCGATTGCAACCCCTTCAGGGTTATCCCATTCTGGATCAATCACTGGATTATTTGTTGCTGCCACTGTAAAGCGCGCATTTGGATGAGACGCTTTTTTACCCGCTTTACCATCGGCAGGCGTCCAATCATTACCTTGCCAATCAATGAGGTGCGCAGGAGGCTCACTCGTCATACCTTCCCACCAAACATCACCATCATCTGTTAACGCAACGTTTGTAAAGAGCACATCACTATTTAAAGATGACATGCAGTTTGCATTTGTTAATGTATTTGTTCCTGGCGCAACACCAAAGTAACCCGCCTCTGGGTTAATCGCAAACAAGCGGGTCTTACCAGTCTTAGGATCTTTGCGGGGTTTAATCCATGCAATATCGTCACCAATAGTGGTCACTTTCCAACCGTGGAAACCTTTTGGCGGAATTAACATTGCAAAATTTGTTTTGCCACAAGCAGATGGGAACGCTGCAGCAACGTGATATTTTTTACCTTCAGGGGAAGTCACGCCCAATATCAACATATGCTCAGCCAACCAACCTTGATCGCGTCCCATAGTCGAGGCAATACGTAATGCAAAACATTTTTTACCCAACAACGCATTTCCACCGTAACCGGAACCAAATGACCAAATTTCACGTGTTTCAGGATAGTGAACAATGTACTTCGTCGAGTTGCATGGCCACTTAACATCTTTTTCGCCTGCGGCAAGAGGTTTACCAACAGTATGAACACAAGGTACGAACTCACCATCCGCACCAAGAACATCAAATACGCCACGACCCATACGAGTCATGATTTTCATATTCACAGCAACATATGGGCTATCTGTTAATTCAACACCAATATGCGCAATTGGTGAACCTAATGGGCCCATCGAGAATGGAACGACGTAGAGTGTTCGACCACGCATGCAGCCTGTAAACAAACCATTAAGCGTTTGACGCATTTCATTCGGATCTGTCCAATTGTTGGTAGGACCAGCATCTTCTTTTTTAGCAGAACAAATATACGTTCTGTCTTCTACGCGGGCAACATCGCTTGGATCAGAACAGGCTAAATAGGAGTTTTTGCGTTTGGCAGGATTTAATTTTTTCAATGTACCAGCTTCAACCATCTGGTTACACAATCGGTCGTACTCTTCTGTGGACCCATCACACCAATAAACATTATCTGGCTGAGTTAAGGTAGCAATTTCTGCAACCCATTTAATTAAGCGTTGATGTTTCACATACGCTGGGACATTCAATTGTTCAATCCCGAAAGTTTTAGCTTGGTTCATAGTAAGTTCATGCAGTTTTTAGATAATTTCTCTATTTTCTCATTTTTTATGCGCCCTTTATGCTGCGACGCAACAAAATTTGCGCTTATTCGCCTAAAATAGCCTGAGCATCCCTACAACCTTGCTCATAGGTTTCTGGCATTAGCTCGACCCGGGTGTAATCCCAGCTCGAAATAGGCACTTTTTTGCTTGGCTGAACATAAGTTAGCCGAAGTCCAGGCATTTCTCGAATAAAAATATCTGGAAGCGGATAGCGACGCGTTACAAGCACCAAAACTTCGCTTGGCTTACTTGGGTCTTCACTTGGCAACAAACCGTCAATAGGAACGTTATCGACTAAGCCGCCATCCAAAACGGGGTGATTATGCCGGTACATGACCGGAGTGAAAGGGGGCGTGCAGGAGGATTGCAAGATTAATTGCGTCAGATCATTTACATCCTGACAATCCTGTGCACGAACAAACTCTCTCGTAAATCCTAAAAGGCGGCCTAATTTTGGATGCAACGTTTTTAATAAATGTTTTTCAAAGTTATACGCCATCAATCCAAGAGCCACTGCCATCGTTGGACCCATCCACCTCGGTATATGCGCAACTCCAATCCAAATATCTGGCGCATTTTTTAATAAAGCGGGCCCCTCTGACAATATATTTCTTAATGCGGCACTATATAACTCATGATGAGGAAATACAGGTTTATGCGTTAACAAATGATCCCAGTTGGCATTTTTTTTAACCTCGGCTAATGCATGCCGATAGTATTCAAGTGCCCATCGTGCACCATCTTCACCAGGGCGCGCATAAAGTAAACAAGCAGTTGCGGCTCCTGCGCTAATTGCAGTAATACGCTTTGGATTTTGAGGTGTAACTTTATTTAAAGCATGCCAAAACCCGGCCTGCCACCAACAACGATTTCCGCCACCTGCAAAAACCACTTGATCAAATTGTTTGTTGATCGCTGACATCACTTACCAATACAAAAAGAACTGAAAATTTTTCCAAGCAACTCATCTGGCAATAACTTGCCTGTAATCTCACCCAACGATTCTTGAGTAAGTCGCAGCTCTTCTGCGGCAAGTTCCAATGACTGATTCCCCTGTTTTAAGTGTTCGCCCGCCAAAATAATATGATCGCTGGCTCGACTAAGCGCATCTATATGTCGCTGTCTTGCAAACACAGTATCTTCTTTTTCAGCACTCCACCCAATTGCCGAAAGAATAGACGTTTTTAATTGATCTAATCCAGCACCATTTTTCGCCGAAACCACGACAGCATCCGACATCGAAAACGATGGGGCTTGATCTGCTTTATTCCAGATTTGAATCATTGGCACTTGATTTTGAGATTTACTTTGAATTTTTGCCAATAATTCACTAGATGCTTGATCATCTTGATTTGTCACATCACGCACAAACAAAATTAAATCAGCTTGCACAATAGAGTCCCAAGATCGCTCTATTCCGATTTTTTCAACCTCATCTTGAGCCTCACGTAAACCTGCCGTATCAATAATGTGCAAGGGCACGCCATTAATCTGAATATGCTCTTTAATTCGATCACGAGTGGTGCCCGCAATTGGAGTCACAATCGCCACATCATTGCCCGAGAGAGCATTTAACAAGGAGCTCTTCCCAACATTGGGCTCGCCCGCTAGAACTACTTGTGCACCATTACGCAGTAAAGAGCCCTGCTTAGACGCTCGAACAAGTTCATTAATCGCAGCTTGAATTTCTTGCCAATGCTGAAGCGCTCTCGCATTTTCTAAAAATTCAATTTCTTCTTCGGGAAAATCAAGCGTTGCCTCAACCAAAATTCTCAACGATGTAATTTGATTAACAAGCTCATGAATATTTCTTGAAAACTCTCCAACCATCGAGCGATTAGCACTTTTAACCGCAGCACTCGTGCTGGCTTCAATCAAATCAGAAATCGCTTCTGCCTGAGCCAAATCAATTTTGTCGTTTAAAAACGCACGCTCAGTAAATTCTCCGGGAAGAGCTAGACGCAATCCTTTATCACGACCGATTACTAATAACCGCTCAAGGACCATTTGCATAACAACCGACCCACCATGCCCTTGAAACTCAAACACATCCTCTCCTGTATATGAATGAGGTGCTTTGAAATAAATACCAATACCTTGATCAATTAAAGATCCATCTACATCATCTATATCGATTAAGGTTGCATGACGTGGGTCCAAGGATTTACCAAGGACGGCCTGAATATAGTCTGAAAGATTTTCTCCGGAAACGCGAACAATACCAACGCCCGCTTTTCCAGAAGCGGTCGCAACAGCGACGATTGGATCACGTCGCGTCGCCATGTTTTCTTAATGCGCTTTCTTTTGACCAAACATTCGATTGATTTGCCATTGTTGTGCAATCGATAGAATGTTATTAACCACCCAATAAAGCACCAACCCTGAAGGGAAGAAGAAGAACATAACTGAGAATGCAAGCGGCATAATAGTCATGACTTTTGCTTGAATTGGATCCGGAGGAGTTGGATTCAATTTAGTTTGAATGAACATTGAAATAGCCATCACTACCGGCAAAATGTAATATGGGTCTGGCATCGACAGGTCGTGAATCCAGCCTACCCATGGTGCACTTCTCATTTCAACGGTGGCCAACAACACCCAATACAAAGAAATAAATACTGGAATTTGAACCACGACAGGTAAACAACCGCCTAAAGGATTAATTTTTTCCTTACGGTACATTTCCATCATCGCTTTATTCAATTGTTGAGGATCATTTTTATATTGCTCTTTCATCTGCAACAGTCGTGGCTGAACTTCTTTCATTCTTGCCATTGACTTGTAACTTGCTGCAGAAAGCGGGAAGAATGCGAGCTTAATCAAAATCGTCAACACAACAATTGACCAACCCCAGTTACCAAGCAAACCATGAATTTTTGTAAGCAGCCAAAAAATTGGTTTTGCAATGATTGTTAACCAACCGTAATCTTTAACTAACTCTAACCCTGGCGCAATTGACTCCAACATCTTTTCTTCTTGTGGACCCACAAATAATCGTGTCGTTTCTGTTTTATTTGTTCCGGCCGCAATCTCACCTAAAGAAGCTTTGATTCCTGCGCGATATAAGTTGTTATCTAACTTGTCAAAATAAAACTCTCTTATTGCTGATGCATCTGGAATCCATGCG
This sequence comes from uncultured Polynucleobacter sp., assembly GCA_964343765.1. Taxonomy (GTDB): domain Bacteria; phylum Pseudomonadota; class Gammaproteobacteria; order Burkholderiales; family Burkholderiaceae; genus Polynucleobacter. Next base: position 2,884 of record CAYFKO010000064.1, on the reverse strand, counting down.
CTTGCAAAATAATGCTGAACCATACCTACCCAGCCTGATTCTCCAGTACCAATTGTTTTAGGAGCGCTTACTTTATTTTTTTCAATATCTGAAAACTCTACCTTATGGAACTTTTCGTTATCGGTATAAATGGCAGGGCCAGTAAACGTACTGTAAAACTGACTCTTCTCAACCTTAGTACCATCACGCAATAACTCTGCATAGAGTGATGGAGAAATTGTTTGCGTAGTCTTGTTTGTTACTTTATTTTTAATGGTAACTACATAGCCATCTTTGGGCAGTTCAACGGTCTTCTCAAGCACAACCCCTGCTTTTTCAGCCGTGAAAACGATTGATTGACCATCTGCTGATGTTTGTGCATTAAACAAGTCTGTATGGTTTGGTGCATCAGCCCCATTAATAACTAAACCACTACGCGCTTGATACTTGTGTTCACCCTGTGATTGAAAAATAACCACAGGTGCCCCATTGTCTTGATGCTTCAACAAGGTTGATTTAATAATCGTAGCGCCTTTCGTATCAATTTCTAAATCAAGTACGTCGTTCTTTAAATGAACAATTTTTCCAGCAACTTCTTTTACTGGCTCTGATTTAGTAACGGAATCTTTTGGCGCCGCTGATGTTGTATTTGCAACCGCCGTTGGTGTTACGCTTGCATTACTTTTTTCTGCGCTGGCTTGATTTGTCGTTTTAGGTTCAATTAATGGCTTTTGACCATTTTGAATTTGCCAGTTGTTAAACAACATAAGTCCTGAGACCGCAAATACCACCCACAATAGTGTTCGTTTGATATCCATATTGATTTCTTAGTAATGCAATTAGTAAGTTGTAGATTGTAGTTCTTTAATGTTTCTTAATTTGTTTTTTTGGCACCGGATCAAAGCCACCCCTGCCCCATGGTGCACATCGCAGTATTCGCCAAATTCCTAGTAAAAGCCCTTTAAATGGCCCATGTATCTGAATAGCCTCCACAGCATATTCAGAACAACTAGGATGAAAGCGGCATCGATTGCCCAAAAAAGGACTAATCAAATAACGATATATTTTTATAAAGCCCAGCAAGATGGCAGAAAACAGTCTCTCAATCATGGAAAAACTGATTAACCTCTTTTTTAATGAGCTGATATTCGGCGTTACGGAGTTTCCCTTTAAGGCCTCGCCCAACCGGACTCTTCAATTTGAGCACTAGCTTTTTCGATGGAGATAAATCCGCTTGTCTAAATATTTCTCGAATCAAGCGCTTAATACGATTGCGATCCACCGCTCGTTTAGCCATCTTTTTCGGAATAGCTAAGCCCAAACGACTTAAATCTAATGATTCAGGAGCTTGTATAGTTTTTTCGTGAAACGAAAAGTGCGGCGAACTTTTAGGTCTTTGCCTTAAAACTTCTGAAATTTCTTCAGAAGTTCGCAAGATATGTTGCCTAGTAAGCTGATGCTTACTCATGATTATTCGTAGGGGCATCCAACAGAATGCCCCTAATGAATATTAGATTGCGAGGCGTTTACGACCCTTTGCGCGTCTTGCATTTAATACATGACGGCCACCTTTAGTTTTCATGCGAACACGAAATCCATGGGTACGTTTACGACGTGTAACTGATGGTTGATAAGTACGTTTCATAATAATCTCTGATGTTTTACTGCAGAACCTTAAATTTTCACTTATTTTGGCGTTCTAGTCAATTCAACCGTCTTTTTCAAACCAAAAAATTTACTTGTGAATAATTTCACCCCTGTTTCTTCCATAACCTTATGAAAATTAATGGTTTTTTATATTTATCCACAAGTTATCCACAGGTTTTCCACCGAGTTTTCCTTTGTGGATAAGTTTTATCTTTGTCTACAATCAGGGGTAAATAAAAATGACAAATTCCACATTTACCCATCTCTTCGGAAGAAAACGCAAATCTAAGCCCTATGATGTAGGGTCAGGTGAGCTCATACAAAGTTTCTGGAACGAGTTTTGCGATGATATGTCCAAAAAATTAACGTCTCAACAATTCAGAACCTGGATTAAGCCATTAGCTCCGGTAGGTTTTAACGAAAAAGAGGGCGTTTTTGTTATTGCTGCACCGAACCAATTTAAATTAGATTGGGTTAAATCTCAATTTATCAATAAATTCATAGAGTTAGCTAACAAATTTTTACCTCAAGGTACACAAATTAAACTGGTGGTAGATCCTCAAGCCTGCGCCATTAATGACGCAGAAAATAGCCTAGCACCAAGTCTAACCAGCCAATCTATTGAAAAAGATTTTTCAATGGAGTCCTCTTCAGTCCAAAGTGAAGCGTTTGATGATGCCAGCTACCAAGTAGCAATTGATGATTACTCAAAACTTAACCCTGCTTTAACGTTTGAAACCTTTGTTACCGGCAAGGCAAACCAGCTTGCTCGTGCTGCCGCAATTCAGGTGGCAAACAATCCAGGAACGTCCTATAACCCAATGTTTTTGTACGGCGGGGTGGGATTAGGTAAAACGCACTTAATTCATGCGATTGGTAATTACCTCTTAGAGCAAAAACCAAATGCGAGGATTCGATATATTCACGCAGAACAGTATGTATCGGATGTAGTAAGGGCTTATCAACAAAAAGCGTTTGATAAATTCAAATCTTATTACCACTCATTAGATCTACTTTTAATCGACGATATTCAATTTTTTAGTGGCAAATCACGCACACAAGAAGAGTTTTTCTATGCCTTTGAGGCTTTAATTGCCAATAAATCTCAGGTCATTATTACGTCTGATACCTATCCTAAGGAAATGGACGGTATCGATGAACGCTTGATTTCTCGATTTGACTCTGGACTAACCGTCGCGATTGAGCCACCCGAACTTGAAATGCGCGTTGCTATTTTGATGAAAAAAGCGAATGCAGA
>CAYFKO010000063.1:7925-8796 GCA_964343765.1 uncultured Polynucleobacter sp. | reverse complement strand
TCACAATCACAGAACCAGTCACCGGCACTTTCTGAGAAAGCGTTAACTGAATATCCCCTGTTCCCGGCGGCATATCCACAACTAAGTAGTCCAAGCTATCCCAATTGGTTTGACGCAATAACTGCTCAAGTGCAGAGGTCACCATCGGGCCACGCCAAACCATTGGGTTATCGGGCTCAATCAAAAAACCAATTGAACTTGCTTGTAATCCATGCCCATGCATCGGTTCAATCGTATTTTCAGCAATCGATTCTGGCTTGCCCTCTATACCCAACATCATCGGCAAACTCGGGCCATATATATCTGCATCCAAAATACCAACTGAAGCGCCTTCAGCAGCTAAAGCCAAAGCCAAATTAACGGCGGTCGTTGACTTTCCAACGCCTCCCTTACCACTGGCTACTGCAATAATGTTTTTAACATTTGGAAGTAATTTAACGCCGCGCTGCACCGCATGCGCAACGATGTCAGAACGCACCGCCACACTGACATTGCCGACGCCAGCAATTTCCTTTGTGGCTTGAATAGCAGCTTTTTGAATGGCATCGAACTGGCTTTTAGCTGGATAGCCCAAAACCACCTCAAATGAAAGATCTGCGCCTTCAATTTTAAGGTTTTTAATCGTCTTGCTAGCCACTAAATCAGTCCCCGTGTTGGGGTCGATTACCCGACTTAATTTATCTAAAACGGCTTCTTGGGTAATAGCCAAAATCATCTCCTACTTCATTAGAATTTCAAGTAATTACCCCAATACTTTACTGGGATACTAAAATTAGCGCATGACAAATAAAAAACGACGCATTCTGGTCACGTCAGCCTTACCTTACGCTAACGGACAAATCCACATCGGCCACCTGGTTGAATACATTCA
>CAYFKO010000063.1:6083-7820 GCA_964343765.1 uncultured Polynucleobacter sp. | reverse complement strand
GATGACACCCATGGTACGCCAATCATGCTGCGCGCTGAACAAGAGAACATTACCCCTAAAGAGCTCATTGCTAAGGTCTGGGCTGAGCACAAGCGTGATTTTGACGATTTTTTAGTGTCATTTGACCATTACGGCTCAACGGATACCGATGAAAACAAAGAATTATCCGAGAAGATTTATCTAAAACTTCGCGATGCTGGGTTAATAGAGAAACGCGCCATTGAGCAAGCCTATGACCCCGTAAAAGAAATGTTCTTGCCAGATCGCTTTATTAAAGGTGAATGCCCTAAATGTGGCGCCAAAGATCAATACGGTGATTCTTGCGAGAAATGCGGTGCCACTTACTCTCCAACCGATTTAAAAAATCCATTTTCTGTCGTGAGTGGCGCAACCCCTATTCGGAAAATTTCGGATCATTACTTTTTTAAATTATCTGACCCACGCTGCGAAACTTTTTTACGCGAGTGGACTCAAGTAAAAACCCCACTTCAACCTGAAGCGCGTAACAAAATGAAAGAATGGGTGGGTGAATCAGGTGATAGCAAACTTGGTGACTGGGACATCTCTCGGGATGCTCCTTACTTTGGCTTTGAAATTCCGGATGCGCCAGGTAAATATTTTTACGTCTGGCTTGATGCGCCAATTGGTTACTACGCCAGCTTCATGCAACTTTGCAAAAAAACTGGGCTCAACTTTGATGAATGGGTTAAACCTGACACTGATACCGAGCAATATCATTTCATTGGTAAAGATATTTTGTATTTCCACACTTTGTTTTGGCCAGCAACACTTCATTTCTCAGGTCACCGTACCCCAACCAATGTATTTGCACATGGTTTCTTAACAGTTGATGGCGAGAAAATGAGTAAATCGCGCGGCACATTTATTAATGCGCATAGTGTGATTAGCTGTGGACTAAACCCCGAGTGGTTCCGCTACTATTTTGCGGCTAAATTAAACGCCTCTCTCGAAGATCTTGATTTAAATCTGCAGGACTTTGTTGCCCGCGTGAATAGTGACCTATTAGGTAAATACATCAACATCGCGAGCCGAAGTGCAGGCTTTTTAGTCAAGCGTTTTGAAGGCAAGATTGATCCAAGCGTACTCGAGCACCCATTATTGGCAAACTTACCAAATGCTAGCGATGAAATCGCCAACTTGTATGAAGCTCGAGAATACGCCAAAGCATTGCGCCTCATCATGGAACTTACCGATTCGGTGAACAGTTTTGTGGATACCGAAAAACCATGGGAAATTGCAAAAAATCTTCCTGAGGATTCTTCTAGCGATATTCATAAAAAACTTCAGGCTACTTGCACTATCACTTTAGAAGCTTTTAGGATTTTGACCATCTATCTCAAGCCGGTCGTTCCAAATGTCGCCACTGGTGTTGAAGCTTTCCTAAATATCCCAGCGTTAACTTGGAGCAGTGTAAATACCCCATTAGATGTGGATAAGCCAATTCAGGCATATAAACATTTAATGACCAGAGTAGACCCTCTTCTCATTGATAAATTAATCGAAGCCAATCGTGCGACTATTTGAAAACCTAGCGTCGTTTAAGCCACGACTAATTGATAGCGTCAAAACCTATCGATTAGATGATTTTTGGAATGATTTGGCTGCAGGTATCACTGTAGGATTAATTGCTCTACCCCTAGCAATTGCATTTGCCATTGCCAGCGGCGTTAAGCCAGAAGCGGGTTTAATCAGCGCAGTCATAGGTGGTTTCATCAT
>CAYFKO010000063.1:0-6073 GCA_964343765.1 uncultured Polynucleobacter sp. | reverse complement strand
AATTGGCGGTCCTGCAGGTGCGTTTGTTGTCGTTCTTTATGCCATCTTAGAGCGTTATGGATTTGCCAACCTAGCTATTGCCACTTGCCTGGCTGGCGTTCTTCTTTTTTTAATGGGTCTATTTAGAATTGGCGGACTTATTCGTTTTATTCCCGTCTCAATCATTCTGGGTTTTACTAGCGGTATTGGCCTTCTCATTTGCTTATCGCAAGTGAAAGATGCCTTAGGCCTACAAATTGAAAAAATGCCTGCAGATTTTTTCTCGCAACTCCATGCTTTATTTTTAGCAGCCAAGACATTCAACACCATCAATTTTTTGTTCTTTGCAGGGACAGTCCTCTTTTTAATTTTTTGGCCAAGAACCACCAAATTTTTGGCGCGAGTAACAAATTTTTCGCGTCTTGAGCTTATTCCTAGTATTGTTCTCATTCTCGTCATAGCAACTGCGATTACTAAATATGCTGGGGTTGATATCGCAACGATCGGCTCACGTTTTGGAGGAATTCCTAACTCCCTACCGCCAATGCAACTTCCTAAATTTGATTGGGAAACCGCCAAACTTTTATTTACTCCAACGATCACACTCGCTCTTCTTGGCGCAATTGAATCACTCTTATGCGCACGCGTTGCTGACTCCATGGCCGATGATCGTCACGATTCCAATCAAGAATTAATGGCTCAAGGACTTGCTAATTTCTTTACACCCCTCTTTGGCGGCTTGGCAGTTACCGGCACCATTGCAAGAACTGCTACCAATATTAAAGCCGGCGCCAAAACTCCGATTGCCGGCATTATTCATTCTGCTACCGTCTTACTAGTCATGCTCCTCGCCGCTCCACTTGCCGCCTTCATTCCCATGGCAACGCTTGCAGGTATTTTGATGTTTATTGGCTGGAACATGATTGAGTGGAATGAATTTAAACGCCTCAAACATTTCAAACTTCCTTATCGAACTGTTTTTCTGGGTACGTTCTTCTTAACCGTTATCTTTGATTTAACCATTGCCGTTGAAGTTGGGTTATTTCTAGCATGTGGTTTCTTTATCTTCCGCATCTCCAACGTTACACAAATCAAAGAAATTGAATTGCCCTCAACCAGCAAACTCATTAACAACGCAGATACACATAAAGATATCGAAGCTTATGAGATTTTTGGCTCACTTTTCTTTGGGTCAATTCATCATCTCGAAAAATTGTTTGATCCTCTAAATCAAACAAAACACATCCCAAAAATCATCATCCTAGAGTTGCACCAATTAATCTCGATGGATACTAGTGGGCTCGATGCACTCACGCAATTACATCTTAATTTGCAGAAAAAACATGCCTCTTTAGTGATCTGCAATGTGAACTCTCAAGTTCTCTCATTAATGACTCGAAGTGGCTTTATTGATCAAATCGGGGTCGCAAATTGCTGCCCTGATATAGAATCCGCGTACGATAGGGCACAATCCCTATTAACCGTTTAATTTTTTGTTTACCTGTTGGCTTAAATATCATGGCGCATTATCAATCTGAAATTACAAATTTTCTTAATGAAATCAAGGCTAAAGACCCTAAAATCGAGCAAGGCCAGCAAGTTGGTCGCGCCCTTTTGTGGGATAAAACACCTATCAGCCCAGAAGACCAGCGCAGAGCAAAATTGGCAAAAGTAGCTCAAAAACCATACGTTTACTCAAATGACTGATTCAACCCCATCCCTCATGGATGGCATGTCAGAAGCGTTCGCCAAACTGTATGGCGAACCACTGTTCACGCTGCCGAATGATCTTTACATCCCCCCGGATGCACTTGAGGTTTTTTTAGAGGCCTTTGAAGGACCTCTGGATCTTTTACTCTATCTAATCCGCAAACAAAATTTCAATGTTCTAGACATTCCGATGGCTCAAGTGACTCAACAGTATTTGAGCTACGTTGAACAAATTCGTCATCACAACCTTGAACTTGCAGCGGAATACTTATTAATGGCAGCCATGCTGATTGAAATTAAATCGCGCATGCTCTTGCCAATGAAAAAAGCGGATAGCGACGAAGAAGTTGAGGATCCTCGTGCCGAATTGGTTCGTCGACTCCTTGAGTATGAACGCATGAAATTAGCCGCACAAGAGCTTGATCAAATACCGCAAATGGGTCGAGATTTTTATAAAGCTAACGGCTTTGTCGACACAACGATTGCGATTACCTGGCCTGAAGTGAATGTAGTTGATCTTCAACAAGCCTGGAGTGATGTTCTTGCTCGAGCAAAATTGACACAGCACCATACCATTACTCGTGAATCACTTTCGGTTCGCGATTTTATGACTCGAATCATTCGCCAACTGCAAAACAAACGCTTTGTGGAGTTCAGCGAACTCTTTGAAGAAGCAGTTGAGTCTGGCCAAGGCGTTCCAGTAGTTATCGTGAATTTCATTGCCCTACTTGAACTTTCAAGAGAGTCTCTTGTCGAAATTACCCAAGCAGAACCTTACGCTCCAATTTACGTTCGCCTCTCATTCAGCCCAAGTTAAATGAAGATCATTAGCAACATTCATGAGTTAAGAGACCAACTTCGGGGGCAAAACCGGGCATCGTTTGTACCGACGATGGGTAATTTGCACGAGGGACATCTTTCGCTCATGCGCTTGGCACGCCAACACGGCGACCCTGTGGTTGCAAGTATTTTCGTGAATCGTCTGCAATTCGGACCTAATGAGGACTTTGATAAGTACCCGCGAACATTTGAGGCAGATGTCGAGAAATTAGAAAAAGAAGGGGTTTATGTTTTATTTGCCCCAACTGAAAAGGATTTATATCCAGAACCACAAGACTATCGTGTCGATCCACCCAAAGATTTAGGGGATATTTTGGAAGGGCATTTTCGTCCTGGCTTTTTTGGCGGCGTCTGCACCGTCGTCCTCAAACTTTTTTCATGTGTTCAACCCAAAGTTGCCGTCTTTGGAAAAAAGGACTATCAGCAACTGATGGTGATTCGCAGAATGTGCAACCAATTTGCACTACCTGTTGACATTATTCCCGCGGAAACCGTTAGAGCTGAAGATGGCTTAGCACTCTCTTCAAGAAATGGCTATTTATCTTCTGAAGAACGAGCTGAAGCTCCAAAATTATATGCAGCCCTCAAACAGATTCAAAATGAGCTTCTGAATAAATCAATTTGGCTACCTGCCGATATTGAAAAAGCAGAAGCTACTGCAATTGAAGGCTTAAAAAGCCGCGGCTGGAATCCAGACTACATTTCTATTCGTCGTCAAAATAATCTATTACCATCGTCGCCAGAGGCTCTTGAATCAAAAGAACCGCTGGTCATTGTGGCCGCTGCCAAACTCGGCAAAACACGCCTCATTGATAACCTCGAAATCTAATGCGCATCAACTCCAACAATTATGTTGGTATCAGTTTTGTAGGTAAATTAATCATCGGATTACTTTTTGGTTTCGTTTGCCTAAATAGCTTTAGCAAAGAATTAAAAATCATCACACTCTCCCCCCATCTTGCTGAGTTAGTTTCTGCACTTGGGTCTGAGAAACAACTCATTGGCGTGAGTGCCTACTCTAATTATCCAAAGTCTTTAAAAAATATTCAGATTATTGGAGATGTACATGGTTTAAATTTAGAGCTAATTAAATCACTTCAACCTGACCTAATTCTCATGTGGGAATCCGGCACGCCAAAACAACAAAAGGAAGCGATCCATAAATTATTTAAAAACAGTGGGACGCAAGTTATTGAAAGCGATGCTAGATCTCTCAAAGCTATTCCTACAGAAATCCTTCGTCTTGGGAAACTCATCAAGCAAGAGAAAAATGCCTTAGTAATAAGCACTCAATTTGAAAATGACTTAAATCGCCTTAAGCAGGAATTTTCGAACAAATCGCCTTTGAAGGTTTTTTATCAATCTTGGTCCAACCCACTCATGACAATCAATCGTCATCACCAAATAGGCGACATGATTGCACTATGCGGCGGCCGACAATTATTTGAAAATGAACGCCTGTTAATACCTACCGTTAGTGTTGAGTCAGTTGTCAAACTTGATCCTGAAATAATACTTTCTGCTTCAGAGAGTGAAAATAGCTCGGATAACCCTTGGGCCATTTGGAGTAAATTTCCAAAACTCAAGGTTCATAATTTAAATGGATTTAAAACCATTTCCGGGGATTGGCTTACTAGACCAACACCTCGCGCCCTGCTTGCAGCAAAAGAAATCTGCACCTTCTTTGAAACTGTGCGAAAAAATAAACTAACTCGCAATTAACACTCGCTCGCCAGACTGAGAAGTTACCCACTCAACGCGATGACCGAGGGCACTATTAATTACTTCAGGAGTTAAAACCTCCTCTACAGCACCCGCAATCCAAGACCCTTGATGATCACCATTCAGCACAAGGGCATGGGTAAATGAACGAGTCGCAAGATGAAGATCATGAATACTCGCCACTAAAAGTTGTTCACACGATTGACTAGCACTCACCAATTCATCCATTACACTAAATTGATGCGCCAAATCTAAATGTGCTGTTGGCTCATCCAAAATCAATACCGCAGTACTTTGAGCCAAACAAGCTGCTAATGCAACTCGTTGTTTTTCACCACCAGATAAATATCGCCACTGTAAATCAGCCAAATGCAATGCATCGCATCGTTTGAGTGATTGCTCAATTAATGAAGCGACTTTGGGCTGCACCACCTCTTGAGCAACGCGCCCTTCGACTACCCATGGCCAAGTGCCCGCCTCGACAACATCCTTAACATACCAATCATCACTCGCATTTGGCACTTGTTCAGCAAACGCTCTTAATTTAGCCAAATCAATAGATGAAATTTGATCTATTGGACGACCTTTCCAACTTACCGATGAATCTAAACTTCGAATACCGGCGATCGTCCTTAATAAGGTTGATTTACCTGCTCCGTTTTTACCCAAGATGCACCAACGCTGACCTGGTAATAGTCTGAGCGAAAGATCAGCCACCAAAATTTTGCTCGGAACCTCTAGGGTCAAGTGAGAAATCTCAATCACATCACCCCCCTTTCACGCTCAGAGCGACTCAATAAATACAGAAAAGTAGGTACGCCAATCGCTGCTGTCACTACCCCAACAGGCATTTCAGAGGGGGATAAAAGAGTGCGAGATAGTAAATCTGCAATCACCAAAAATGTTCCACCCAATAGGCCGCATGCCGGAATAATCCATCGTTGATGAATCGCCAGAGTTTTAGGAAATAGCAATCGGACAGCGTGAGGAACCACTAACCCTATGAAACCAATATTGCCAGCGATCGATACAGAAATCGCAATAGCTAAAGAAGATGCGAGAAGTATTAATATCCGCATCCGAATAACCTCTACGCCCAAGCTAGCCGCCTTATCCCAACCTAATGGCAATAACTGGATGCTGCCCGATTTAAGCCACACCAAAAATAGCAAAAATAAGGATGACATCAATACAATCGCCGATATACGCCAGTCCATCGCGCCTTGTAAATCCCCCATCATCCAATGCAGTACGCCCGGCAAAACTCTGTCCGGTACCATCAATAAAGTAATTGAAATAATTGCACCACAAGCAGTTGCCAACATAACCCCTGCTAGTAATAAACGGCTTGGCGATGATTTACCTGCGCTAGTCAGATACCAAAGCAATCCAAATAAAAGGACCGAGCCAAGCCAAGCACCAAACCATATTGACAGGCCGAATATCATCGCAAGCAATGCTCCAACAGAAGCTCCTCCTGAAACACCTAATACTGAAGGCTCAGCGAGCGGATTACGGGTGTAAGTTTGTAATAAATTTCCAGCGGTTGCCAGTAATGCACCTATCGAAAATGCACTCAAAACTCGTGGTAAACGTAAATCTAGGATTAAACCAATATCTACTGACTCAACACTTCCGAATAGCAGAGCAAATGCAATGGAAAGTAAAGCCAATACAAAACAAGCCAGCAAAGCGAGTAGCTGACTTGTTTGTTGACGTTCAATCTCTAGCAATTAAGCCTCATTATCATCTTGCAGAGTTATAGCTTAAGCTTAAAAACGCTCCAAATCTAGGAGTGTTGTAGCCATACACTTGTTGATAA
>CAYFKO010000062.1:0-8887 GCA_964343765.1 uncultured Polynucleobacter sp. | reverse complement strand
GAGCTATCTTTTAAATAAGCACGAAGACGGTCCAAAATAAAGCCATGAATTTTATCGATTCCCGCATTGTCTAAAACTTCTTTAGAGCTAAATAAATTTTTCACTCCAGTTAGAAGTTCGACGACATCAATTGCAAGATTTTTCTCAATAATTAGGCGACAGATGCCCAGAGCATGACGGCGAAGAGCGAAAGGATCTTTCTCGCCAGTGGGTGCTAAGCCAATGCCCCAAATCCCCACTAGCGTTTCAAGTTTGTCTGCTAGCGCTAGAACTAAGCCAGTATTGGTTTTCGGGAGACTATCTCCGGCAAAGCGTGGTTGGTAATGCTCAGTACACGCTGCAGCAACTTCAGCGTGCTCGCCATCATGCGTTGCATAGTAAGTGCCCATAATGCCTTGAAGCTCTGGAAATTCACCGACCATGTCCGTTAAGAGGTCAGCTTTAGCTACGAGAGCCGCGCGCTCCGCTAGTTTGTCGTCGACCTTAACTCCAGAGGCATTCAGCAAAGAGGCAATGAGTTGTGCAATTTTTTGAACACGCTCAACTCGTTCAAGTTGTGTTCCCAGTTTGTTGTGGTAAACCACTTTGGATAGCTCGGGAACGCGGTCAGCTAATTTTTTCTTACGATCTTGTGAGAAGAAGAAACGAGCATCTGCTAAGCGCGGTCTAACGACACGCTCATTGCCTGTAATAATTGATTCAGGTGTTTTTGTTTCTAAATTTGAAACAATTAAAAATTTATTTACCAATTTGCCATTGGCATCTGTCAATGCAAAGTATTTTTGGTTGGTTTGCATCGTGAGAATTAAGCACTCTTGTGGAACTTCCAAGAATTCTTTCTCGAATTCGCAGGCATAAACAACAGGCCATTCTACTAGGGAGCAAACTTCTTCTAAAAGACTCTCAGGCATTAATACTTGATTTGAGCCTGCCGCTTTAATGAGCTGAGACCTAATAGCTTCAGCGCGTTTCTCAAAGTTTGGAATAATTTTCCCAAACTCAATTAAGCGAGCCTCATAGTCATTTGCATGACCAATCGCAAATTTTTCACCGCATAAGAAGCGATGTCCCCAGGTCATGTTGTGCGCATTTAAACCAAGCACAGATACTGGGACAACGTTTGAGCCATGAAGAGCAATCAAGCCATGAGCCGGTCGAACAAACTGGACATCTTTGACATCTGGCTTGCCAGGATTGATTTGGTAGCTCATCAGTTTTGCAATTGGTAATTTAGCGATTGCAAAATCTAATGCTTCTTGAAGTCCAGAGGCGAGTGATGCCCCAGCTTGAGTGGCATTAATGTAAAAAGCCTCGGCTTTTCCTTCTCCAGAGCGCTCAAGTTTTTCAATCGGGTAATTTTCGTAACCCAGTGCAGCTAACTTTTTAATTAATGGTGCACTCGGCTTTCCGGATTCATCTAATGCAATTGAAACAGGTAATAATTTTTCTCTAACCGCTTTATCAGGGGCGGTTTCTAAAGCATGTTCCAAATAAACTGCAAGGCGACGTGGGGTGGCAAAGCTTTGAGTCTTGACGTTAGCCTCAATGAGGCCGTGCGCAACTAATTTTTCGGTAATGCTCTTAGCAAAACTTTCACCAAGTCGCTTTAAAGATTTTGGGGGAAGTTCTTCTGTAAAGAGTTCAATTAATAAAGGAGTTTTACTCATTTGGAAACTCCTGAATTTTGCAACATTGGAAAGCCAAGACGTTCTCTGGAATCGTAATACGCTTGAGCAACTGATCTAGACAAGTTACGGATCCTGCCGATATAAGCAGCACGCTCGGTGACAGAGATAGAGCCGCGTGCATCCAGTAAGTTAAACGTGTGTGCAGCTTTAAGAACCATTTCGTAAGCGGGTAGTGCTAGAGGTATTTCCATGAGACGTTTTGCCTCAGCTTCATAATTTGTAAATTGACTAAAGAGTAAGTCAGCATTTGAGTACTCAAAGTTGTAGGTAGATTGCTCAACTTCGTTTTGGTGATAGACGTCACCGTATGTCACGCCATCAGTCCATTTGAGCTGATAGACGTTTTCACAGGATTGAAGGTACATCGCTAATCGTTCTATGCCGTAGGTAATTTCGCCAAGAATCGGTTTGCAATCTAGGCCACCAACTTGTTGGAAGTAGGTGAATTGAGTCACTTCCATGCCATTTAACCAAACTTCCCAGCCAAGGCCCCATGCGCCAAGGGTAGGATTTTCCCAGTCGTCCTCAACAAAACGAATGTCGTTTTGCTTCAGATCTAAACCTAGAGCTTCCAATGAACCTAAATACAAATCTAGAATGTTCTCAGGGGCCGGCTTTAGAACTACCTGATATTGGTAGTAGTGTTGTAAGCGATTTGGGTTTTCACCATAGCGACCATCCTTAGGACGGCGAGATGGTTGCACATAGGCAGCTTTCCATGGCTCAGGGCCAATCGCGCGCAAAAATGTGGCGGTATGAGACGTGCCAGCACCAACCTCTAAATCGACGGGTTGTAGAAGTGCGCAGCCTTGTTTATTCCAGTAATCCTGGAGTTTGAGGATGATTTCTTGAAATGTCAGCATAGTTCATGATTTTAACCGCTCATGGGCCTATGTATTCAAGATTTTGTGGATCTTGAGCTTCTTTACAAATATTGAGATTCTTTACGTTTTTTTAGATAGGAACTTAGCAAAATTAGTAAAGAAAAGAACAAAATTGGGCTGTCTCCCCAGTTTGTGTAGGGGGTTCTGCCAGATCTAGCCTGAATCGAGCCGACTAACTTGTCTTGAGTAAATCCGGCCAGTTGATTGATGACTCTGCCGTTGTGGTCAATGATTGCTGTGGCTCCAGTATTTGTCGCGCGAACAGTGGGTAATCCCGTTTCTAATGAACGTAAGCGAGCAAGCTTAAGCTGCTGGTTAGGTGCTTGAGAATCGCCAAACCAAGCTAGGTTCGTCATATTGACGATTAAATTAGTTGGTGTATTGAGATTGCGAATACGCTTTGAAAGCTCATCGCCAAATACGTCTTCATAGCAAATCGTTACGGCCGCAAACAAATCGGGTTGATTTTCTCTAGAGATCTTGAAATTGGCTTGATTAGACGTGCCGGCCGCAAAATCACTCAAAGGTACTTGAAAGGCATTAATGAACCATTTAAATCCAGGCGGAACATATTCCCCAAAAGGCACTAAATGTGTTTTGTCATAAATGTATCTAGACGCATTGGGTGATATACCAGCTGCACGATTAGAGTACTGATTGCCAACGGTTCCAACACTACCTACAAGGATGTGTGATTTTGTACTTGAAGCAAATTCTTGTAAGGAAGGAAAGGTAGAGGCTGGTAAAAAGTCCTCCGGAATAGCAAGTGCCGTCTCTGGGGTAATGATGAGTTCGTTGGGTCGACTAGTAATTTCTTGAGTGTAGAAGTTAACTTGCTTACGAGCACTTTCTGCATCGGTATATAGCGGTTGCAAAAAATTACCTTGGATTAAACGAACTTCCAGAAGTTTCCCAATTGGTTTGGTGTAGTCTGAATTTTCAAAGAAAGAACTGCACAGTACAGCTAGTCCAACTGATATTAAGGGGATAAATAACTTGCGTGGGATTGAACCAAATTGTTGAGCTGCCCACATGACGGCAAAAGTTCCCCCTAGGGAACCAAAGATAGGAATAACGCCAATAAATGGTCCATTAATTTGGGTTTCACCAAAACCTAACCAAGGAAAACCAGTAAAAATATGGGCTCTGATCCATTCTGAAACTGTCCAGGCAGCGGCCCAGGCAATTGCTGAGTATGTTCGGTAATGGAAACGGGTTCCAAGCCAAACGGCAAATGCTGGAAAGATTCCCAAAAATCCTGATAGAAGAATTACTCCAGCAATCGCTAGTAAGGGGTGCATTCCTCCTACGTCATGAAGGCTGATGTATATCCAGCATAGGCCTAAAGAAAAATAGCCTAAGCCAAACGCCCAGCCGAGCCATGCTTGCAATCTGCTAGCTTGAAAGTTTTGTTTATCAAGATAAATCCAAAGCGCTGCTAGCGCAAATATTTGGAGCCAGCCTGCATTTTCAAACCCCGCAATCGTTGCGCTGATCAGGCCAATAAAAAAAGCAGGGAATAATATTTTTAGAAAACGAATCACTATTCGGAGGCTTCGGTAGAAACTAATTTTTCAACATTCAAAATATGAACTTGTCGTGGGTCTGCTCTCAGAATTTCAAATTTAAAGCCGCCACGTTCGATTGCTTCGCCGCGTTTAGGAACTTTGCCAAATGCCTGAATTACCAGGCCTGCAATGGTGTCGATGTCATCGTCCTTAAACGAAGTGCCAAAAGATTCATTAAATTGCTCAAGACTAGTCATGCCTTTTACGCGATATTTATTCTCAGACACCGTCACAATATTATCGGCTTCTTCGTCAATGTCGTGTTCATCTTCAATATCGCCAACAATTTGTTCAAGGACATCTTCGATCGTGATAATGCCAGCGACGCCACCATATTCGTCCACAATAACGGCGAGGTGATTGCGATTGTCTCTAAAGTCTTTTAAGAGAACGCTTAAACGTTTTGACTCTGGCACGAAAACTGCAGGTCTTAACCAGTCTCTAATTTGAAAATCGTCTTCGTGATGATGACGTAGTAGATCTTTGGCTAATAAGATGCCGATGACATTGTCACGCGTGCCCTCAAAAACTGGATAGCGAGAGTGTGCGGCTTTAATAACGTCGCTAATAATGGTCTCAATAGGGTCTTGGATATCCACCCAATCGATTTGCCCACGAGGCACAAGAATATCTCGGACGCAGAGTTCGCCAACTTGGAAAACACCTTCAATCATTGATAGTGCGTCAGCATCAATTAAGCCTTCGGCACGTGCTTCACGCAAGGTCTCAATAAGATCTTTTCGCTTTTCTGCTGGCGTTGCAGGTGTTGGACTTAAGAAGTCCGCTAAACGTTCAAGGAGGCTTTTCTGTTCCGGGTCAGGCATAGTGCTAAGGATACCCTATCTATATGTCAAAGATAAGGGTTGGCGATTTTGAGCTTCGATAAGATGCTGATTTCTAAAGATTCCATGCCTTCAGCTTCAATTTCGTCTTCATGATCAAAGCCTTGTGCATGTAAAAGACCGTGAACTAACATGTGTGAAAAATGGTCTTCGATACTTTTCTTTTGCTCTTTAGCCTCTTTGGCAATGACTGGTAAGCAAATAACTAAATCAGCCAAAATCTCTTCATCAGCCCCCTCTAAAATTCTTGGGTAGGTAAATGTAAGAATGTTTGTGGCGTAGTCTTTGTTTCGGTATTCACGATTTAACTTTCTACCTTCTGCGGTACCTACTAATCGCAAAGTAATGGTAGCCGGTGTTTGAAGGGCCGCGATGACGCATTTACGGATGGCGCGAGTTTTAAAAACGTCGGACCATTTCTCTTCGAGTGCTTGGGAGCCATATTGGATATCCAAGCTCAATGTTGGCTTTATTGATTTGACCATCTTTAATCTAATAAAACCAATTCGCCACGAAGCGAATGAGCAAGCGCTTCTGTAAATTTTACGGGCAACATTTTGCCAATCAATCGTTGGGCATTAGAACCATCTGCTAGGTCAATGTTCACTACGCGATTATTTTCGGTGCGTCCTTGAAGTTTTTGACCATCTCTTGCAATGCCCTCAATCATGACTCGCTCAGTCTTTCCAATCATCGTTTGACTAATGCGAAGTACATTGCGATCAATAGCTGCAGTTAGTTCTTGCAGGCGGCGGACTTTTACTTCACGCGGTGTGTCGTCATGAAGGTTAGCTGCTGGAGTTCCAGGGCGTGCGCTAAAAATAAAGCAGTAGCTATTGTCAAATTGGATCTCTTCCACAAGTTTCATGAGTTGCTGGAAGTCTTCTTCAGTCTCTCCTGGGAAGCCCACTATGAAGTCACTAGCAATTGTCATATCTGGACGAACTTTACGCAATTTACGAATAATGCTCTTGTATTCGAGAACGCTGTAGCCACGTTTCATGGCCATCAAAATTTTGTCAGAGCCGTGCTGCACAGGTAGGTGTAAATAGTTGGCTAGTTGAGGAATGTTTGCGTGCGCATCAATTAATCGTTGCGTAAATTCTTTTGGATGACTTGTGGTGTAACGAATGCGTTCAATGCCAGGAATTTCGGCGATGTACTCGAGAAGCATTGCAAAATCGGCAATTTCGTCGGTACCGCCCATCTTGCCTAAGTAGGCATTAACGTTTTGACCGAGTAAGTTGATTTCGCAAACGCCTTGTTCCGCAAGGGAGGCAACTTCTGTTAAGACATCCTCGAATGGGCGAGAAACTTCTTCGCCGCGGGTGTAGGGAACTACACAGTAGCTACAGTACTTCGAGCAACCTTCCATAATAGAAACGTAAGCAGAGCCACCTTCTTTACGGGCGGGAGGTAAATGATCAAATTTCTCAATTTCAGGAAAGCTGATATCCACTTGTGGGCGGCCAGACTGACGACGTTCTTTAATGAGATCTGGGAGGCGATGAAGGGTTTGCGGACCAAAGACCATGTCTACATAAGGTGCGCGAGTAACAATTTGCTTACCTTCTTGGCTAGCAACACAGCCGCCAACGCCGATGAGTAAATCTGGATTCTTGGTTTTTAGCTCACGTAAGCGACCCAAATCGGAGAAAACTTTTTCTTGAGCTTTTTCTCTAATGGAGCAGGTGTTAAGCAGAATAACGTCTGCATCTTCTGGTGATTCTGTTTGAATCATGCCATTTTTGGCATTGAGAACATCTGCCATTTTTTCCGAGTCGTACTCGTTCATTTGGCAGCCAAATGTTTTGATGTATACCTTTTTCATAATCCTAGGGCCGTTCACAGTGGTTGAAACTGGGGGCAAAGCCTAGATTTTAGCAGTCTAAGAAGCTTCTTGCGATTTAATTAAAGAAATCGAAACGCAATAACTGCGATTAAGGTGGGGAGAGTGGCTGCTGCAAGTAAATAGTGGGCAGAAACCGCCTTGTTAGGAAAGTACTCTCGCAAAATGGCAAGTCCAGCCGGATTGGGGGCGTTTGCAATAACGGTTAAACCACCACCAGTAACCGCGCCAGCAACGAGTGCTACTCTAAATTCAGGTGAGGTACCTTCAACTAGAGATCCAAGATAGGTTAATGCCGCATTATCGGTTAAGGCGGTTAGTGCGGCTGTGCCATAAAAGGCTGCGGCAGGTGACATGCTTTCGAGGATTGGCTGAAGCCACCACTTTTGAAGATTCCCTAAGACAACTAAGCCAGCCAAAAAGAAAGCTACTAAAAGAGCTTCTCTAAGAATTAATGGATTTTGATGGCGAGCATACGCGTGCGTATATCCCAAGAAAAATAAGAAGAGCCACATAAAAACAGCGGGATAGTGCGCAAATAAAACTACGCCACTTAAAAAACCAAGATGAACCAGGACGACAACCAAGGGAATCTTTATGTGTTGGGAATTAGTTGTTGCGTTAGGAAGTGATCGGTGAAATAACAATGTGGCAATTAGAGCATTTGAGAAGACGGCAATGGCCGCTCGAATTCCAAACGTATTGAGCATGAAAGGCGTACTCCATTCCCAGGCGGATGCAACCATTAGGACTGGAGGCGCGGCAAAGTTCGTCAGCGTTCCGCCAATCGAAATATTGACAAATAAAACACCTAAGGTGCCATACATTAATTTTGACGAAAGATTGTGCTGATAAAACCGCTCTTTCAAGAGGAGTGCCGCCAAGGTCATGGCGGCAGGCTCTGTAATAAAAGATCCCAAGAGAGGGACGATCGACAAGCTCAGAAAATAGATTGCCGTATTTTTCTTGATTTTTGTAACAGCGCTTAATCCATTCGCTATTGATTCAATACATTCGTTTGCGAAATATAGAACGGGTTTGCTTGCTGCTACCACCATCACTGCAAAAACAAACATTGGTTCAGTGTAATTCTGGTGGCTTACATAATCGATTGCGCTATGCGAGCCTTCTAAGAAGTAAATACAGAGCACCAGAATGAATGCCCAAAATCCAAATACAACCTCAACTTCCCCTAGTAGATGAAATAAGCCAGCATGTCGAGGATGTTGGATGGATAGTTTCTCGAAAATAGAGGTTGAGAAGGTGTGAAGAATGGCAACGCCAAAAAGGCAGCTTGCAATAATTTGTAATGTACTTGGATTCATGAGGTAGATTGTCTCTTATTAAACCCACAAAATTCAAAAGGTTTTAACTTAAACCATATTTCTTAATTAACCACTGTTTCACCAGTTGAGTTAGTAATAAATAGCTTGGCAGCAAAATAAGCATTCCAAGCCAATATTTGCTTGGAAGGGGGGTCATGGCTAAAAATGTGGCAAGTGGGGTGTAAGGAAGAATGGCGCCGAGTAAGCAAATGCCAAGTGTCGTTAATAGTAATAATCTACTAGGGCGACTTTCAATAAATGGGATTTTCCCCGTGCGAATAATATGCACAATTAAGGTTTGTGAGAGTAGTGATTCAACAAACCAGCCGGTATGAAACATACTGCTTTGTTCAGTTGATTGTGCGCCAAGCACAAACCAAAGCAAGCCAAATGTTAAATAATCAAAAAGAGAGCTTATAGGACCAATACATAAGATAAAGCGTGTAATGTTTGAAATATCCCATTGTCTTGGTGATTGCAATAGTTCGTTGTCAACGAAGTCAGAGGCAACCGCTGTTTGAGAAAAATCGTATAGTAAGTTGTTAAATAAAATCTGAATGGGCGCCATTGGTAAGAAAGGCAATAGCGCACTCGCGCCTACCATGCTGAACATGTTGCCAAAATTCGAACTCGCCGCCATTTTGATGTACTTGGTGATATTTGCAAAGACTCTACGCCCTTCTAGGATGCCCTGTTGAAGAATTAACAGATTCTTTTCTAGCAAAATAATG
>CAYFKO010000061.1:0-9077 GCA_964343765.1 uncultured Polynucleobacter sp. | reverse complement strand
GTCCAAAATATATAAGCCATCGTCCTTCTCGATCAAGCGATCTACTCGGAATAATCGACCGCTTTCATCAATCAGATCTAATTCATTCCAGGCTTCAAGGACATCCGCAGATCTTATTAAACCCTTCAACTGTTCTGAATTGAGAATATTCAGAGCAATTTGCCTAGCAGCCTCCACCAAATGACTAGCAATCCCTAAATGCCGAGCTATTGTTTTCGCTGAAGGCAAAGTAAATTCACCAACAATTCTTGGAGAACTAGTGAATCGCTCTAAGATCAGATGAACCGCGCTACCCAAATCCGCCAATGCTCTCTCATCCAATCCTGCGGATGCACCAGGAACCAATTCCTGCAAATGAACTTGTGCATCACGCCATTTACCCTGACCAAAATCTGTAAAAATTACCGCTGCGTTCTTTGGGTTCGTGATTGCATTTAAGGATGCTTTTGAAAATAAGCTCTCTACATAATCCTCTTTAGCAACTGGTAGGCCACTGGCTTTCAAATGAAAATACCAAGAATCCGAAAAACAGTCGCTAGGTTCTTTGGTCGATGGTTTTTTGGCAACACCGCTGATCACTAGATACTCTTTGGCTCGAGTCATCGCAACATAAAGCAAGTTCCAATCTTCCCTACGAGCAATCAGCTCTTCTTTTTGAATTGAGTCAGTCAAATTTCCTGATACATGCCGACTGAGATAGCTCGATACCAAACTTGGGGCAGGATCAACCGGCTCCCAGTCAACAATTAAACCACTACCTGGATTACTCCTGGCCCGAATATTCGTATCCATCAAAAATACAAAAGGAGCTTCTAAGCCTTTGGCAGAGTGAATCGTCATCAAACGGATTGCCCCAGATTGCCCCAACTCCATGTCGCCATCCTCTTGCTGATCATCCTGAGTATCTCCCTCATCGGGGCCCTCATCTTGCTCACCAATTCTCAACTTCCGTAACTCATCAATAAATCGACTTAACGATGGATATCGACCACCATCAGCATCAAGAGCTAAGCGCAAAAAAGCATCTAAATTAGCCAACACCTTTGGCACTTCAAGTGCCGGGGATCGAGCTGCATAGCGCCGACGAATATCACCAGAGGCATAGATCTGATCCAACAAATCATGAACCGGCAACCGCAATGCCAAAGACATCCACAACTTAAGCTGCTGAACAATCGCTTTTGAATAATCATCTTCCAACCGACACAAAGCAAACCACCAATGCTGATCTCTCGAATGAATCGACAACCTTTGCATATAGTGCTCATCCACCCCAAATATCGGACTGCGCAGTACTTGAGCAAGCGCCAGATCATTGGTTGGCGTTAGCAACACCTCCAACAACGCCGTTAAATCCTCGCCTTCAAGAGTCTTTAATAGACCCCCTTGGCGCGGAGTGCTGCAAGGCAAACCTAATTCTCGAAATGCCTGCTCGATTTCTAATAGGTATTGTTTTTTCCTAATCAAAACTAAGATATCATCCCTCCTAACTGGGCGAAGCGTATTTTTACCTTCTATTTGATCGTGAATTTCTTTCGATTGCTTAAAAGCAATGATCATGCGCCCAATCCGCAACGCTTCTTCATAATGCTGACGACTACCTTCCACTTTCTTTCGTGGTCGATACGCTTCATCGATTGCATTGCGAGCACCAACCTCAACTTCATCCTCGCAATAAGGTATTAGAGGCAAACAAATTAGTTCACCCCCCTCCTTCTTGCCAAGATGATTTAACCAATGCGTATCTTGCTTTGGATAAGCGTAAGCAAAATGGTTTGCCGCATAAGTAAATACTTGATTAACAGCATCACAAACCGCTGGCGCATTTCGACGTGTATTGTCATACAACAAATTATGCGCATTGAATTTACTGGTTAATAAGTTCTTAACCATCGTAAACAATCTAGCATCAGCCCCGCGGAATCGATAAATCGATTGCTTAGGATCACCAACCATAAAAATGGTAGGCGGAATAGCATCAGCGCCATAGCCAGATAACCAACCCTCCAATATCTGCCACTGAAGTGGATTGGTATCTTGAAATTCATCAATCAATATATGTTTAAACTTAGCATCTAAACGCGCTTGCAAATACGCTGAAGACAATTCATCTTCCATTAAGCAAGCCGCCTGCCACTCAATGTCTGAGAAATCTTGAACTCTCATAGCTTCTTTTGCCTGAGCATAATGAATCAACATCGAGTTAGCTAAAGCGATCCAAGACTCATTTAATTCGTAAAGGATATTCTGACTATCCCAGTCACATCGCCTCATTAAATGTATTGCCCACTCTTTGCGAACCTGAATAAGCTCATCGACAGTAATCTTAGAGCCAAGTTGCAAAGCATCCACTAGGCCATTGGTCGGATTAGCGACAACTGCCAACTCTTTCATATCGCCAGTTAAAAATCCAGGTCGTAGAGCCACAAATACGTTATTCAGGTCAGCACCAGAGTCAATGAGCTCTAAACCAGCCAAGATAGCCAAACCCTGATCTTTCTCTCGAACTCCGCCCTTTTGTAATTCGTTAGCAACAATTCGCAAACGGTGTAACTCTTGTTTATCCTTTAATACAGCTTCCAATGGATCTGGCAATCCAATCATTGGCAATTTGCGTTTCAAAATCTCAAGTGGACTGCTCCCCTCTTTTTCTGAATGCTGAACAAAACGCATCCATGCCGCTCTCTGCGCTATTAAACCTGATCGCCCAGTCAAGATTTCCTGTATGGACTTAAATGACATCCTCTGTAGAAGTCTTTCAAAATGAGCTTTTAGTGGCGCAAATTCACCTTGACCTCGACCCAGCAATGCCCACCACTCCGATAGAGATTCTTCAAGTAAGCGCTTGAAATCTTCCCTCAGTTTGGCACCTTGCACTACACCTCCATGAATTGGTGCAGCTTGATTAATTCGTCCAAACCACCCATGAAAGGTGTCAATTGTGATTTTTCTGGGAGATGCCATGACCACTTCGGCTAAATCACGTGCTTTTGGCATCAAGGCTTCAGCTTCTTCCGAACTTAAACCACGATCCACTAAAGCGCGCTTTAAACCTTCATCATCCATCAGACGAAATTCATTCAACAAGGTCTCAAGTCGAATACCCATCTCTTGAGCCGCCTTTCGAGTAAAGGTAATCGCCAATATCTCATGCGGCTTTACCCCAGCGAGCAACAGACGCACAATTCGTGAGACCAACAACCATGTCTTCCCACTTCCGGCACACGCCTCTACGACAACTGATCTTTTGGGATCGCATGCTTGTTGAATTAGATTGCTGGAGCTCATACCGTCCACATTCCTTTTCGACAAATTCCACGAGCCTCACAATACTGACAAACCTCCTCAGGCGCTTGTGCTTTTAAATTAGAGCCCTCCCACACCAGCGACAAGTCCTCTTTCATCTGCTCCTCAAGATTTGATAAAAGGTCTTCAAAGGCATCAACTGAGTATTCGCGTTCTTTTGGTTTTTTTTCATCAACTTTGAGCGCAACCCATGCAGCTGCATCAATAGCTTTTCCTTCAACTACATTCGTCTTAGTTGTAGCCTTGGCATAAATTAATAATTGAGGATCGTCATCGATATGTTTTGCGCGACTTTTAATTTTCGTTCCACTTTGATACTTGTAATCCATAACCATCGCTCGATCATTAGCGATATCAAAACGATCTGCCACTCCCTCAATACGTAAAACATGCCCCCCAGACAATTCCAAATCAAAACCCACAAGTTTCTCCGCATCCTGAAATTGCCATCCAGATAATTCACGATCAATTTGCCAATCAACAAACCCTTCAATTTGCGCGCTCCAATCGTTTGCATAACTCAAATACTTTGCGTGCCGCTCAATCAAGGCAGCAAAAGATTTAGCGGACAGCTCGGTTAGACGCTTAATCATCCAAAAACGACGAGTCTCACCATCCTCAGGAACAACTGGATCAATTCGCTGATCACGACTCTTCAAGTCATGATAAAAAACCTTTAAAACAGCATGCAATAACTTGCCGATTAAATTAGCATCTCCATCCTGCACGTTTATTGTTTGTCGCAATCCTAAAATTCGAGTGACATAAAAACGGTACGGACACTCCCTTAAGGTCTTATAGGCACTTGGACTAATTTTTGCAGGTAAGTATTGTTTATCCTCACGCCAAGCTGTAAAAGCTTGCCCCATTGAAATTGCAGCCACCTCTGCTGAAGGGAACGATACGTCATTACACATCAATCCCTTTACATCACTTGATAAGCGAACTAACCATGCAGCCGGCTTATTCTCCGCATCACTTTGCCCAATTTGCTGCCAGATAAAATCCACATGCTCATGCGTGGTTAATAATTGAGATAGATCCCTTGATTGCTGAATATATTCTTCCTGCAAGGTTCGCATACCTAAATGAATCAATAATTGATTTGAGAAAAACAATCCTGAATCACTAAAACTAGGTAAATGAGCATCATCACAACCCACCATTAATACCGCATCAAACTCACGCATTCGAATTGCGCTTAATGTCAGCATATGAACATTAGCCTCTCCGGTTGGAGCATCTTCTACATAAGTTGAATTCTCAAGACACAAGTCAACCAATGAAATCCAAGCGCCCAATTTAAAGCGCTCATTCGCCAAAGACTCAATAGCTGTTAACGCATGAAGCAATTGCTGACCGGCTAAATCTTTATTTAAGCGATCAATCATCGACAAAACTACTAGATCATCCTGGAGCAATCGAAACCAGTCACAACCACTGCGCTCTGCGCCATTCCAAGCATCGGCACGCGACCTCAAAAACTGAATAAATGCATACGCATCGCTTAATGAAGCACGTAAGTCTTCTGCTTCATCATCTTCGTATGTGCTATCAATAAAAAATACGCGAGAAATATCTTGCCAACCACCACTCACCTGCTTTCGATGTAGTCGCTGCTCGATATTCCATATAAATGCGGAAACATCAAACCCATTTCCTTCTGCGTGCGTTGATCCTAAGCCTCCAATCCCCAACCAATCAATCATTGGATTTTTCAAAAAACCAAGCAACTGATGTACGGTCGGACCAAATGGCGATCGAACAATATCTAACCAACTATGAATTGCCGCAGCAGCTCCTGTTGTCGATAATTTCCAGCCAGTACCATCATGAACTGAAATGTCAGCGCCAAAGCGTGCTAATAATGCCCGCACTCTTCTTGCCACCAGACGATCCTGAGCTATCAATCCAATATTATTTCGGCCAGCTTCTATATGCTCTCTAATCTTTAACGCAGTCAACCAAGCAACATCTTCAAAGTTTTTAACTCCCAAAACTCGCCAACTCTCTTTAGCCGCTTTGTCCCGATTCTTTTGAACCTGCTCTTTATTGGATTTTGATTGAACAGCACGCTCAATAACTTGATCATTTCCAACTTGATCCAATGAAACTAAGGCCTCAGGCCAGAGCGCTACCTCACTCCAATCAAGTTCAATTTTTAAAATCGGATAATTCTTTTCGTAGCTTGAAAAAAAGTTTTGCAATACTAAGCTTTCGGCTCTTGTAGCCTGAGCCGTCTCAATCCAAACTAGTGGCTGCGTGGCATTTTTTGCTCGCAATGATAGCGAAATCTGTTTTCTAGGAATAGGATCGGCAATACTTGAAAGGTACTTCCAAAACGCCATTACAAGCCGACCATCCTCGGTAACAATACTGCGCACCAACTCCGGATAGACATCCGCCAAAGCCTCTTCGAATAACTCAACAAAACGCTCGCTAGACGATTCATTAAAAAAGTCAGGGGCTAAACTTGACTCTGATAATTTGTCACAAGCCGCGACCACAGCCTTTGCTAACGCCCACCTTCCACCTTCACTAATAGCTCCTAAACGCTCGCGGATGCCCTTCCAATTTTCCAATGCTTCATAAATGGTGGCCCAACGTTCAATATCACTTTTAGGTGGCTCTAAATCCAAAAGTTCCGGAGTCTCTAGCAACCATTGGTTAAAACCTTGGATTTTTGGCAAAAATGCAAGCTGAGTCGGGAGATTTTCCGGTCGATTTCGTTCTAGGGCTTGCCTAAGACCAATTGCTGGACCCGAGGTGCTTGTCACAATAACCGGACATTTATTCTCTTTAATCGCAAATTCCCAAACGAGCTTTGCAATCTCGTCTATAGCACTACTAGTTGGGGAAATGGGATGAACTACGGGCATTAAAAATTAGGAACTAAAGCAGAATGATCAAGTTGTTGCTAATATAGTGGAAATTATTGAAATATTGAGTTGGTGATAAGCTTAACTTGATATCAAATATAAAACCAATTTATTAAGCTACTTACTAATATATACAAGGAATAATAATGAGCGAGAACATCAAACACGTTACCGATAGTTCATTCGATCAGGACGTTGTGAAATCCGGAAAACCAGTACTTCTCGACTTCTGGGCTGAATGGTGTGGACCTTGCAAAATGATTGCGCCGATTCTTGAAGAAGTTGCCAAGGATTACGGCGATAAAGTCCAAATCGCCAAAATCAACGTTGATGAAAACCAAGAAATTCCAGCTAAATTTGGTATCCGCGGCATTCCAACGCTCATTTTGTTCAAAAATGGTGAAATCGCAGCTCAAAAAGTTGGCGCACTTGCTAAATCTCAGTTAACTGCATTTTTAGACTCAAACCTTTAATAGATCTATCCCCGATAGTTAACTATCGGGGATTTTTTTGACTCTTTACAAAGTAGTGCTAAACTACGCCAACAA
Organism: uncultured Polynucleobacter sp.; assembly: GCA_964343765.1. GTDB lineage: Bacteria > Pseudomonadota > Gammaproteobacteria > Burkholderiales > Burkholderiaceae > Polynucleobacter. The sequence continues at coordinate 2,344 of CAYFKO010000061.1, read as the reverse complement.
CATATTTCTTGTTGTTTCAATTTAAGCGACACCGGCAGTTCTTCGTCGCAAACATATTTCCTAATATTTCTTTCATTTTCACTCCCCTTATTCGTTTTTAACTATGCAACTTACTGAACTTAAGACGCTCCACGTTTCAGCTCTATTAGAGATGGCCGCATCTCTTGAAATTGAAAATACTCAACGTATGCGCAAACAGGAACTCATGTTTGCGATCCTAAAAAAACGTGCTAAATCAGGTGAATCCGTATTCGGCGATGGCGTTTTAGAAGTCCTACCCGATGGCTTTGGCTTCTTGCGCTCACCAGAATCTTCTTATTTAGCCTCTCCTGACGACATTTACATTTCCCCAGCCCAAATTCGTCGCTTTAATCTTCATACTGGCGATGCAATTGAAGGTGAAGTTAGAACTCCTAAAGATGGTGAACGCTATTTCGCACTAGTCAAAGTCGACAAGATCAACGGTATAGCGCCAGAAGCGCTTAAAAACCGCATCATGTTTGAGAACTTAACGCCCTTGCATCCGGATCGCCCAATGCATTTGGAGCGTGACATTAAGGCTGAAGAAAATTTAACCGGCCGAATCATCGATATGATTTCACCAATCGGTTTTGGTCAACGCGGGTTAATCGTCGCCTCCCCTAAATCCGGTAAAACCGTGATGATGCAGCATATAGCTCACGCGATTTCGACCAATCACCCTGATGCTGTATTGATTGTTTTGCTCGTTGATGAGCGCCCTGAAGAGGTAACTGAAATGCAACGATCCGTTCGCGGCGAAGTCGTGGCATCTACCTTTGATGAGCCTGCTGTCCGTCACGTTCAAGTTGCTGAAATGGTGATTGAAAAGGCAAAGCGCCTTGTCGAAATGAAAAAAGACGTCATCATCTTGCTTGATTCCATTACCCGATTAGCTCGTGCCTACAACACAGTGGTTCCATCCTCTGGTAAGGTTCTTTCAGGTGGTGTGGATGCTAACGCTTTGCAACGTCCAAAACGCTTCTTCGGCGCTGCTCGTAACATCGAAGAAGGTGGTTCATTAACCATTTTGGCAACCGCCCTGATTGAAACAGGTAGCCGTATGGATGACCTCATTTATGAGGAATTTAAAGGCACAGGTAACATGGAAGTTCACTTGGAACGTCGTCTTGCCGAGCGTCGCGTCTACCCTGCTATCAACCTCAATAAATCAGGTACCCGCCGTGAAGAATTGCTCATTAAGCCGGATTCTCTCCAGAAAATCTGGGTTTTACGCAAACTTTTATCCGATATGGACGATATCGAGGCTATGAATTTCATCGTGGATAAGCTAAAAAGCACCAAAAACAACGGCGAATTCTTTGATTTAATGCGTCGCGGTGGCTAAAGTAGCTAGGCAACTACATGATTTTTATGGCATAATCACATTTTTCGTCGGCAAGTACCATTTTCTGAGTTTGAATGAAATTGGCGGCTACCTAAATTTTTAAGGACTTACTAAATGAAACCAGGCATTCACCCAGATTACAGAGAAGTTGTTTTCTTAGACGTTTCTAACAACTTCAGCTTTAAAACACGCTCAACAATCACCACTAAAGAAACAGTGAAGTGGGAAGATGGTCAAGAGTACCCTTTAGCAAAAATCGAAACATCATCTGAGTCACACCCGTTCTATACAGGTACACAAAAGATTATGGATACTGCAGGTCGCGTCGAAAAATTCCGTCAAAAATTCGGTTCACGTGCGACTGGCAAAGCTGCTTCGAAAGCCTAAGCTTCTTAAGCCATATCAAAGGCAGCCGCTTGGGCTGCCTTTTTTATTGAAACCGCGTGAATACTCAACTCAAACTTACAGCTGCTTCGACCTCTAGTCTTCCAAGACTAGTGATGATCTTGCTAACTCTCATTTATGCACTGTCCGGCCTCTTTGGTCGCGACCCATGGAAAAATGATGATGCGGAAGGCTTTGGCGTCATGTGGACCTTAGCTCACGGCAATTTTCATGACTGGGTTTTGCCACATTTAGCAGGTCGAGCTGATATTGCTGGACCACCATTACCCTATTGGCTAGGGGCTTTGGCGATTCGACTCTTTGATGGCTTACTAAGCGCTCCAAACGCAGCTCGCGTCATTACTGCCATTTGTTTTATTGGTACCGCTGCAGCCATTTGGTATGCCACCTACCTCTTGGGAAGACGATCTGAAGTTCAACCGATGGAATTTGCATTAGGTGGACAACCCAACTCAAAAGAATATGGACGCACGCTAGCAGATGGTGCCCTTCTCGTTTTCTTGTCCTGTATTGGCCTTGCTCAACGTGCCCACGAAACCTCACCCATGCTCCTTGAGCTTCTAGGAATGAGTA
>CAYFKO010000060.1:2132-9410 GCA_964343765.1 uncultured Polynucleobacter sp. | reverse complement strand
TGAACAAACACCCTGATCACGACAAACTTCAAGAAAGCTGTGCAGTGCTCGATGGCCGCGATCAACGACTACTGCAATGGATTACAGATAGTAAATTATCCGTTTTAATTGCCGATAACTATGCTGTGGAAGCTCACCCACCGACCAGTCATCATGGTCAGTGCGCACTCCTACCACTTCATGAACATTGTTTATTTAAAATTGGTGTTCACTTGGGCGAAATCTGGCACCTCACACCATTAGCCAACTGGCTTCGTCAACATAAACGTAGCCGTTTCTTATTAACTGCACCTCCATTAAGACTTCCAGGCGCAGTAGGCTCCCCCACCACCCCAGTAGCTACGGTTTAATCGGAGTACTTATGAAAACAATTCAACTGAATATCACCGGAATGAGTTGCGGGAACTGTGTTAAACACGTCACTCAAGCTCTCTCTAAAGTACCTGGCGTACAAAACGTACAAGTGAATCTTGATTCAGCTCATGCAAGTCTCGATGCACCTGATGATTTAAATCCCCAGTTGTTAATTGACGTTCTGGATGAAGAAGGTTATCCAGCAATTGCGAGCTAATTATTTTTCATAAATCCCTAGGCGGCTGCATGCGCCTTAACTCTTAAAGCGGGCAGCTATGGATCCTAGAACCAAACTACTTCTCGAAGCACCGATTGCACCAACCTTGTTGCGCATGGCCGGCCCCAATATGCTGGTGATGTTTTCACAGGCAGCGATTGGCCTAATTGAAACCTATTTCGTTGGCAAACTCGGAACAGACGCTTTGGCAGCAATGTCTCTAGTCTTCCCCCTAGTGATGTTTATGCAAATGACTTCTGCAGGCGCAATGGGCGGAGGTATTTCATCTTCCATTGCTCGAGCTCTGGGCGCTCGCAATACAGAACGTGCTAACTCCTTAGTGTTTCATGCAATTGCCATTGGCATGCTATTCGCTTTCTTATTTACTGTCGGAATCTTATTAGGTGGTGAATGGTTATTTACCCACATGGGCGGTCAAGGAGCCTCACTTGAGGGTGCGCTTACTTACTCCTACTGGGCATTCGGAGGCGCCATTTTGGTATGGCTATTTAATTGTCTATCATCGATCATCCGTGGCACAGGCAATATGTCCCTACCTGCAAAAGTAACGGTAATTGGCACGCTTATTCTGATTCCACTGTCTCCTTTACTTATTTTTGGCTTAGGTCCTATTCCCGCTTTAGGAATTGCTGGTGGCGCATTAGCCCTCCTTCTTTTTTATTTAGGTGGCAGCATTGCGCTACTCTCGTATCTTCTTTCAAGTAAAAGCCTGCTTAAACCAAATTTCAAAAAAGTTCATTTTCATAAAGATCAATTTTGGGATATTTTGAAAATTGGTTTGGTTGGCACCATCTCAACAGTGGCTACCAACCTTGCAATTGGTCTAACGACCGCTTTTGTTGGTGAATTTGGACCAGCAGCAATTGCAGGATACGGCACCGGCTCTCGACTCGAATATGTATTGGTCCCTCTCGTATTTGGCTTTGGTGCTCCAATGATTGCCATGGTCGGCACATGCGTTGGCGCAGGCAATCGCGAACGCGCTATGAAAGTAACATGGATTGGGGCAGCTTTAGCCACGGGGATGACGGAAACAATTGGCTTATTAGCAGCCATATTCCCATATCAATGGTTATCAATCTTTGATAAAGATCCGAAAATGATTGAAATCGGCACCAACTACTTACATATCGTGGGCCCCTTTTACGGCTTCTTTGGATTGGCATTAATTTTATATTTTGCCAGTCAAGGCGCCGGTAAATTACTATGGCCTGTGGTTGGCAACATCGTTCGTTTATTAATTGCAGGACTCGGAGGTCTCTTAGCGATGCGTTTTGCTTGGGGCTTAAGCGGATTATTCGCAACCCAAGCCGCTGCCCTCGTTTGCTACGCAGCGGTTAACACTACTGCAATTGCTAGAGGTGTTTGGTTTAAATCGAAGTAGCCATGCGCGGCAAATATCGAGCACCTTGATTGGGGTGCTCATATCGCTCAATAGGCAAGCCATACAATGCTTCAAACGATTTTGTTAGTTCTTCATCAACGTTACGTATTTCAATATTGCCATTTGATCTGATCATCATTATTCGTTCAAAATATTGAACAGCATAGTTAATGTCATGCATTACAGCAATCATGGCTAATCGACGCTGCGAACAGAACTCAGTGGCCGCATCCAATATTTGAACTTGCAATCCAGGGTCAAGCGAGGCAATTGGCTCATCCATCATCAGATAACCTGATTCACAATCCCACAACTGACAAAATACCCTAGCCAGTTGTACGCGAGCTTTTTCACCGCCAGAAAGCTGATGAAAAGATCGATTCATTAAATGCGATGCTTTTACGAGTTCTAAGCAGTTCCCTACTAATTCTCTTGAAACAACAATCTCATCTCGGGCCACACGCGCCAGCGAGACGATTAATCCAACCTCTAGATTAAACATGGAGTCATAAGATTGAGGCAATACCGCCCTTACTCGACTTAATTGACGCAAAGTCCAAGCCGATAAATCCACGCGGTTTAATGCAACACTTCCTTCTTGCACACGCATCATGCCAGAAATCAAATGAAGAAAACTAGATTTACCTGCACCACTTGGTCCAAGGATGGCTAAACGTTCTTGACGTTGAATCGTCAACGAAACTGGACCAATTCGATGATTAGGGTAGCGAATAACTGCTTGATTTACTTCGATCATTATTTTTGCCTTAATAAGCTATACAAGAAAAATGGGCCTCCAATTAAAGAAGTCAAAATCCCAATCGGGATCTCAGCTGGCGATACTAAATTTTTGGCCAATAGGTCAGCACCAAGCAATATCATCCCTCCAATCAAAGTTGCCAAGGGAATAAGTTTGATTTGATCATCACCAACACATTGACGCGCAAGATTAGGAGCAATTAATCCGATAAAAGAAATCATTCCGCACCATGCAATGACGACACTTTGTAATAGTGCAATCGACAATATGACTTCACGCCGAACTTGCCTAACCTCTACCCCCATTTGCAATGCAACGTCATTTCCAAGAGCAATTGCATTAAGACTGCCCGCATGACGTTGTGAATGCCGAATAAAAAATGTAAATATTAAAAATAAAATACTCAGAAATACCCAGTTAGCCGAACCTAAGCTGCCTAATGTCCAAAAACTCAAAGTGCGGAGCTGTTCATCGGTTGCAATGTAAGTGCAAATTCCAATCCATGAGGCGACAATTGCATTAATGCCTATACCCAATAGCAACAATCCTGCAACATGACGCTCCAAGTAGCGTCTAGCAATGAATTCAATTAAATAACAAACCCCAATCCCTCCTAAAAATGAACTCAAGGGTAATACCCAGAGTTGGAGGAACCCTAAATCCAATTCGAGTGACGACAAAATAACAAGAGCTAGCGCAGCACCCGCTGCAGAGCCTGATGAAATTCCAAGTAAACCAGGATCTGCTAAATAATTACGAAATATTCCTTGACTCAAACTACCGCAATAGGCCAAAACAGCTCCCACTAAAAATGCAAAAAGTACTCGTGGAACTCGTAATTGCCATAAAACATACTGAGCTGAAGAATCAAATGTAACGCCATCGAACATTAAATTTCTGAATGGCAAATCGACAGCACCCCAAAACAACCCAACGCTTCCCAAAACAACCGAAACCAACATCAACCTAAAAATCATGCGTATTACCGGCAATAAAACTTAAGAAGTCTTGCTAAGACTGACTCGATAAACCGATTGCGTTAATTCATTTAAGGCCTTTGGCAAACGTGGACCGAAGCCCAGTAAATACATAGCCTCCATCGATATGATGGCTTGTCGTTGATATGCATTGGTTAAATGCATTCCAGACAACTCCCATACGCGTTGCAAATTCCCTAAGTTACGTAAAGTCTGATCCGTCACTAAAATGACGTCAGGATTTGCCGCAATTAGCGCCTCAGTAGATATTGGTTTAAATCCAGAAAATGAAAAGCTATTCTTAGCTCCAACCATTCGAATCATCCGATCAGCACTCGTATCTTTCCCAGCAACCATTAACTTGCCGGGTTGGTGCGACATCAAACACATGACTCGAGTCACTCGATTAAGCTCAAACTTAGGTCGATTATTTATATCCCATGCTTCATAGGCCTCTTGAACAGATGCCATTAATTGATTTGCTTCCTTATTAGCAGCTAGGATATTTCCGATACGACGAATGATTGCCATTAATTCAGCAACATTATGAGGTGTTTGAAAATGATGAACCATCACCCCCATTCGTTTTAGGTGCTCCAAAACATGATTAGGCCCAGCATCTTCAAGCGCCAATATCACGCTAGGTCGTAATGAGGCAATACCTTCAGAAGATAAATGGCGCAAATATCCTAATTGCGATAACTGCCTAGCCTCTGCTGGATAGTTTGAAGTTAGATCAACGCCTACCAACAAATTCTGACGTGTTAATGCATAACTAATCTCAGTCAAAATTCCTCCGACCGAAACCACCCTCTCAATTTGTGTATTGGCAAAAGTTGAATAAGATTGGCTTGCCAGCAACAATCCTATTCCACTCAAACCTATCATTTGACGCCTTGTAAACAATGCCGATGAATAATCGAATGGATTTTGATTTTTCATCAACTTACCTGCTCTTCAATGGTGTGCTCGAGTAATTGACGCCAATCACAACGCTCTAATTGGCCTGGCTTTCGCTCACCAAAAATCATCATGATTAACTCGCCATGTCGATCAAATACTTCAATGGAGCTCACAATACCATCTACAGTTGGCTTACGAACAAGCCAAACACTTGCCACTAATGATTGGCGCAAATGCAAATTAAAACTTCCATCCATTACATTTAACCAAGACCCAATAGTACTAAGCTTATGTATTAAGCCTGTATGAATCTGAATGACCGATCCATTGCCCACAAAAATCATTAACGGCACCCGATCATTGACGGCAGAGCGCAGCACATCCTCTAACTGATCAAGCTCTAGGGATTGGGCATAATCTTTCCCAATCGTATGCAAAGCCTGAATGCGTTCCAATCGAAACTCTTCTAGTAATTCGGAAAATTCATGGGTATCGCGCATACCAGACCATGCATCTCGGAATTTTTTACGATCAAATCCTGCAGAAACAACAATCGATTTACCTACAGGTAAACCCAACTTGCCATAAACACAACTTGGGACATGGCATTGACCGTTTTCGCGTAAACCATCATGCGCAAATTCTTGTATGAAGTTATCTAGTATCGAATCTTCAAAATTCCCGCGAAGATATATTTTATGTATCGCCAGGCCATACTGATTAAAGAATTGCAGGCTTCGAACAATTTTGCCCCCTTTATGTTCAATCAATAAGTAGCCTGCATACCATTGTCGATAGAAAATTCGTAAATCAATTTCGCCAACAAATAATCCAACCTCCTCCATACTTTGAAAGTTCTCGTAAATACCTAACTTTTCATGAACACATGCATCATTTCTGGTAAGTGCCATCACCTCCCCGAAGTCTTTGAGTGATTGAAGAATCATTGGCCAGTCGGATTTCAGCATCAACGACACCATAGGTAAATCATGATGACGCAAATAGGATTCGACATGATTTAATGACTTAGACGCTTGATTAAACTCAGTCAATTGATAGGCGCTTATTAAATCTCCTTCGGATAGCCCCAGCATTTTTGCAATATCAATATTACGAATCAATGATTTAGACAAGCTAGTACGATTGTTCTGACGAACTGGTTCAAAGTTTGCGTTTAGGCTCATCGACATTAAATAATTTTTTTGCAACATAGACCTCTCCTTAATAATTAATTCGGGCAGACAAACTGAGACTTCTTCCAGGTCCGGTATAAGCATCCAGCACTGAGCTGTTTGCTGGCACACCTCGAACATCAGACCAGTTCCAGTAAACACTATCGAACACATTATTGATATTTGCTCGAATGCTTATTCGCTGACTTGGGTGCAGTGTTAAACCTAGATCAACCACTCCCGCTGCAGGTGGAATGTATTGATCTGCCATTTGATTCGCCGTAATACGAATATCACTCACCTCATTTATCGATTTTTGAAAGGCATAGCGCCATCGGGCATACCATTTCACCTGTGGGCGTGTGTATTGAATTCCAACCATTACTTTCATAGGCTCAATGCTGTTTAACGGCTTATATTCTTCTCCGATCGAGCTATTTCCTTTCAAAGCCGAAAAACCAATATGCGCCTGCCAATCTCTTCCCAAATACCAATTTGTTCTGAGATCCCACCCTCGTATAGATGCACTGGTTAAATTCGTATATTGATAGATGCTAGGATCCATTGGAGTCCCACTTCCGCCAACCTTCTCTTGACTGATGAAGTCGTCGTAACGGTTATCAAAATAGGCGGCGGTATAGTTAAATGCTCCCAACCTTCCCTTTAATCCATACTCCAAACTGCGGCTAGCCTCTGGCCTTAAATTAGGATTTGGCACACTGACATATCCGTGCATTCGGTTTTCAAAGTTACTATTGACTTGATCTGGCGATGGCGCCCGAAATCCTGTTGCATATTGAACGTATGGCGACATGATGGAATGTTTTTTCCATATCAATCCCAACCTAGGGGTAATCGACGAACCCTGATTAATCACTGAGTCTGAGTTGGAGGCATTCTCAGGAGTTAATCGGTAATGATCAAAACGAATACCGGGTATTAAGGTTACCCTTCCAAAGTCAATTTCATCTTGCCAATACAAACCCATTAATTGGTAATTAGTTTTAGGAAATGGCATATTGGGAAATACTTCAACCCCTGTTGGATTTACACCATCCCTAATCCCCAGAATTGTCGATTGACTAAGATCGACGCCATACGTTAGGCGATGCGTTGCTAAATAATCAAAATGACTTTCAAACTGGGAACTTATCCCAGTCAAACTCTCGCGATAAGTATTGTCTCGAACTCGATCATCTTGTTCACCATTCACCGTTCGTTGCTCAAAACTTTTTTGCCGGTTTTCTGACATTTGCCAGTAAATATGCGTACTTAGCTTTTGCACATAAGGATTAGACCAGTCACGGTAGCGATGCTTTAATGAAATGCGATTGCGTTCAATATAGTCTTGAGTATCTAGACTTGATACTTCGGTTATCAAGCTCCTTGCTCGAACCCCAAGCTGACTAACGCCTCGAGCAGAGAGGACATCTAATGATTGCTGGCCAACGTGTTGCTCCGCATGAAGTGCTAAACGATTTCTTGAATCC
>CAYFKO010000060.1:0-2122 GCA_964343765.1 uncultured Polynucleobacter sp. | reverse complement strand
CTTTTCTATGGCAGAATCAAGCTCTTTTTCAAATTTTACTAAGCCATATCGCGAGCGATAATCCATTGGATTCGGTGATGTTCGCAAAATACCAAGTTGATCATTAACTCCTTGATTGTCTCGCTCATGCCCATGACGTATCGAGCTAAGAATTAATGTTTTATAGCCATTGTTTTTATACCCCAAGGTCACCACGCCGGCTTCTGAATGATCTACCGTATCCATTGATGCCCCAAGCGAGGCACGCCATGGTCCAGACTCTCTACTAGAAGACTTTATATCCTCATACTCAAGCGTACGAAAGTTGACAATTCCCGCCAACCCATCGCTTCCATAAAGCGTTGAAGCTGGTCCTCTCAATATCTCTATTGATCCAAGCCCATCCATTGATAAGTAATCCCCACGACCAACTGAAAAGGGGCCAAATGCAAAAGACTGCGGCATACGAATGCCATCATGAATCATTAGTACTTGGTTACCTTCCAATCCGCGGATATTGATTCCTTCATTCCCAGCACGACCAGTGCCAGCTCCACTCATGGCATAACGCTTACCAGCGGACTTAACTGCTATGTCTAATTCATCAACCAAAGCATCTTTAATATCTTTGGATCCTCGATCCATGAGTTGATCTTGGTCAATTGCCGTTATAGAAGCAGGCACCTCTTCAATGCTACGTTTGGTCTTTGTAGCAGTAACCACAATTTGACTTCCCCCTCGCTGACGGCGATCAATCTCCTCTACTTCCGCTTGCGCAAAAACAGCCATTGGCGTAACCAATGCGCAACATAGCGCCTGTTGAGCCCCACTCCTTAAATACATAAGCAACTTCCTTAAATGAGAATGATTCTCATTATATATAAAGGAAATTACCCAGCCTAATTGAGCCTATTCCGCAAAGAGGGTTATTTGCAAATAAGCATTTCTTCATAGGTCTGATTGGAACTTAAAAAATACCCTAGAATGAACTTCTAATTAAAAAAATGGAGACACTATGACATTCAATTTATCTTCGAAAAAATCCCTGATTGCAATCTCAATCGCCAGTTTATTAATTACATCAAATGCAATCGCCCAAGACCCCCTCCCCAGAGGCAACCCAACTCAACTTGGATTTTCAGCAGAAGGCCTAAAGAGGATCGATACGTTCTTTGAAAACGAAATTAACAACAATCAAACACCCGGAGCAGTTCTTGCGGTGGCAAGGCATGGCAAGTTGGCTGTATATAAAGCCTATGGCTACCTCGACCCAAAAACTAAAAAACCGATGCCAACCAATGCAATTTTCAATCTTGCATCGATGACCAAAGTAATGGCGACGGTCGGAGCGCTAACTTTTTATGAGGAAGGAAAACTACCTCTTAATGCGCCTATTAGCCAATGGTTGCCTGAATTTAAAAATACACAAGTTGGCAAACTTTCAGAAGATGGCAAATTAACGGTTAGTCCAGCAAAAAACCCGATCACCGTTCAAGATCTCATGCGCCATACTAATGGCTTAACTTACGGGGCTCGGGGCAATACAGCCATCCATAAACTATTTCCCCCAAGTTCGGCAGGGGCTGCGATTCAATACAACAGCCAAGAATTTATTAATAAGCTTGCGAGCGCACCACTATTATTCGAACCTGGCACCGCATGGGACTATGGTTTCGGTATTGATGTGTTAGGCATCATTCAGGAGCGCATTACCGGACAACCGTTGAACGACATCCTACGTGATCGTATCTGGTCAAAACTTCGTATGTCCGATACAAGCTTTCAAGTCCCTGCAAACTCTAGCACAAGCATCGCCCAACCTCTTGCACACGGCGATTACATTCGCTTTGGCCAAATGTTGCTTAATGGCGGCTCCCTCGAGGGGCAACGCATCTTAAGCAAACAAACTGTTCAATTCATGACTTCAGACCATTTAGGCAACACCATTAAAAATAATGTTGCCGGCACAGAACCTGGTCGCGCGGGCTATGGTTTTGGCTTAGGAGTCGCTGTCCGCAAAGAAAAAGGTGTTGCTGCCATCAATGGAAATGTAGGTGATTATTCATGGAATGGGGCTAATGGAACGATTTTTTGGGTGGATCCCAAAGAAGACCTCGTTGTTGTAATGATGTCAGCTGCTCCA
>CAYFKO010000059.1:0-9442 GCA_964343765.1 uncultured Polynucleobacter sp. | reverse complement strand
TGATTTTCTTCACCTATGCATTTGTAAATATGGGAATGGTCAGCGGCCTGCTACCAGTTGTCGGCGTACCGTTACCATTTATCAGCTATGGTGGCACGGCCCTTGCAACACTGGGGTTTGGAGCGGGTATCTTAATGAGCATCCATCGCCACCGCCGTTTAGTACAGAGTTAATATCCATAGATTTTCTAAATTTATGGACGAAAAAAAAGCCCAACATCGTTGGGCTTTTTAACAATCGTCGAATTACTTCTTACGTTTGTTTACGCTGTCTTTAAATGCTTTACCAGCAGAGAATTTAACTGTTTTTGAAGCAGCAATTTTGATTGCTTCGCCAGTTTTTGGATTACGGCCAGTACGCGCAGCACGTTTGCCTGAGCTAAATGTACCGAAACCGATCAATTGAACGCTGTCACCCTTAGTAACTGCTTTTTTAACCGCTTCCAAAGCTGCATTCAATGCTTGCTCAGCTTTAGCTTTAGAAAGTTCTGATTCGTCAGCAATTGCTGCAACGAGTTCTGCTTTATTCAAAATAATGCTCCTTGATGATTAATGTCAAAAACTGCAAAAAACTAAAATCGCGCCTTGATAACGCTGATGACATTTTAACCATAATTGGCATAAGAATGCTAGGTTTTATTTAAGGAAAACCCTGATATTTATTGACTCTGTGGGTGATATCGAAGGACCAACTTGGTGCATAAATTGAATGAAAATTGTGCATAATTAGAACACCATGTCGTCAATCATTTTGAATATTTCTGTCTTATTAATTTCAGCATTTAGCTATTGGGGATTTTTTAAGCTAAATGAGTCAGTATTTAACAATTTACTCTTCTCAACAGGAGTTAATTGGATCTTTCTGCCTGCTGGACTTCGCCTTCTATTAACACTTCTATTTGCTGAAGAAGGTGCTATAGGCATCATTGTCGCCTCTATAGCCATTGGTATTAATCATTATTTTATAAACGACCCCCTGACCGCCGTTATGGCCGGGATTATTTCAGGCATCTCTCCTTACTTGGCTCGCTTAATTGTGCTGAACAAATTAAGACTTAAGTCGGATTTAACGAACCTAAGCTTAGGCAATCTTTTTTTATGCATCTTAATCTTTGCCGTCATAAGCCCCTTGATGCACCAATTATGGTTCTTCTATTCAGGCTATACACAACACTTTATATCTAGTTTTTTGGTAATGACGGTCGGTGACTTTATTGGATCTCTTATTGTTATCTACAGTGCCAAACTTTTAATTAATCTTTGGCGTAGTCTAGTTATATTAAAAAATTAATCGGATAGCTTGATGCCATCGGTACTTACCTCTTTGACCGTATAAGCAAAGTACTCTGTTTCTCCAAAGCAACTCGTTGGAATTCCTACGTGCTGTTTGTAATCTATCTCAACTCGCTTTCCAATTGCATCACCAATTTGTTTAGCAATTTCTGGATCACGAACTGAGAATTGGAATTTTTCTTGATTGCCCAACATGTTGCCTGTGACTATCTCACCTTCCCAAGTCTTACAAATCCAGCCTCTTTTAGAGAATTTTTGCAAGAACCCAGCTCGCTTCCCAGTGGAATAAGTGTAAGTCAACGTAACCCACGTATATAGGGCAAATGCGCCTACCAATAAAATCAAGAACCCAAAAGTTCCAACAAAAAATTTGCCTTTAGTCATCGCGACACCCTATTAATTTTTAATTCACTTAGTAACTATATCAAGTTTAAATGTGACCAATTAAGTTAGATACTCAAATTTTTAATAATTTAGGTTTATGATTTAGCTATGCGCTCTTTTCATTATTTCTTGGTTTCATGCATCTGTGTAGGCTTACTTAGCACGGCTCTTTGGTTACAACACGCGGGTTATAACGGCGTAAATTATGCCCCTTGCCCATTATGTATTCTTCAGCGGGTGGGTTATCTTGGCATCGCGATTACTTGTCTTATTGCAGCCATCATTCCAAGGTTCAAAAAAGTATTTCACTTGCTAGCCATTATTGCTTCTATTTATGGCTTATCAACCGCAATCAAACAAATGTGGGTTATTTATCACCCGACAATTTCTTGCGGCATAGATCCTCTTGAAGTTTTCATTAATCAATTTGCTTTAACTCAAACAGTCCCATGGTTTTTTAAAGCTGATGGATTTTGTTCTGCACCACTCCCTCCATTAATGGGACTATCTGTGCCAATGTGGTCTCTTATTTGGTTCAGCATTTTTACACTTATCTTAGTTATAGGTCTTTTTAAGAAGTCAGGCTCTAAGTAATGTTCTTACCAGAATCACTATATGTATCAACCGGGGTGGTTGCCCTTGCTGAAATTGGCGACAAAACCCAATTACTCGCCTTTTTATTAGCGGCACGCTTTAAGAAACCTCTCCCTATTATTTTGGGAATCTTGATTGCCACGATTGTCAATCATGGACTAGCGGGCTTATTAGGAGCTTGGATTACTGAGGTAGTTAATCCTGATGTTTTGCGTTGGATTCTAGGTGGTTCTTTTATCGCCATGGCCATCTGGACGCTAATTCCTGATGAAATCGAAGAGGAAGAGTCAGAAATCGCAAAACATCTTGGCGTGTTTGGCGCCACTCTCATTACATTTTTCTTAGCTGAGATGGGAGATAAAACTCAACTAGCAACGGTGGCTATGGCAGCACACTATCAAACTGCTCTCTCTGTTATTGCTGGGACAACCTTAGGCATGCTCATTGCAGATGTCCCTGCTGTCTTTGTTGGTAATCGTTTTGCTGACAGAATTCCCATGAAATTAGTACATGGCATAGCAGCAGCGATTTTTCTAGTGCTTGGTTTAATAACTTTATTTAAAATTGACTCACTCTTTTAAATCTTATTTGTACTACTATGCGTAACTTATTAATTCAACTTCTTATGGTTTTTTTGGGCATGCAAACTTCTGTCGCATTTGCAGAAGAGATTTGGCCCGATGTGATCAGAGTCAATGATTCTGTGAAATACATGACTGGTGGAATTGATGTCGATCAATCTACGCTTATGTTAAATGCCTCTAAAGATTGGCCTATCACCCTCGTATTTGCAGAAATAGCCGATAAGCGTGCTGAGTATCTATCCGATGTAAAAGTATTACTAACTAATCAGAAAAAAGAGGTTGTGTTAGACATTAACTCTGATGGCCCTATCGCACTGATTGACGTTCCTGCCGGCAATTACAACCTTGAAGTCACATTTAATGGCTCAAAATTAACTCGCAAAATTAGTTTAAAGAATAAACCGCTACCTAAAATTAATTTACTGTGGTCAAAGAAAGCCTCTTCAGAAACTCCCGCAGCACCGGCTCCTGCAGAAAAGGCTCCTGAGAGCACCCCAACCCAAAATTAATTTTTAGTCGATTTATTTTTGGTTGGATTAGATCCTGTTTTTAATCGCAATTGATAATTTTTCACTAGACTTTGTGCTAACAAATTAAATTCATCAATCTTAGCGGTCGAATCACGCGCAACTAGAGCAATTACGCGCTTAGGAACTGGTGCCGCTAAAGGTTTTGCTGTTAAGCCTGTCCCACTAAGTATTCCACCTTTGACAGCCATTTCTGGCAATAGTGCAATCCCCAAGCCAGATTCAACCATTTGAACAAGTGTTAATAAACTTGTTGCTTCAATGCCATCAGAGTTTGCAACCTCAGTACGCTTGCAAGCTGCAAGGCTATGCTCCCTAAGACAATGTCCTTCTTCCAACAACAGAAGACGTTCAGCCATCTTTGCTGGAACCGTGACATTTTTTCCTTTGAAGGCATCATCGCCTTCACGGGCCGCCAACCAAAACTCATCACCAAATAATTCCTTAACAATTAGGCCTTCTGTGTCATAAGGCAGTGCAATCAATGCAAAATCGAGTTGACGGTTGCGAAGACGGTTTAATAGATTCGCCGTCAAATCTTCGCGAAGTGCTAATTTAAGATTGGGAAATTCTTGTCGAATATCGGGCAAAATTTTAGGCAACATAAAAGGGGCAATGGTCGGAATGACGCCCAAGCGTATCGTCCCAAACATAGGCTGAGCATTTCCTTTTACATAGTCCACCATATCTTGAGCTGAAGAAAGAATGTGTTTTGAACGCTCAATAATTTCTGCACCTAGTGGGGTCACTTGAACGGTCTGGCGGTTACGCTCAACCAATTGAGCCCCTAATGTATCTTCCAACTCCTTTAGTCCGGTACTAAGCGTCGACTGCCCAACAAAACAAGCTTCCGCAGCACGTGTGAAGTTTTGTGTTTCGCCAATTGCAATCAAATACTTTAATTGTCGTAATGAAGGTAAGGCACTCATACAAGACACCATTAATCAATAATTTAGATAAATAATCTTACCATTATTGATTAATTAAATTTCTTAATAACTTCACTCAAGGAAGTTATGGCTGGCCTTAACTATCGACAGTCTTGTAAACCATTTGCTTGCGCAAACTTAATCGCATTCTCTTTTCGCTCTTCATCGCCCGGGTGCGTTGATAGAATGGCTAATGAATTCTTTGAGCTTAGCTGCTGTAAGCGATTCGAAAAACGATAACTACCACACGGTGAATATCCAGCAGCCATTGCCCATTCCATGCCTTTTAAATCAGCCGCCCGCTCTTCATCGCGATCATAGCCACGACCTACTGCTCGAACTGCATTACCAACAATTAAGCCCCCGAATGGAATGAAATAACTAGCGATTAATCCAAATGTATGGCTAGATGCCTCAACTGCAAAATCACGATTGTCACGATAACCAGGCTGAGTGTGGCCTAAGTAGTGATGCGCTAATTCGTGGCCAAGAACTACCGCCAAAGCATCTGAATCGGATCCGAATTCACGCACAAAGGCATCGGTAAAAATTACATACGTTGCATCTTTTTGGATCGAAGCATATGCATTAATTTCATCTGTTTTGGCAAATCCCAACGTGAAATTTCCTGGGTAAACTTTTTTAAATCGCGCCCTTACTTCTGCCAAATTTCTAATATCTTTTGGGCTAGATTGAACAACGCTTGCCCACCATGCCTCATTCGGAACTCTTACTTCCACATCTTGATTTTTTGCGCGCGTGGCACAACCAATTAATAAAAATAAAAACCCGCAAAGAACCAGAAGCCGCATTCTCTGCAGGGCTCTTAATTTAGAGAGAAATACCACCACTAGCCTCTAATGCAATGCCATTGATATAACTTGCTTCATCACTTGATAGGAACGCATAAATATTGGCAATTTCTTCCGGCTGACCTAAACGTTTTAACCAAGAATGATTTCTCATACCATTTAAAACCTCTTCAGGAATGGTTGACAAAATACTCGTTTCTACAAAACCCGGGCAAACGGCATTGACTCGAATACCTTTGGGTCCCAACTCACGAGCCCAAGTCATTGTCATTCCAATAACACCAAATTTAGTCGCAGCATAATTCGTTTGACCAAAATTTCCGTACAAGCCAACTACGCTGGAAGCACTTACGATCGCACCACTCCCCTGCTTGAGCATCTGCGGAACAACTGCTTGAGTGCAATTAAATACACCTTTTAAATTTACATCAATAACAGCATCAAACTGTTGCTCGGTCATGTTAACTAAACGGGCATCTTTCGTAATGCCTGCATTGTTAATCAAAACATCTATTTGCTGATATTTATTAACAACCGCCTCAACAACAGAAGCCACATGATCACGATCTGTGACATTCATCACAAAACCATCAATCACTCCTCCGAAAGATTTTAATTTACCAATGGCCTCATCAACCACTGCCTGATTAATATCACAAACAATAACTTTAGCCCCTTCTTCTAAAAATTTCTTTGCCGTAGCAAATCCAATACCATTAGCAGATCCAGTAATTATTGAAACCTTATCTTGAAGTCTTTTAGTCATTATTAGCGCCGTAATCGAGGGTTGGTAGAAATAAGAGTAACATCCTCTTATCACGTTATTAATCTTTTATTATCCATCGATTTAATGTTTAACTGGGGATATCTTCTCGCGCGATTTATCAGTGCTGTCGGCTCTTGGCTTGACGCCAGTAATTTGCGCAATCGTGTTTATAAACTCCTTGAGGAAAAGGAGATTATGAAAACTGCTCTGGAGGATATCCAACACATGGACCCTGAAGGCAGAATCGGCTGGTATGCCAAAGAAACTCTCGAACGCATTGAACGTAATGAATCCAAAATTTAAGCCTGGCGATCGCTTACAGCACTTAAAAACAGGTGGCTATTACAAAATTATTGGCTTTGCAAAAATTGAGGCCACGCTTGTTGATGCTTATGTTTATGAATCACTTCAAACGTTTGATTGGTGGGTTAGACCTCAATCCGAAATGGAAGATGGTCGTTTTGAGTTAATAAAAACTCAACGTTAAGATTTTTTCAACGAGAGCGCAATTCCGCAAACAATCAATATAAATGCAATGCCGTGGTAAATCTGTGGCATTTCTCTTAAAAGTGCGGCAGACATTAATGCTGCGAATAATGGGATTAAATTGCCCACAAACGCAGCTACATTTGCTCCAACTTTCTGAACTCCTAAACTCCAGCATCGATAAGCAACAATTGCTGGGCCTATCGCCACATACAAAATTAATGCCCACGCCCAAATACTAGCCTCAAAATGTAAAGTCTCTTGAGTTATTTCAATGCCCGTAAACAGCAGGGACCACGATAGGCCAAAGACGATTTGGGCCAACAAAAATTCCGTCCAATCCCATGATCTTTCAGAACTATCTCCGGGACGACTTAGCATCCAACTATAAATGCCCCACAAAATCACCGCTAACAGCATGAATAAATCGCCAATAACAAATTTAACCTGCCATAGTGCCGCAAGTTCACCCCTAGACAAAACAACCGCCACGCCCAACAACGAAATTGCAGCGCCCAACATTTGACGCCTACTCGGAATTTCTTGATACATGAATGCACCAATCAGCAAACTCCAAACAGGCATACTTGCTCCAATTAACGTCACATTAATCGGAGTCGATGTTTGTAGTGCCAAATATTGAAAGGTGTTGTAACAACCAATGCCCAGCAAACCCATTACGGCAAAACGCCCTTTTAATCGCCATAAGGGAGATTCGCTTCTTAGAACCCTCCAACCAAAGGGCAACAAAATTAACCCCGCCAAAGCCCAACGAACGGTGTTAAATAAGATTGGAGAAATTGTGCCAACCATCATACGGCCGACTACTGCATTACCTGCCCACAAAAGCGCGGGAATACCCAAAAGGAAAATAACTCTAGGTGAAAATTGTGACATGTGGCTATTTTATCGCCTTACATAATGCTAGGATGTCGTTAACCCAAAGGAATAAAAATGACCTTAGAAGAACGAGTTACAAATCTTGAAATCAAATTAAGTTTTTCGGAAGACTTACTTGAAGAATTAAATCAAACGATTTATAAACAACAACAAATTATTGAAATTCTGAACAAAGAAATCCGCGCCTTAAAATTAAATGCCGAAACAAATGGCGCTAGTGGCTCGAAAAATTTACGGGATGAAATTCCACCCCATTACTAGCACACCAACGCCATTTAAACGAGTTTTTATTTAATTTTTGAATATGCTGTTGGAACTAAAAGCATATTTTCAATACGTTCAGCGAGCACGCCCTTCTCTTCAGTTTTGGCTTTTGCGCTCAACCATTCAGGATCTGTAGCAAATTTATCCCACTTGGCATCACGTTCCGCAAGATTGTCCCACTCAAGCAAGTAATAAAGCGCATTGTTATTTGGCCCAACGAGCGTCGTCCAAAATCCAATTGGTCGGATTTGATGCTTTTCCCAGAGTTTTAATGTAATTGTTTCAAACCGTTTATTAAGTTCTGGCAATTTTCCAGGGGCGCAATGATAAATGCGTAATTCGTGCAACATCGTATCTCCTTTTATTTATAACTATTAATTTTGACTTGAACAACAAGATCTGCATTAGCTTATCTTAAAATAGCGTTTTAAAGGTTATTTATATGCAAACAAACCAAAAACTTGATGATGCACGTATTGACAACATCAAGCCCCTTATCAGTCCTGAGTATTTATGCCATAAATACCCAATTCCCGACAAATCTCAATCCTTAATTGAAAATAGCCGTCAGGCAATCTCCGATATCCTGCATGGCAACGATAACCGACTTTTAGTGATTGTCGGACCTTGCTCAATTCATGATCACGATCAAGCTATTGCATATGCCAAACTATTAAAAGAACAAGCGGATTTATATGCCAATGAACTCTTAATTGTGATGCGTGTTTATTTTGAGAAGCCGCGCACCACTGTTGGGTGGAAAGGATACATTAATGACCCTCATTTAGATGGCAGCTTTGCCATCAATGATGGCCTTGAAATGGCGCGCAAACTACTTCTTGAAATTGTTGATATTGGCCTACCTGTTGGAACTGAATTTTTAGATTTACTTAGCCCTCAATTTTTTAGCGATTTAATTAGCTGGGGGGCAATTGGCGCTCGCACAACTGAAAGTCAAAGCCATCGACAACTTGCTAGCGGGCTTTCTTGTCCGGTTGGATTTAAAAATGGCACTGATGGCAACATCAAAGTAGCTAGCGACGCGATTCTTTCGGCACAATCTAAGCATGCCTTTATTGGCATGACAAAATCAGGTCAAAGTGCCATTTTTGAAACAAATGGTAATGATGACTGTCATGTCATCTTAAGGGGTGGCAAGCTACCTAATTACGAAACAAAGGATGTCGATGCTGCTTGTGATTTTTTGTTGCAGTCAAAACTACGTCCCCAAGTCATGATTGATGTTTCTCACGCAAATAGCAGCAAACAACATCAAAAGCAAATTGAAGTTGCCAACTACGTTGGCGAACAAATTGCTAAGGGAGAAAAACGGGTGATTGGACTAATGATTGAAAGCCATCTCAATGAAGGCCGACAAGATATTGTTGCTAACCAACCCCTAAAACATGGCGTCTCTATTACCGACGCCTGTATTAGCTTTGATCAAACTATCCCTTTATTTAAAATGCTCGCTGATGCGCTTAAAACGAGGAAGGCTTTATAAAGTCAAGCTGTTGGAATTTTAAAGACAAAAATGGCTCCAATATTGGAGCCGTTTTCATAGGTAATTGTGCCGCCCATTTTGGTGACAATATGTTTACAAAGCCATAGGCCCAATCCCATTCCAGTTTTACTTGAGCTCAACAGTTCGAACAAATGCTCTTGTGCAGCCCTAGAGACTCCTGGGCCATTGTCTATCACTCTAAATTCAACATGGCCATCGATTTTTTTAGCGGCAAGTTTTATCCACTTCTTCTCTTGAGTTAGTTGCGTTAGTGCTCGGATAGAATTATTTAACAAATTTAGAATGACTTGCTGCAATTCTGCGCCAGAAGTTTCCAAATTCAAACCTGGCTCGATATCAAATTGAACTTGTATATGACGAGCCTTTAATTCTGGGCTAG
>CAYFKO010000058.1:0-9640 GCA_964343765.1 uncultured Polynucleobacter sp. | reverse complement strand
GATGCTGTAACCGTGACTAATGGCGATGCTTTAGTTACTGGAGCTTCAGGTGCTAAAAACACCATGATTCTTTTAACTGACTATTCAAATGGCAATGACATGATCGTAGCCAAGCCAGGTATTAAGACTTTAGCTGATCTTAAAGGAAAGAAAATCGGTTTGGAGGAAGGTTTGGTTGAGCACTTGATGTTGCTTAACGCGCTAGAAAAAGCAGGCATCAAAGAATCGGATGTGAAGATTGTAAATACGAAAACAAACGAAACTCCGCAAGCTTTAGCTTCTGGTGACCTTGCTGCGATTGCTGCTTGGCAACCAAACTCAGGCGAAGCGATGAAGCGCGTTCCTGGTGCTAAGCCAATTTATACGTCCGCTAATGAACCAGGTTTGATTTATGACGTATTAACTGTCAATCCTTCAAGCTTGGCTGGGCGTCATGCAGATTGGGAAAAGGTTGTAAAAGTATGGGACAAGGTAGTGAACTACATCAACGATCCTAAAACACAGCCGGACGCGGTCAAGATTATGTCTGCGCGTGTTGGTCTGAAGCCAGAAGCTTATTTGCCCCTATTAAAAGGTACGCACTTGATCGGTTTAGAGGAAGGTAAGAAGACCTTTGCTAAAGCGGAGGGTTTCAAGTCGCTTTATGGCTCAAGCAAAATTGCTGATGACTTCAATGTCAAATATGCAGTTTATAAAAAGCCAAGCGATTTGAATAAAGCAATTGATCCATCTTTTATGAAGTAATTTTTTATCAGGGTTAGGGAATGAGCATGTCTTCTTGGTTTGCAATTAGAGCTGATTTAACACAGCAAAGACGTTTGATGCTGGGCGTCGGCTCATTCCTGTTACCCATTCTTATTTGGTGTTTAGTCAGTTATGTACCAGCCGTCTGGCATCCGATGGTACAAATCAATCGGCCAGGAGATGTAGATTACTTCCAAGTCGACATGTTGGTTGAAAAGGAAACGTTCAAAGAAGAGTTAAAAAACATGGAGATCGCGGGAAAGGCTTTACCTGAGGGAACGCCTGCTAATCCGATTTACTTGCCAGCACCTCATCAAGTTTTGGGTGCGCTCTATACAAGCTTCACTACTCCCCCATTACAGAAAGATGGGCTATGGCTCCATCAAAGTTTGTGGAGCTCTGTAAAAATAATATTCTGGGGGTTTTTCATTTCGTCATTAATTGGTGTGCCGCTTGGAATTTTTTGTGGCACGTTTGGGGTAATCTCAAGATTATTCGAGCCATTTATTGAATTCTTTAGATATTTGCCAGCCCCAGCATTTGGTGCTTTGGCGGTTGCTATCCTCGGGATTTATGGCGGACCGAAAATCGCCATCATTGTGATCGGTACATTTTTTCAGCAAGTTCTGATAATCGCGAATACAACACGCAAAATTGATTATGCCCTTATTGAGGCGGCAATGACTTTGGGAAGCAACCGAATCAAGCTAATTGGTCGAGTAATTCTCCCGGGAATCATGCCGGATTTATACAGAGATCAGCGGATTTTGCTAGGCTGGGCCTGGACCTATTTGATTGTGGCAGAGTTAATTGGTACATCTTCAGGCATCACTTGGTTTATTACTCAGCAGGCTAGGTATGAGCACTTCGAAAATGTCTATGCAGCAATTTTTATCATTGGATTAATCGGCTTGGTAACGGACTTATTTCTTGCTTGGATTGGTAAGAAATTATTTCCCTGGGATAAAGCGACCAATAAAGTTTAGGAAATTTATCAATGACAACACTACCAAGTTATTTAAAGCAATCTAAGGCCGTCAAGAATCGGTTTGATCGCCTCAAGGAACGTGAAGTAATTCTCGAGGTCGCTGGATTGGGTAAAACTTATAAAACCCCCAAGGGTGAAACGACCGCTTTAAAAGATGTGAGCTTTAAAACACACCGTCGTGAATTTGTTTGTGTAATAGGTCCTTCTGGCTGTGGTAAATCCACGTTAATTAGGATACTCGCAGGCTTGGAAACATATAGTTCAGGGCAAGTTTTGCTTGATGGAAAGCCTGTAAAAGGTCCCGGTCGTGATCGTGGAATGGTCTTTCAGGGCTATACATTATTTCCATGGCTTACAGTTAAAAAGAACGTTATGTTTGGCCTGGAAATGAACAATACACGTGGTGAAGAGGCCGCGAACGAAGCGATGCTTTGGTTGGAGTTGGTGGGCCTTGAGAAATTTGCAAATGCATATCCGCATGAACTTTCTGGTGGGATGAAACAACGCGTTGCGATTGCTCGCGCTCTAGTTAATCAGCCTCGAATCTTATTAATGGATGAGCCTTTCGGTGCGCTAGATGCGCAGACTAGAGCCAAGATGCAAGCACACCTTTTAGAGATATGGCGCAATATCGACATTACTATTTTATTTATCACGCACGATCTGGACGAGGCAATTTATTTAGCTGATCGCATTTTAGTATTGAAAGCAAACCCAGGGGGTGTTGAGGAATTGATTGAGGTGCCTGTGCCTAGACCACGAGCGCCATCTCAATTTGCAAGTCCTGAATTCTTGGCAACTAAAGCAAGGCTTGAAGCATTGATTCATCCCGCTGAGCCTGTGGTTGAGATTGATCCAAAAGAAAGTGAAGTAAAACCACGCATGATTCGTTTAGTGACGGTAGAAGATAAAGTTGAGTAAGCCATGCAAATGTCATTAATCAAAAAACCTAGAGAAACTACTGCAAGGATAAGTATCTCACTTCCAGATGCGCTTCAGTCTGAGCTCGATAATATGGTGTTGGAGCGAGGATATGAAAGTCGTTCTAAAGCCATAAGCGATATGCTTCGGCAAAGCCTAGTTGAGCACAAACGTCAAACAAGTGAAGAAACTTTGGTAGGGACCATCACAATTTTGTATATGAATTCAACCAAAGGCCTTCAAGAGAAGTTAGCGGATTTGCAATATCAATATCTCGATGAAGTCATTAGCTCACTGCATGTCAATTTAGCTGACAAGAAAACAATGGAAGTGATGTTGGTGCAAGGTTCTGCTAAAAAAGTGCAGAGAATTGCGGATGAGATGGTCACCTTAAGAGGGGTTGTTACGGGCAAATTACAATTGCTTGCAGCCCTCATGCCACCTATTCCAGCTTAAGAAAATTATTAGAAGAGAGAGTTATGAAATTGTTAGATAGCAATCAAGTTTTATGGGAAGAAACAGTGCCAGGCGGTTGTCACTGGTCCGGCTTAATGCGCCGCGGTTCTGCCCTTAGGTTAACTGACCTTCAGGGGCGCGCAAATGTTTCGATGCTGCTCTATAACGCAGAAGAGAAATTAGAGCGCTATAACATGCCAGATACTCTCAAGGCCCAACATACAGCCTATTTAACCGCTGGAAATGTTTGTTATTCAGACATGGGTCGCATTATGGCTTCAATTATTCAAGATGGTGTGGGTTGGCACGATACGATATGCGGTCTTTCTGATGCGCAATTAATTGAAAAAAAATACGGCAAAACTGATTATCAAGCGCAGAGAAATGGAATGTTTAGAAGTGCGAAGGAGGGTTTGCTAGTCGAACTATCCAAGCATGGTTTGGGTAAACGTGATTTGGTACCAAACATCAATTTATTTAGCAAAGTGCTTGCAGATAATGATGGCGCTCTGACTTTGGTTGATGGCCATAAAAAAGCTGGGGACGCTGTGGACATTAGATTTGATATGAATGTATTGGTTGTTTTATCAACAGCCCCTCATCCCCTTGATAACCATCCTCAATATCAACCTAGTGATGTTTTGTTAACGGCTTGGCATGCCGGTGAAGCATCCGAGGATGACATTTGCAGATTGCAATGTGATCAAAATAAACGCGGCTTTATTAATACTGCGCGTTTCTACGCAAATTAAGAGGTGAATATGTCAGCAAGCTACGTGGAAAGTAATTTGGATCCTGCAAATGCAATACTTAATGAAGTTTGTAAGGCAGGCGATCCTTGGGCAGGCGTTGTCAAAAAAGGGCAAGTTTTTAGAATCTTGGACCTAGAGGGTAATCAAGCAGTGGACACGCTTTTTTATAATGCGGAAAACGCTGAGGAGCGATATAGCGCAAGTGACACAGTCCAAAAACAGGGCAAGCTTTACTTAACGACTGGTTCTGTTTTGTACTCCAGTGAAGGGCGACCAATGCTGACGATTATTGCGGATACATGCGGTCGTCACGACACCTTGGGCGGCGCTTGCTCTGCCGAAAGCAATACCGTTCGTTATGCGCTAGATAAAAGACCGATGCATAGCTGTCGTGACAGTTTTATGCATGCCTTACAGCATTCCCCCTGCGTTCATGATCGAGATATGAGCAAAAGAGATATCACAGCTAATATCAACTTTTTTATGAATGTGCCTGTTTCACCAGATGGTGGTCTGAGCTTTGCTGATGGTATTTCGGGTGCTGGCAAATACGTAGAAATGCGTGCAGAAATGGATGTGTTAGTGCTGATTTCAAATTGTCCGCAATTGAATAATCCATGTAATGCCTATAACCCAACCCCCATTCAATTATTAGTCTGGAATTCAAACTAGTCATTGGGACGGCCCGATGATGCATCTTAAATTGGCGAGACGACTCGCAGTTCGGAAATTAAATGTTTACTAAAGTGTTAATAGCAAACCGTGGCGAAATCGCTTGCCGTGTGATTCGTACGCTCAAAAAAATGGGAATACAGTCTGTAGCGATTTATTCAGAAGCCGATGCGCATGCTCGCCATGTACTAGATGCTGATGAAGCTTATTGTGTCGGTCCAGCGCCTGCGGCGGAGAGTTATTTGAATGTCGATAAGATTTTGCAGGTGGCCCAGCAATCAGGGGCTCAAGCCATTCATCCGGGGTATGGATTTTTATCAGAAAACGCTAGTTTTGCAGAGCGCTGCGAGGCCTTGGGAATTGTATTTATTGGGCCTACTCCGCAACAAATGCGAGACTTTGGTTTAAAACATACTGCGCGCGCTTTAGCAGAGAAAAACGGTGTTCCTCTTTTACCTGGTACGGGTCTCTTGGCTGGTGCCGAAGACGCTAAATTGCAAGCTGAAAAAATTGGCTATCCTGTCATGCTAAAAAGCACTGCTGGTGGCGGTGGTATTGGCATGCAATTAATCTGGAGCGCTGATGAATTAGAGAGCGCTTTTGCCTCGGTTGAGCGTTTATCCCGCGCCAACTTCAAAGATACTGGCATCTATTTGGAAAAGTACGTTGAGGCTGCGCGCCATATTGAAGTGCAAATTTTTGGTGACGGTTTAGGGAATGTGATTGCATTAGGTGAGCGTGATTGTTCGGTGCAACGCAGAAACCAAAAGGTTATTGAGGAAACCCCGGCGCCTAATATCAGTCAAGAAGTGAGAGAGGCGCTTGCCACCACTGCAGTTAAATTAGGAAGCGCAATTAACTATCGTTCAGCTGGAACGGTTGAGTTCGTTTACGACAAGCAAACGGGTGAATTTTATTTCCTCGAGGTAAATACGCGCTTGCAAGTTGAGCATGGGGTGACCGAGCTTGTGACTGGGGTTGATTTAGTTGAGTGGATGATTCGAATTGCAGCTGGCGAAACCGATACATTTTCTGGATATCAACATCAGCCGAATGGGCACGCGATTCAAGTTCGTCTTTACGCAGAGGACGCTAATAAAAATTTCCAACCATCAAGTGGTGTGCTTACCGAGGTTAAGTTTTCTTCAAAAGCTCGAGTAGATACTTGGGTTGAAACTGGCACAGAGGTTTCCCCATTTTATGATCCTTTGGTGGCTAAGGTGTTGGTTCACGATGAAACCCGGCAGGCAGCGGTTGCTTCGATGAAAAAAGTTTTAGATGAAACCAGCATTTGCGGTATCGAGACAAATCTAGAATATCTTCGTCAAGTGCTCAGTGATGTTGTCTTCCCAGCTGGGGAACAAACAACTCGCTATCTCAATACTTTCAGTTATCAGCCACATACCCTAGATGTGTTAGATGGTGGGGTGATGACGACAATACAAGACTACCCAGGTCGAATGGGCTATTGGGCAGTAGGTGTTCCTCCATCAGGGCCTATGGATCACCTAGCCTTCCGATACGGCAATCAATTAGTCGGTAACGCTGAAGGTGAAGCGGGATTAGAAATTACACTGATTGGCCCTAAACTTAAATTTAACAAACCAGCTGTGATTGCAATTACTGGGGCACCCATCGATGCCACATTAGACGGTTTGCCGATCGCATTGTGGCAATCTCATCATATTCAAGCTGGGAGTGTTCTCAAGTTAGGAAAGGTTGAGGCTAATGGATGTCGAAGCTATTTGTCAGTCCAAGGTGGTTTTGATGTCCCTGAATATTTGGGGAGCAAATCGACCTTTACCTTAGGTCAATTCGGTGGCCATGCTGGTCGGGCGATTCGGGTGGGTGATGTATTGCCGCTTTCCAAAAAAACGCCAACTTTTATTTCAAAAACACTACCTCAAGCGTTACGTCCTGCTTACGGTAATCAATGGGAGATTGGTGTTTTGTATGGCCCTCATGGGGCACCTGATTTCTTCACGGATGACGATATTTCGATGTTCTTCTCGACAGATTGGGAAGTCCATTACAACTCGAATACTACGGGCATTCGTTTGATTGGGCCAAAGCCCACCTGGGCGCGTAAAGATGGTGGTGAGGCAGGGCTTCATCCATCCAATATCCATGACAATGCCTATGCGATTGGTACAGTCGACTTTACTGGTGATATGCCTGTCATTCTTGGTCCAGATGGACCGAGCCTAGGTGGGTTTGTTTGTCCAGCCACGATCATTCAAGCTGAGCTCTGGAAGATGGGGCAACTAAAGGCAGGAGATAAAGTTCGTTTTATACGTGTCACGCAAGATCAAGCCAAGCAATTAGAGCAAAAGCAGAATCAAGAGGTTGCGACATTACAATCGAGCTCTATGCAAGTTGACTTGCCAGTAAATTCAGAAAAATTTACTCCCATACTAGGTGAAATTCCTGAGACCGAAAATCAAATCAAGGTTGTTTATCGTCAAGCGGGCGATAAGTATCTGCTTGTGGAGTATGGCCCATTGGTATTGGATTTGAACTTACGCTTCAGGGTTCATGCATTAATGCAGTGGCTGCAGAATAAGCAAGTTGATGGCATTCTCAATCTGACACCTGGTATTCGTTCTTTGCAGGTGCATTATGATAGTTTGTCATTACCACTTAATAAGTTACTGACCTTACTGCAATCCGCAGAAGTCCAATTGCCATCGATTGACGAAATGGAAGTGCCGACTCGGATAGTGCATTTACCGCTATCTTGGGATGATGCGGCTACCAAATTGGCCATTGAAAAGTATATGCAATCAGTGCGTAAGGATGCCCCTTGGTGCCCTAGTAATATTGAGTTTATTCGTCGCATTAATGGGCTAGAAAGCATTGAGGAAGTTAAAAATATTGTCTTTGGTGCCAGCTACCTAACCCTTGGATTAGGTGATGTTTATCTCGGCGCCCCGGTGGCAACGCCGATTGATCCAAGACACCGTCTGGTCACTACTAAATACAATCCTGCGCGCACTTGGACGCCTGAAAATGCCGTGGGCATTGGCGGTGCTTACATGTGTGTTTATGGCATGGAAGGTCCGGGTGGATATCAATTTGTTGGGCGCACCATCCAAATGTGGAATCGTTGGAATCAAACCAAGGATTTCAAAGAAGGCAAGCCTTGGCTCCTTCGTTTCTTTGATCAGATTCGTTTTTATCCAGTGAGTGAAGCCGAGTTACTCAAAATGCGAGAGGATTTCCCTCGTGGAAAATTCCAGTTAAAGATTGAAGAGCAAACATTCAAACTCAAAGATTACACAGCATTTCTGAACAAAGAGGCAGAGTCAATTGCTACCTTTAAAGGAAAACAGCAGGCCGCCTTTGATGCAGAACGTGAGCGTTGGATTCAGACTGGACAGGCCAATTACAGCAATGAAAATGATGCGGGGCAGGATGTTGCTGAAACCCTTGAGCTAGCCGATGGAAGTAGTGTCGTGAGCTCGCATGTGGCAGGTAATTTATGGCAAATCAAGGTCAATGTCGGTGATGAAGTGGCTGAGGGTGATGTTGTCGTGATTGTTGAGTCCATGAAAATGGAAATATCGGTCACTGCATCATGTGCAGGCAAGGTGACTCAAGTGCTATGTCAAGAAGGCAGCCCCGTCGCTGCAGGCCAGCAACTTTTAGTCATTGCAGAAAAATAAGGGAATAAACATGAATTTAGAAATTTCAAATTTAAGAGCGCTTTACCTATCTGGCGAATTAACGCCTTCGGCGTTGGTGAAAAAGTTAGATGCAAAAATCGGTGTAGATGATCCTGGTCACATTTGGATTCGTCGACTAACGCTTGATGAAATGATGGCTTATGCCAAGCAACTCGATGGAAAAAATCCGGCCGATTTGCCTCTATACGGCATTCCATTTGCGATTAAAGATAATATTGATTTAGCAGGCGTTCCGACTACGGCTGCTTGCCCTGAGTATGCGTATACGCCCACCAAAAATGCTTTTGTTGTCCAGCAACTCATTGATGCAGGGGCTATTCCTGTTGGTAAAACCAATTTAGATCAATTTGCGACTGGTTTGGTGGGTACGCGATCCCCTTATGGCGCATGTCAAAATAGTTTCGATGCGAAGTATATTTCAGGGGGGTCAAGTGCGGGCTCCGCGGTTTCTGTCGCATCAGGTTTGGCGAGTTTTAGTTTGGGCACGGATACTGCAGGCTCTGGCCGCGTTCCCGCAGCCTTTAATAACTTGGTCGGCCATAAACCTTCTTGCGGTTTATTGAGCACTTCCGGTGTTGTGCCGGCTTGCCGAACATTAGATTGCGTTTCAATTTTTGCGCTAACAGCTCGTGATGCGAAAGCGGTATTGGATGTTGCGCAAGGCTATGACGAGGAAGATCCGTATTCGAGAAAAAGTATTCTTCAGAGCAAAACGATTACTGGCGGGTTTACTTTTGGGGTGCCAAAACAAGCGCAGCTCGCTTTCTTTGGTAACACAGAAAGTCCAACATTATTCGAGGAAGCGATTGCACAGTTAATCTCCTTAGGGGGTAAACCGATAGAAATAGATTTTGAGCCTTTCTTGGCAACAGCTAGGTTGCTTTATGAGGGGCCATGGGTCGCTGAACGGTATGCGGCTATCAAAGAGTTTTTTGAATCCAATTCTGGTGCAATTTTCCCGGTGACAAAACAAATTATTGGCGGCGCAACCCAAATTGGTGCGCCTGCAACTTTTAGTGCGATGTATAAATTAAAAGCGTTACAACGCAAGTGTGAAGCGGTTTGGCATGGCTTAGATTTTATTGTTACCCCTACTGCTGGCACGATTTATACGATTGATCAGGTGAATGCCGACCCAATTCAGTGCAATTCCAATCTTGGTTACTACACTAACTTTATGAACCTGCTTGATTTAAGTGCTGTGGCTGTTCCAACAGGCTTTCAGAAAAATGGCTTGCCCTTCGGGATCACGGCTTGCGCGCCAGCCTTTAGTGATCAAGTCTTACTTGAATTAGCATCTAAGCTCCAGAAAAAAAGCTCGAAACGGTTGGGCGCAACAAGCTTTGAACTGAGTGCATAAAGGAGATTGTTATGACGACAGAGTATGTTGAAGTGGCGGTGTGTGGCGCCCATATGAGTGG
>CAYFKO010000057.1:6797-9876 GCA_964343765.1 uncultured Polynucleobacter sp. | reverse complement strand
GTGCAATACGACTCGCCACATCACGAACCAAGTCTTCGACGAATTTAGGATTTTCGTATGAACGTTCTGTGACGAATTTTTCATCTGTTCGCTTGAGCAATCCCCACAACTCGCAAGATGCTTCACTCTCCGCCACAGCTATCAACTCTTCAACCTGCAATGCTTGATTAGGTTTAAAAACCACCTGAATCGTAACGTGGGAACGCTGATTGTGCGCACCAAAATCAGAAATCTCTTTGGAACATGGGCACAAACTCATGACTGGCACAGTAACCTTCAATGCCAATTGAACATCTGCCTGCGCAGTCGTCGACTGACGTGAACCATTAATCGTCCACACAACGTCATAGTCCATTAAGCTAGAAATACCTGAAACGGGCGCATGCTTATTAACAAAGTAGGTATATCCCATTTCGATTTGGCCACGATCGGCTTCTAACAATGGAAGCATTTTTTTCATGAGCGTTGAGAGTGCTGGTGGCGATACCGCCTCATCAAACTCTTGCAATAAGGCCATGAAACGTGACATGTGCGTTCCCTTAACATCCGCAGGCAAGGAAACATCTAAATCAATTTTGGCAACCGAATGTTGCACATCGTTTGCAACCGCCACTTTGACAGGAAAGCGAATCCCACGAACACCGACTCGCTCAATTGGTAAGTTACGGTGATCTTGGCTTGATTGAACATCCACCATCGAAGAGGATTTCAAAAACGCAGGATTCATATCATTCATACTCATATTGTCCCTGAAATCAGGCAACTTTGCGCGACGCGCAAAAAGTAAAGCGTGTACGAATAGATTTTTCGATTCCCTCAGCATCTAAACCACAAGCCGCCAGTAGGAGTGCTGGATCGCCATGATCAATAAATTGATCGGGTAACCCAAGTTGTAAAAATGGTTTTTCAATCCCGGCCGCAGCAAGCGCTTCCAAACAAGCACTTCCGGCACCGCCTTGGATTGCACCTTCTTCAATACTGACAAACGCATCATGCGTCTTTGCAAGCTCAATCAATAAAGCTTCGTCTAATGGTTTTACAAAACGCATATTTACTACCGTAGCATCTAATGATGCTGCCGCAGTTAGTGCGGGATGCAATAAGGTTCCAAAAGCCAGAATAGCAACTCGGGAACCAGGCGCTTGATTACTTTGACGACGAATTTCACCTTTACCTAAGGGCAAGGAGATCAATTCTTTTTGGATCTCTACACCAACACCACTTCCGCGCGGATAACGAACAGCACTTGGATGATTCGCTTCAAAGGCAGTGGTTAATAAAGCACGGCACTCTTGCTCATCACTTGGCGTCATGACATACATATTCGGAATACAACGCAGATAAGGGATATCGTAAGCTCCCGCATGCGTTGCCCCATCTGCCCCCACTAGACCTGCGCGATCGAGTGCAAATACCACTGGCAAATCTTGCAAAGCGACATCATGTATTAATTGATCGTAACCACGTTGCAAGAAGGTTGAATAAATGGCGACCACAGGCTTCATACCTTCACACGCCATACCACCTGCAAAGGTGACCGCGTGTTGCTCGGCAATACCCACGTCGTAATAACGATCTGGGAAACGTTGCTCAAACTCTACCATGCCAGAACCTTCACGCATCGCTGGTGTAATGCCGACGAGACGCTTATCTTTTGCTGCCATATCGCACAACCATTCACCAAATACCTGAGTAAATGTTTTTTTACTCGGTGTCGTTGAAGGCTTAATGCCATGAGTAGGATCAAACTTACCAGGTCCGTGATACAAAATTGGATCAACTTCTGCCAACTTATAACCCTGACCTTTTTTAGTTACCACGTGTAAGAACTGAGGACCATCACCTTCAATCGCAAGACGTCGCACATTTTGCAAGGTCGGAATGAGTGAATCTAAATCATGTCCATCAATGGGGCCGATGTAATTAAAACCAAATTCTTCAAAAATAGTACCGGGAACAACCATGCCCTTAGCATGCTCTTCTAATCGTTTTGCAAACTCACGCAATGGAGGCGCCATGGAAAGAACACTCTCCAAGCCTTTTTTGGTTCGAGCATAAAAACGTCCGCTCATTAAACGAGCTAAGTAACGATTTAGAGCACCGACTGCGGGTGAAATCGACATATCGTTGTCATTCAGGATAACGATTAGTGGCAAATCGTGATAAACACCAGCGTTGTTCAAGGCCTCAAAAGCCATACCCGCACTCATCGCACCATCACCAATAACTGCTACCGCGACCCGTTTTTCACCTTTAGTTTGGGAAGCACGCGCCATACCTAACGCTGCCGAAATACTCGTCGACGAATGCGCAGTACCAAACGTGTCGTACTCACTTTCGGAACGCCTTGGGAAACCAGATATCCCACCCAATTTTCTTAGGGTGTTCATTTGATCACGACGCCCCGTCAAAATTTTATGGGGATAGCTTTGATGGCCAACATCCCAAATCAATCGATCATCGGGCGTATTGAGAACGTAATGCAAAGCAACCGTTAATTCCACCGTACCCAAATTGGACGATAAATGACCTCCCGTCTGGGAGACCGAATCCACCATGTAGGCACGCAACTCGTCCGCCAATTGAACCAATTGTTCTCGGCTAAGTGTGCGTAAATCATGCGGCGAATTGATTGTCTTTAACAAATCACTCATCTGAATGCGGCAAATTCTTCAATAATTCAAATAGTTACCAAAGTTACAAATACCTTGGATTTATTAATTAGACCTCTATTATCGCCTAGCTAAGGCGCAAGCCCCATAAAAATCAATGATTTCGGGAATTAACCCATTGAGCGATATTTATTAGAGGATCAGCTCGAGAACCAAAAACAACCAAAGCCGACATCGCCTCAGCCTCCAACTGCGAGGCAAAACGCTTTGCCCCCTCCAAACCTAACAACGAAACAAAGGTTGGCTTGTCATCTTTCGCATCCTTACCAGCAGTTTTGCCAAGGGTCGCAGAATCCTGAGTCGCATCCAGAATATCGTCAATGACTTGAAAACCAAGCCCTAATGATTTTGCAAATAAATCCAAACTGGCACGCTCTTCCTTAAGTCCCGCAAGAATAGCCCCCATG
>CAYFKO010000057.1:0-6787 GCA_964343765.1 uncultured Polynucleobacter sp. | reverse complement strand
CCCCCATGCGCACAGATGCTCTTAGTAAGGCCCCCGTCTTTAATCGATGCATACGCTCAAGATCCGTTTGCGTCAGTCTCTGCCCCACGCTCTCTAGATCAATCGCCTGGCCACCAGCCATACCCATTGATCCCGATGCCTTTGCAAGCTCGGCAACTAACTCCACTCGAATTTCTGAGGAAACTGGCAATTGCGTCAACAACTCAAATGCTCTCGTCTGTAAAGCATCACCCACTAACATAGCAGTCGCTTCATCAAAGGCTTTATGAGTGGTTGGCTTGCCACGTCGCAAATCGTCATCATCCATACACGGCAAGTCATCGTGCACTAAAGAATAGGTATGAATCATCTCAATGGCAGCACAGGCTTGATCAACGGCGACTTGAAGTACTGAGTCAGATTCTTGAACTAACTCCGACGTAGCAATTAACAGCAAAGGACGAATACGCTTCCCCCCTGCCTGAATGGCGTACGCCATCGCTTCATGTAAACGTTTTGGGTTTTCATGAAGCGGGGGCAATGCTTGATCTAACGCGACCGCAATTCGTTGCTGTCTACTCTCAAGCCAATCCGACCATTGCTCGATCATTGCTCACCAAATATTTTGACTTGTTGCTCCACCTGTTCCAACACTCCTTGGCAGGCCTTTAATAATTCTGCGCCGCGTTTATAAGCAGCTAAGGTTGCCTCCAAGGTGAGCTTGCCGGACTCCATGTCGGCAATTAGTTTTTCGAGCTCTGCGACAGCCTCTTCATAATTAAGGCCCATTTCTTGGCCCTCGGCAGCTTTTGATTTCGATTTTGCTGTCATCTTATTCCCCAAAATTACCCAGTCTTTTTAGGACGTTAGCTTCTTATTAAGGGTTTTAGTATAATGCTAGATTCCTTTCCAATATCGACATGTCGATGGTTGGATTGGTTATTCCGCTTAGCTTCGGCTGACTTTTTTCGGGGGTGGGGAGAATGACTAATCTGGCTACCGCGCAGCAGTTAGCGCCGTCCAATTTGCAGTTACCGGTTGATGCGTATTTTGATGCTCAACTGTATGAAAAAGAACTGGCTTTGCTTTTTAAGCAAGGCCCTGGCTATATTGGCCACGAACTAATGGTTCCCGAAATCGGGGATTACCAAACATTAAGCGCTGAGAACGAAGGGCGTGTGCTCGTTCGCAATCAAAGTGGCATTGAATTATTGTCAAATGTCTGCCGACATCGACAAGCCATCATGCTCAATGGTCGCGGGAATCAATCCAATATCGTGTGCCCACTCCATCGCTGGACCTATGATCTCAAAGGCGAACTCATGGGGGCCCCTCACTTTGCAGATAAACCTTGCGCTAATCTTCAAAAGAGCCCTTTACAAAATTGGCAGGGCCTTTTGTTCGATGGTCCACGTGATGTGCACCGCGACTTAGCTAAGCTTGGGGTAGCCAACGAACTCGATTTTTCCGGTTACATGCTGGACCACGTTGAGGTTCATGAATGCAATTACAACTGGAAAACATTCATCGAGGTCTACCTTGAGGATTATCACGTCGAACCATTCCATCCAGGCCTTGGTAAATTTGTTACATGCGACGATTTAACTTGGGAATTCGGAAACTGGTACAGCGTCCAAACCGTTGGCATCAACAACAAATTAGCGCACCCAGGCTCTAAGACCTATGCCAAATGGCATGAGGTCGTTCTTAAACACTACAACGGTGAATTACCGAAATTTGGTGCGATTTGGTTAACTTACTATCCAAACATCATGGTTGAATGGTACCCAGGTGTTTTATGCATCTCCACACTGCAACCACTCGGGCCAAACAAAACGCGTAATATTGTTGAGTTTTACTACCCAGAAGAAATCGCCTTGTTTGAACGTGAGTTCATTGAAGCAGAACGTGCTGCCTACATGGAAACCTGCATCGAAGATGATGAAATCGCTGAACGCATGGACGCTGGTCGTGCCGCACTTTTAGCGCGCGGCCAAAATGAAGTTGGTCCTTATCAAAGTCCGATGGAAGATGGCATGCAACATTTCCATGAGTGGTATCGTCAAGCGATGTCATACAACAAGTAATTACCAACCACCCAATCAAAAAAGGCTTGCATTTGAACTGTGCAAGCCTTTTTTGTTTCTAGGGTCTAAATCAATCCCGCAAAAGTGAGAGCAACAAAACCAATGCAACCCCCAAAGTAATGAGGCCGATTTGTTTAATCGACTCCCCTACGTGAGGCCGTCTATGCATTTGAGGCATTAAATCACTTACCGCAATGTAAATAAAACTACTCGAAGCAAATACTAAGAGATAAGGTATTAGAGGCTTTGCGCTATCTAAAAATAAATATCCTAAAACACCACCAATGACCGATAAGAGGCCGCATGCCAAGTTATAGATCAACGCTCGGGACTTTGAAAATCCTGCATTTAACAACACCATAAAGTCCCCCACCTCTTGAGGAATTTCATGAGCAATAATCGCTAATGAGGTCAGTATCCCAACTTTAGGATCCGCCATAAACGCTGCCGCAATCAAAATTCCATCCACAAAATTGTGAATGCCATCGCCCACTAATACCATCCAACCACTTCGCCCTGCATTTTCGGCATCGTGACCATGGTGATGCCCATGCCCATCACCCTCGTGATGATGGTTATGTCGAAGTAATGCTGCCTTTTCTAAAACAAAAAAACCAAGCAATCCTACTAGTAAAAAGGCAAATAAAGTTTGAGGACTGACTCCTGGTGCATTAAACGCCTCAGGTAAAGAGTGGAGCAAGGCCGTAGCTAGCAAAATGCCTACAGAAACGCTGACCATACGATCAACCATCTTCGTCAGAAATTTGAGTGATAAGGTTGCTGCCGCAGCAATACTGGCAATACCGGCCAATGCTGTTGCTGTCACAATTAAAAATAAAATCATTTTGAACTTTCAATCTCTTAACGAGATTTAATGAGCCTCTTCCCAGTTATTACCGACCCCAATACCAACTTCGAGTGGCACTTTCAGTTTAGCAACACTGGTCATTAAACGTGCGACCTGGTCCTTGACGCTCTCTACTTCAGCCTCTGGAACTTCCAGAATTAATTCGTCATGCACTTGCAATAAAAGCTTGGCTTGTGAGTTTGAGCTTTCTAGCCAAGCTTGTACCGCATTCATGGCCATTTTAATTAAATCTGCTGCTGTACCTTGCATTGGCGCATTAATCGCTGCTCGCTCTGCTCCTTGACGACGCATCCCATTACTACTCCGAATTTCGGGCAACCATAAGCGACGACCAAAAACTGTTTCGACATAACCTCGTTCTTTGGCAATTACCCGAGTATCAGCCATGTATTTTGCGACGCCAGGATAACGCCCAAAATACGTATCAATATATTGCTGTGCTGCAGATCGCTCAATTCCCAAATTGCCTGCAAGACCAAAGGCGCTCATGCCGTAAATTAATCCGAAATTAATAACCTTAGCGTAGCGTCTCTGCTCTGATGTGACCTGATCCAATGAAACACCAAACATCTCAGCAGCAGTTGCCCGGTGAATATCCAACCCTTTTGCAAATGCATCTAATAAATTTGGATCTTCTGCAATATGGGCCATGATGCGTAATTCAATTTGCGAGTAATCGGCAGAAATTAATTTACAACCTGGCTTTGCAATAAAAGCTTCACGGATTTTTCTACCCTCTTCAGTTCGCACTGGAATATTTTGCAAATTAGGCTCACTCGATGCCAATCGACCAGTTACAGCAACAGCTTGTGAGAAATTCGTATGCACCCTGCCCGTTTGCGGATTAACCATCCTTGGCAATTTTTCAATGTAAGTCGACTGTAATTTAGCCAAACTACGGTAATCCAGAATTTTGGCAGGCAAAGGATAATCTTCTGATAGTTTTTGCAAGACCTCTTCATCCGTAGAAGGCGCCCCACTTGGCGTCTTTTTAACTACCGGCAATTCGAGCTTAGTGAAGAGAATCTCACCAATTTGTTTTGGCGACTGAATATTGAATGGTTGCCCTGCAAGCTTATAAATCTCTTGCTCAAGCTCTAACATCTTGCGGCCGACTTCTTGCCCTTGAACACCCAACTTCGCCACATCAATCAAAATGCCATTGCGCTCCATCGTCTGCAAGACTTTCATAGCTGGCATTTCTATCTGCTCATAAACGAATGCTAATTTTTCATCCGCTTTAACGAGTGGCCATAAATGATCGTGTAAACGCAAAGTAATATCGGCATCCTCTGCTGCATATTCCGTGGCACGCTGAAGGTCAACCTGATCAAATCCAATCTGCGATGCACCCTTACCGCACACCTCTTCGAACTTGATCGTTTTTTCTCCTAAATGTCGATCAGCCATCCCATCCATGTCATGCCCACGATGCGATTCATAAACATACGATTGCAACAAAGTGTCATGCTCAACACCTCGAAGAGTAATGCCATGATTGGCAAATATATGTAAATCGTATTTAAGGTTTTGACCTACCTTTTTAGCGGATTCATTTTCAAGCCAAGGCTTCAGAGTTTGCAATACTTGCTCGCGACTCAGCTGCGCCTCTCCTGTGCGATGTCCAAACGGTATATACGCCGCACTTCCTTCCTCAATCGATAGCGAAATACCTACCATCTCGGACCGCATTGGATCTAGTCCTGTAGTTTCAGTATCGACGCAGGTTAGCCTCGCGGCCTCAACTTTAGCTAACCACGAACTTAACTGCTCTGACGTAGTGACGCACTCATAATGACGCTCAATCTGCTTGGCTACCGGGCGAATAGGCTCGTCAAGCAATGACCCCACCTCTGTTGATGAGGTGCCAGAAGATTCCTGAGTTGGTGTAGTTGCACCCTTTGAATTTTCAAGCCCATACTCACGAAGCCAAGTTTTAAAACCATATTTCACAAATAGATTTTTTAATTGCTCAGAATCTTCATGTTGCGCCAGCAACTCATCCAAATGATTTAGATGGCCATTTAAATCACAATCGACTTTTACTGTGACCAAACGCTTTGCTTGAGGCAACCAATCTAATGCAGCGCGAAGGTTATCACCAACAACCCCCTTGACCTCGTTAGCTCTCGCCATTAAACCATCTAAGCTACCGTATTCATTAATCCACTTCACTGCAGTTTTTGGGCCTGCTTTTGTAACACCTGGAACGTTATCTACGGTATCACCCATGATGGATAAATAATCCACAATTAATTCTGGTGGCACGCCAAATTTATCGATGACGCCACTACGGTCAAGTCGCTCATTCGTCATCGTATTAACCAATGTCACATGATCATTCACCAATTGCGCCAAATCCTTATCCCCAGTTGAAATGACCGTTTTCCAACCCTTTTCAGTCGCCTGCCTTGCCAAAGTACCAATGACATCATCCGCCTCAACGCCTGGCATCATGATGACCGGCCAGCCAAGTGCCTTAACCACTTCATGAATAGGCTCAATTTGCTTAACTAAATCCTCAGGCATTGGTGAGCGGTGCGCCTTGTACTCTGGGTACCATTCATCTCGAAAGGTTTTACCCTTGGCATCAAAAACACAGGCAATATGGGTAGTCGGCATTTCTTGACGAGCACGCCTGAGCATATTTACCATGCCATAAATAGCACCCGTTGGTTCACCCTGCGTATTTCGCAGATCTGGCATGGCATGAAAGGCTCTATAAAGGTAGCTCGAGCCATCAACTAGTAGTAATAATTCGGTAGACATCCTGCAATCGTACAATTAACCCATGATTAAGTTTAATTTCTCCTTAAAAACACTCTTAATGAGCCTAGGCATTCTGGCTGCAAGCCCTTTGTTTGCTGGCTTAGCGCTGGCTCAAACTCCAAACAGCACCAACGAAGGACTTAGTCCAACTGAGCTTGAATCCATCAATAAACAGCCAATTGCCAAAGGTATGAAATCAACCAACCCCACTTCAGGCGATTCAAAACGACAGGCGAGTTACGAAATTACCGAAAAAGGTACGCATATTCAAGAGTTTAGAGAAAATGGTAAGCCTGTCGAAATTAAGGTTGAAACAAGCTTTGGGACGAGCTATGAAATGAGCACCCCCCCAAACCAAGTACCCACTGCCAATAACAACGATGGTATTAATCGAGTACCTGCCGTCCGTTTACCCTTCTAAAGTATGGCTGTTTTTACCCCACTCACCCTCGAAGAAGTTAATACTTGGCTCATAGACGCCTATGATCTAGGAGTGGCTTCAAAGCTCCAAGGGATTAATTCAGGAATTGAAAATAGCAATTTCTTCTTAGATACCCAAAAAGATGGCCAAGTACATCAATACGTACTCACCATATTTGAACGACTGACCGCTGAACAACTTCCGTTTTATTTGGAATTAATGAAGCACCTTGCCATTAAGCAGATTGCCGTTCCAGCTCCTGCGAGTGATCGTCAAGGTCGAATTTTGCAATCCATTAAAAACAAACCGGCAGCAATCGTTGATAAGCTCGAAGGGGCTCCGGTCATGAATCCTGAAGTAGTTCATTGTGAACAAGTTGGTGCCATGCTCGCTCGAATGCATTTGGCTGGTCAAGATTTTTCACTTAACCAGCCAAATCTTCGTAGTCTTCCATGGTGGCAAACTACTATCCCAACCGTTCTCCCCCATATCACTCCAGCGCAAACTGAACTGATTACCAACGAATTGAAAACTCAAGAAGCGTTTTTCAATAGCGAGATTTATCAAACACTTCCCGGCGGCCCAAGCCATTGCGACTTATTTAGAGATAACGTTTTATTTAAACAAGACCCAAGAACTCAAACACCTTTATTAAGCGGCTTC
>CAYFKO010000056.1:3450-10051 GCA_964343765.1 uncultured Polynucleobacter sp. | reverse complement strand
GTGCGCCGATTAAATCACCATATGCAGCACCAAATGCCGGTGTTCATATGCCTCGAATTGACCCTTCAATTGATTGTGTTGTTTTGCTAAGATTTTCTGTGCCAATAACTGGTCCTGAAATACTTGCTCAATTGTTAAATTGGCCCAAAAATACTCCTTATCGTTATTTGATTGAGGGGTATGGTGCTAAGGTAGAGCCGCATCAGTTGGATAGCCAGGTTCAAGATTGGGGGAGTGTTTCTCCGGAGGCTTCCTATAGTGAGTTGCAAGCTGCGGTTCAATTGGCTAATCGACGAGGTCCTATTGGTGTTGTGGATTTGTCGGAATTTTTATCGAAATGTCAGTCCTTAGCAGATGCGTTAGATGCGGAGATTGATTTGCCGCCAGTTAATGAAGTTCTGGAGCAAGCGAAATCTTTGGATGAATTCTGTATCGCAAGTGATATTCAGTTGGGCTTTCAACTAATGGCCAATATGATTAGTTGGGATGCGAAGGATGTTGGTGGTGCTTTGCAGAATAGAGGTTTTATCCTTTCACGAGATGGGGCATTTTTTCATTTTTATGATCAAGAGCAGTTGCTTTTCAAGGTTCAGGCTGAGAATGTGAATTTTTTAAGAGATGATTTGCAGGGTAAGCGCATTAAGCAGATGCATTTTCTTTTGGATGTCCCACTGGCTATTGCGGATGTTAATCCATTTTCAGCAATGTTAATTAAGGCCAACGAATTGGCTGGTGATTTAGACGGCAGATTGTTAGATGATAATGGTCAGGTTCTTACTGAATCAGCAGTAGTGGGCATTCAACAGCATCTCAAAGGTATTTATGAAATGATGGCTGCAAGGGATGTCGTGCCGGGTTCTATTTCAGCAGCGCGTTTATTTAGCTAGGTTTGTATGGAAGATCATGCATCACGCTATGCTTGGTTAAAAGCACAGATTGCAATTCATGATCAAGCCTACTATGAGCTTGATGCTCCACAAATTCCAGATGCTGAATACGACAAACTTTATCGTGAATTACTGTCTCTAGAAAAGCTCCACCCGGATTGGATAACTGAAGATTCGCCTTCTCAAAAAGTTGGGGGTGCCGTTGTCAATACGTTTGACCCGGTAATTCATGGTGAACCGATGCTTTCTTTGAATAATGCCTTGGAGGAAATTGAAGCAATTGCTTTTGATCGGCGTTGTAGAGAGGGATTGAATCTTGACCTGGTTGAGTATGCATGTGAATTAAAGTTTGATGGGTTGGCTATTTCTTTGATTTATAAAGATGGGATATTGGTTCAGGCTGCAACGCGAGGTGATGGGGCGGTTGGCGAAGATGTGACTGCCAATGTCAAAACAATTCAATCTATTCCTCAACGATTGCAAAGCTTGGATATTCCTGAATTCATTGAAATTCGTGGCGAAATATTTATGCGGCATGAAGATTTTAAAGCGCTAAATGATCGCTCTATTAAATCTAACGAGAAAGTATTTGCAAACCCAAGGAATGCTGCCGCGGGAAGTTTGCGTCAACTGAACCCTGAAATAACTGCGAAGCGACCGTTATCATTTTATGCATATGGTGTGGGAAAAATTATTGCTAAGCAATCAATTGCTAACTCACATAGTGAGTTGATGGCATATTACGAGCAATTGGGATTGCCCGTTTGTAAGGAAAGGCAGGTTGTTAAGGGGATAGGCGGATTGTTGGAGTTTTTCAATCAAATATCTAATAAACGTGATTCATTGCCATACGATATTGATGGGGTGGTTTACAAGGTAAATCAGTATCGATATCAGGATATATTGGGATTTGTGTCCAGAGCTCCTCGATTTGCCATTGCGCACAAATTTCCAGCTCAGGAAGCGCTAACTAAGGTGTTAGATATTGATGTTCAAGTTGGGCGCACTGGTGCGATAACACCGGTAGCAAGACTTGAGCCGGTATTAGTTGGCGGGGTTACTGTTACCAATGCAACCCTACATAACGAAGATGAAATTAATCGCAAAGATGTTCGAATTGGAGATGTCGTGTCGGTTCGGCGAGCGGGTGATGTAATACCCGAAGTTGTTTCAGTATTGGTAGATCGCCGAAATGGTAATGAACAAAAATTTATCATGCCAACATCTTGTCCTGTATGTGGCTCTCATATTGAGCGGATTGAGGGTGAGGCTGTGGCAAGATGTTCAGGCGGGCTCTTTTGTCCAGCGCAGCGAAAGCAGGCATTGATTCATTTTGCACATCGAAGAGCCATGGATATTGAAGGTTTAGGTGAGAAACTGGTAGAGCAATTGGTTGAGGCCGATATAGTTCGTACGCCTGCTGATATTTATAAATTGGGACTAATGTCATTAGTTCATTTAGAACGCATGGCTGAAAAATCTGCCATGAATTTACTGGGAGCTATTGAATCATCAAAGTCAAGAACACTTGGTCGACTAATATTTGCTTTAGGTATTCGACACGTAGGTGAGTCTACAGCCAAAGATTTAGCTAAGGCTTTTGGAAGCCTCGAAAGATTGATGCAAGCAAATGAAGAGGCACTTTTGATGGTTAATGATGTAGGTCCAGTTGTTGCGGCTTCAATTGTTAGCTTTATGTCTGAGTCTCACAATCGAGAGGTTATTGAGCAATTGATTGCATTGGGTGTTAATCCTCAAGAGCAATTAATGGTTTCTGCTCAAATGAATGAGCAAATTCATGGAAAAACATTTGTTTTAACGGGAACACTACCAACAATGTCCAGAGATCAAGCTAAAGAATTACTCGAAGCAGCTGGAGCGAAAGTTGCAGGCTCTGTATCCGGTAAAACGCATTATGTTGTAGCAGGATCTGATGCCGGAAGTAAGCTAGAAAAAGCTCAGCAGTTGGGTATTTCTGTGATTGATGAAACAGAATTACTTAAGATGCTTAACTTAGATAACTAACTAAGTACTTAAGGCCTCTAGTATTTCCGTTTCAATCTGGATTTGAAGTTTTGGGTTTTTGATCAGTTGCTCGCCATCTAGCAATAATGTATCTTCAACACGTTCCCCAAGTGTATTAATTCTAGCCATTTTTAGAGATATCGCATGCTCAGCGAGTACCTTGGCTACTAAGTATAGTAAGCCCGCCCGATCGCTTGCAGATAGGGATAAAACGAACAATTGTCCGCGCTCATCAACCTTGAGATTTACTCGCGGCTGAATTGGGAAGATGCGAGATTGTCGTGAAAGTCGGCCTTTCATGGGCTCAGGAAGGGGTCTAACTTCTTTTAAGGTTTCAGTTAGCCCATGTTCAACGAGTTGAATTAGATCGCGGTAATGACCGCCTTCACGTAATTGACTTGAGCCAGAGATTTGGAATGTATCTAGTGCATAGCCATGCTTAGTCGTGTGGATGTGTGCGTCTAAGATTGAGAACCCATTTTGATCGAAGTAGGAGCAAATCCTGGCGAATAAGTCTGGTTGATCTTTAACGTAGACGGCAACTTGAAGTCCTTCGCCAATTGGTGATAAGCGAGATCGAACAACGGGTTCATTTGTATTTACTTTAGAAAAAAGGTGGCGAGTAACCCAAGCAATATCACCGGTATCCTGTTTTAGGAAGAAGCCAACATCTAATTGTTTCCACAATTCTTCATGAGCATCGGTAGTTAAACCATACAGACGTAGTCGCTTTTTGGCCTCTTCCTGATTTGCTTGGAGTTGGGAGTGTGTGTCGTATTTTGCGCCACCAAGAACTCTTAGAGTTAACCGATATAGATCCTCAAGCAATTTGCCTTTCCAGGCATTCCAAACTTTTGGACTAGTTCCTCTAACATCTGCAACTGTTAGTAAATAA
The DNA here is from genome assembly GCA_964343765.1 of uncultured Polynucleobacter sp. Lineage (GTDB taxonomy): Bacteria > Pseudomonadota > Gammaproteobacteria > Burkholderiales > Burkholderiaceae > Polynucleobacter. The sequence continues at coordinate 6,244 of CAYFKO010000056.1, read as the reverse complement.
AGTGCCGTTAAATATTTTTCGTTTTTAGCTCTTTTGGCAAATGACTCAATAACCTCAGGATCCCCGATATCTTGTTTTTGAGCAACCTGACTCATTGTGAGATGTTCTGCAACAAGCCAAACTAGTAAATCAATATCTTCTTTTGTGAGTCCATGAGTTTTGCCAAACGCACGAACATCTTTTTTGCCAAGTTGTGAGTGGTCGCCACCGCGACCTTTTGCAATATCGTGAAACAACGCAGCAAGGACTAGGATCCAGGGCTTATCGTAATTAGCTGCAAGTTGACTGCAGAAAGGAAATTCATGAGCCAATTCGGCTACAGAAAAGCGACGCACATTTTTCAAAACTGTTAGGATGTGTTGGTCAACCGTGTACACATGAAACAAGTCATGCTGCATTTGCCCGACAATTTTTCTGAAGGCGGGGAGATAGCGGCCTAGCACACTGGTTTGATTCATTAAATTGAAAGCGCGAGCAACCCCGAAAGGTTGCTTCACAATCTCAATAAACGATTCTCGGTTAACGACATCATTTCGCCATGATGCATCCATGAGTTCTCGGGCGTTATAGAGTCCTCTTAAAATTTGAGTAGATAAACCGTTAATGCCAGGGGTTTTACAGAAATGGATAAACGTTTTTAGGATTTGAGAAGGGTCGCTTTCAAATAATTGAGGGTCGATAATATCTAGTAAGCCCTGACGTTCTACAAAATGCTCAGAAATAGGGCGTGTAGTTTGAGCCTCTTGAGGGAATAGTATTGCTTCAACGTTCTGAATCAAAATCTCATTTAACTGAGTAACTGCTTTAGCAGCCCAGTAATAGCGGCGCATGATTTGTTCGCTTGCACGTTTTTCTTTTGTGCTGGTTAATCCAAAATTCAGGGCTAATTGATTTTGGTGGTCAAATACTAAGACGTCTTGTCGACGATTTGCAATTAAATGAAGATGAGCTCTAAGAGTTTGGAGGAATTTATGATTTCGATTGAGCTCAACAGCTTCGCGTTTACTTATTAAGCCCTTTTTGTGTAAATCATTGAAACTGCTTCCTAGATTGGCGGCTTTAGTGACCCACAAAATTACTTGAAGGTCCCTAAGGCCCCCGGGACTTTCCTTGCAGTTTGGTTCTAAGGAATAAGGGGTATCTTGATATTTGTGATGACGTTGTCTTAATTCTAGTAATTTTTCCTGATAGAAGGATTTAGGATCCATATCTAGGTTGAATCGATTAACAAAGCTTCGATAGAGTCTTTTGCTTCCACATAGCAAGCGTGACTCTAACAAAGAAGTTCTAACCGTAATATCTTTTGAAGCCTCTTCTAGACATTCGCTGATATTTCTGACGGAGGATCCGATTTCTAGGCCAAGGTCCCAGCAATAGGAAATGAATTTCTCAATTTTTGGGGAGATTTCGCGAACTGCATTTTCTGAGAGTGTGTCATCTAGAAGCACAAGGATATCGACATCTGAAAATGGGAATAGATCTTCACGGCCAAACCCTCCAACTGCTATCAGAGCGAGAGGCTCATTTTTATTGTCGCCAAGAGGAAGATCTGCTTTTAGCCATGCCTCTAAAAGCAGATCTTTTGCAATATTGCTTAATTTTTTGGTTAATTTGGTGACGTTGTGATCATCCAAGAAGCGTTGGCAGGCATCTTGTTTTTCTAGTCTGAGTGAAGCAATTTTGTCCATACTCAGAACTTTAATCTTTATGAGTGACGGTAATTAAGGTTTTTGACACATTCAGGTGCAGGAGGGCTATTGGAAGAAAGCGTCAACACTTCAACACCATGTGAGGTCACAAGTACTGTGTGCTCCCATTGAGCGGAGAGGCTGCGATCTTTTGTTTTGACAGTCCACTGATCTGGCATTGTCCGGATTTCACGCTTGCCTGCATTAATCATTGGTTCAATGGTAAAAGTCATGCCCTCAACAATTGTTTCTCCAGTTCCTGGTCTTCCGTAATGAAGGATTTGAGGGTCTTGGTGAAAAACTTTGCCAATTCCATGACCGCAATATTCACGAACAATAGAATAGCCTGCATTTTCAGCATGAACTTGAATCGCATGGCCTATATCACCAAGCTTTGCGCCTGGTTTTACTTGGGCAATTCCTAGCCACATGCATTCATAGGTAATTTGGCAAAGGCGACTAGCAAGAATGGATCCTTCACCAATAACGAACATTCGACTCGTATCCCCATAAAAGCCATCTTGAGTGATAACAGTTATGTCGAGATTGACGATATCCCCAGATTTCAAAATCCTATCGCCAGGAATGCCGTGACAGATTACATCATTAACGGAGGTGCAGATTGATTTAGGAAAGGGGGGGTAACCTGGGGGTTGGTAATTGAGTGGAGCAGGAATCGTATTTTGGACATCCTGCATGTATTTGTGGCAAATACTATCCACTTCGCCGGTTGTGATTCCTGGCTTCATGAATGGTGCTACGTGGTCTAAAACTTCGCTGGCAAGTCTTCCAGCTTCTCGCATTCCTTGAATGTCTTTGGGATCGGTAAATACATTATTCATACCTAGGATTATCGCTGATTTTAGGCTATAATGTTGGAACTTTAAATAAATTGATATCGTAAGTTATTGAATTATTTGAAGAATCGCGAGTCAAACCATCCAGGGTGGCGTTTTTTAGCGCAGTCAGGATTTGGCTCTAGTTAAAACCCTTAGGAGAGTATTATGTCAGTGACAATGCGTCAAATGCTGGAAGCTGGTTGCCATTTCGGTCACCAAACCCGTTTCTGGTCACCAAAGATGGCCCCATTTATTTTCGGTCATCGC
>CAYFKO010000056.1:0-3440 GCA_964343765.1 uncultured Polynucleobacter sp. | reverse complement strand
TTGCAAATGGCTGCTGGGTTAGCTGCGCGTGGACTCAAACGCGGCGACCACATCGCACTCATCGGCGATAATCGCCCTAGGCTTTACGCGAGCATGATTGCGGCCCAATGCTTGGGTGCCATTCCGGTTCCGATGTATCAGGATGCGGTTAAGTTTGCCCGCTCAGTTGCGGCAAATCGTGGAACGATTCTTTTCGTTGGCACAAAGCGTCAATCTAAGGAAATCATTGCCGAAGAAGCTACACGTGCAGGTATGCCATTTGTAGATGCTCGTTGGTTGGGCGGTACGCTCACTAACTTTAAGACAGTAAAGGGTTCAATTAAGCGCCTCAAGGATATGACAGCTGCTAAAGAAGCTGGCGATTGGGAGCGTTTATCTAAGAAAGAAGCGCTCATGAATGAGCGTGAGCTTGATAAGCTTCAAAAATCATTGGGTGGTATTCAGGATATGGCTGGCATCCCTGACGCGATTTTTGTCGTTGACGTTGGATATCACAAAATTGCAATTACTGAAGCCAAAAAATTAGGTATTCCAGTGATTGCAGTTGTTGATACGAATCACTCACCAGAGGGTGTTGATTATGTAATCCCAGGTAACGATGACTCAAGCAAGGCAGTTGCTTTATACGTTCGTGGAATGGCTGATGCTGTTCTTGAAGGTAAGGCTAACGCTGTTCAACAGGTTTTAGAAGCAATCAAAGAGCCTGCTGATGAGTTTGTAGAAGAAGGGAAGGATGACTAATGGCTGCGATTACTGCTGCAATGGTCGGAGAGCTCCGAGCCAAAACTGATGCTCCAATGATGGAGTGTAAAAAAGCATTAACAGAAGCTGATGGTGACATGGCAAGAGCTGAAGAGATCTTGCGTGTTAAGTTGGGAAGCAAAGCCAGTAAGGCTGCTTCACGTGTTACAGCTGAAGGCGTTATTGCTGCTTTCATTGATGGTAGCCAAGGTGCTTTGATTGAGGTTAACTGTGAGACTGACTTCGTTTCTAAGAACGATGATTTCTTGTCATTGTCAAATAGTTGTGCTCAATTGGTTGCTAAAAATAATCCAGCCGATGTTGCTGCGTTATCGGCATTGCCACTCGATGGCAAGACAGTTGAAGCAATTCGATCAGAGTTAATTGGTCGTATTGGTGAAAACATGTCGATTCGTCGATTCAAGCGCTTTGCTGGTGACAGCAAATTAGTTTCATATTTGCATGGAACGCGTATCGGTGTGATGGTTGAATATCAAGGTGATGAAGTGGCTGCCAAAGATGTAGCAATGCATATTGCTGCAATGAAGCCGATTGCTTTATCTACTGCGGATGTTCCTGCAGATCAAATCGCTACTGAGAGAAGTGTTGCAGAGCAAAAAGCAGCTGAATCGGGTAAGCCGGCAGATATCGTGGCTAAGATGGTTGAAGGTTCTGTTCAGAAATTCCTCAAAGAGGTTTCTTTGCTTAATCAGCCATTTGTCAAGAACGACAAACAAACTGTTGAGCAGATGCTAAAACAAGCCAATACAACGATTAAGGGTTTTACGATGTATATCGTTGGAGAGGGTATTGAGAAGCGTCAGGACGACTTTGCTGCTGAGGTTGCGGCCCAGGTAGCAGCTGCAAAGGCCACTGCTTAATTAGCAAGGTTTTTTGCTGGTAAATAAAGGGCGCAGCGAAAGCTAGCGTCCTTTATTTTTACCCCTTTATAATCAATACAATATTCAAACGACCGAGAGAGATCAACTATGCCAGCCTACAAACGAGTCCTTTTAAAACTGTCTGGTGAGGCATTAATGGGTGATGATGCGTTTGGTATTAACCCGACGACAATTGAATCAATGGTCACTGATATTGCTTCAGTGGTGAATTCGGGGGTGCAGTTAGCAATTGTTATTGGTGGCGGCAATATATTTAGGGGTGTAGCTGGGGGTGCCGCAGGGATGGATCGAGCTACAGCGGATTACATGGGGATGCTAGCAACCATGATGAATTCGCTTGCCTTGCAAGATGCCCTTCGTCAAAAGGGCGTGGAAGCCCGTGTTCAGTCTGCTTTAAGGATGGATCAGGTTGTTGAACCATATATTCGGCCGAGAGCGATTCGCCATATGAATGAAGGGAAGGTAGTTATTTTTGCTGCCGGCACTGGAAATCCTTTCTTTACAACGGATACAGCGGCTGCTCTGCGAGGTGCAGAGATGGGTGTAGAGGTTGTTCTTAAGGCAACTAAGGTTGATGGTATTTACAGTAGTGATCCTAAAAAGGATCCTACAGCAACTCGTTATGAAACCATTTCATTTGACGAGGCAATTATTAAAAACTTACAAGTCATGGATGCTACTGCCTTTGCATTGTGTCGTGATCGAAAATTACCTATTAAGGTGTTCTCAATTCTGAAACCAGGGGCATTGATGAATGTAGTCCGTGGGGATAAAGAAGGCACATTAGTTCATATTTAAATTGATTTGGGGGAAGAAAGATGTCAGCATCTGACGTAAAAAATACAGTTGAGCAAAAGATGGGTAAGTCTATTGAGGCTTTTAAGGGTAATTTGGCAAAAATTCGTACTGGTCGAGCTCATACAGGATTGCTAGAGCATATTCAGGTTGATTATTACGGTAACCCAACTCCAATTTCACAGGTTGCAAATCTTGGGCTGGCTGACGCTAGAACGATTACCGTGACCCCTTGGGAAAAGCCAATGGTAGCCGCCGTTGAAAAAGCTATCCGTGAATCCGATTTAGGTTTAAATCCTGCAACTCAAGGTAATGTTATACGTGTACCAATGCCTCCATTGACGGAAGAGCGAAGAAAAGAATTAGCTAAGGTTGTTAAATCTGAAGGTGAAGACGCCAAAGTCGCAATTCGTAATGCTCGTCGAGATGCCAATGAGCAGTTGAAAAAACTATCCAAGGACAAAGAAATTTCTGAGGATGATGAGCGACGTTCTCAAGACGAAGTTCAGAAGTTAACTGATAAGTTTGTCGCGGAAGTTGATAAGCTAGTTCAGGAAAAAGAGAAAGAAATTTTGACTGTCTAGCCTAGGCTAGTGGGTCGGCCTTGCAAATGGCCAATTTCATCAACACAAGTTCAACCCAATCGGTGCCTGATGTAGGTCAGGTGCCTAAACACGTCGCCATCATTATGGATGGCAATGGCAGGTGGGCAAGTAAGCGTTTTATGCCAAGGGTAGCTGGACATTCGCGGGGGTTGGAAGTTGTTCGGCGCGTTGTTGAATATTCAAATCAGGTTGGCGTTAAATATTTAACGCTTTTTGCTTTCAGTTCGGAAAATTGGCGTCGACCACCTGACGAAGTAAGTTTTTTGATGAATTTATTTTTGAAGGCGCTTGAAAAAGAAGTCGACAAACTTCACAGAAACAATATTCGATTACGTCTTATTGGGGATATGAAAGGTTTTGGTGAGGATATTCAAGCTCGCGTAAAAGAAGCTGAGTT
>CAYFKO010000055.1:0-10398 GCA_964343765.1 uncultured Polynucleobacter sp. | reverse complement strand
CGCCTCGGAAAGCCACATTAAGTGCTTCATTCATCCCAACTGATGCTGCTTGAGCAGTGCGGACATTGGCTCGAACTGAAACGTTCATGCCAATAAAACCACAAGCACCCGACAACACTGCACCTAGGACAAAGCCTGCGGCAGTTGTAAAGTCTAAAAAGAATCCAATTAATACGGCCAAAATAATGCCGACAATACCAATCGTGCTGTATTGACGAGCTAAGTAAGCAGCAGCGCCTTGCTGAATCGCCCCAGCAATTTCTTGCATACGTGTGTTACCAGCATCTTGCGCAAGAATCCAACTTCTCGAGACCAAGCCATAGATGACTGCTATAACGCCACACCCCAAAGCTAAATAAATACCCATATCAATTGAACTCATTTATTACGCCTCCTTTTAAATTTGGCTTCTCTATCCTATTGGGTATTGCATTCATCGGGCAATACTTTGAACTACAGGTTTACCCTTATTAAGCAAAGAATTCTTTAGATATAAATCAAGAAAACCCAGTTTTTCAGGGGATAGGTCTCACATTTGTTAAGATTGCCCCAATATTTAATTGCCTAACGGAGAATCCATGAGCTTAGATAACGTCAAACCAGGAAAAAAGATTCCTGAATCGTTCAACGTCATCATCGAAATCCCGATGAATGCCGATCCAATCAAATACGAAGTAGATAAAGAGAGTGGCGCTATTTTCGTTGACCGCTTCATGGGCACCTCCATGCACTACCCATGTAACTATGGCTATATTCCAAAAACTATCGCGGACGACGGCGATCCAGTAGACGTCCTCGTCATCACCCCATTCCCATTAATCCCAGGCGTTGTTGTAAGCTGCCGCGCTATTGGCGTTCTTCAAATGGATGACGAAGCTGGTGGTGATGCCAAGCTACTCGCTGTTCCAGAAGATAAGATCCTGCCTATCTATACCCACTGGCAAAAGCCTGAAGATATGAATCCTTTGAGACTTAATCAAATTCAACACTTCTTTGAACACTACAAAGACCTTGAAAAAGGGAAATGGGTCAAAGTTAAAGGCTGGGAAGGCCCTGCAGCCGCTCATAAAGAAATCTTGGACGGTATCGAGCGCTTTAACAAAGAGCACTAATCCAAATTTAAGAATTTCTTAAGTCATGTCGGGGACATAAATGCAATAATTGCAGTATGTCCCCGAATTCATTGAAACACTCTCACTTTAAGGTCGCTATCGCACAAAGCAACCCTTGCTTAGGCGATTTGGCAGGAAATGCTCAAAAAATTCGTGATGCAGCGAAATTTGCTCACGAAAATGGTGCGAAATTACTTATTACGCCAGAGCTATCTATTACGGGTTACCCACCTGAAGATTTATTGTTTAGGGATGCGTTTATTGCCGCAGTTGATCAAACATTCAATCAGCTAAAAGCGGATTCAAAACTCTATCCTGAGCTTGCCATCGTTATTGGACACCCTCAGCGCGAACAAACCCCTCATGGATTTGCACTTCACAACAAAGCATCCGTCATTCGTAATGGGCAACTCATTGCAAGCTATGCAAAACAAAAACTTCCCAATAATGAAGTATTTGACGAAGTTCGTTATTTTGAACCCGGCAATAGCGCCTGTGTTTTTGAGGTCAATGGAACCCAAGTCGGTTTAATTATTTGCGAAGATGCTTGGCACTCCGGACCTGCAGCTCAAGCCAAACACGCTGGAGCAGAATTACTCATCATTCCTAATGCCTCACCCTATCACCTTGAAAAAACTGGTCAACGCCGCCAAGTCGTCAGGGCTCAAGCATTAGAGACAAACTTGCCTGTGATTTACGTTAATGCCGTTGGTGGCCAAGATGAACTGGTTTTCGATGGTGCTTCATTTGTCATTAACCAAACTGGGGAACTTGTTCATAGCCTGCCACAATTTAATGAATGCATGAGCATCGTCGAAATTCGAGACGGCAAACCCGCACAAAACACGGTTGCGCCTGAGGAATCCATTGAGGCACAGGTTTATCAAGCACTCGTTTTAGGAGTTAAAGATTACTTGGGTAAAAATGGCTTTCCTGGAGCCATTATTGGCCTATCTGGAGGAGTTGACTCGGCTCTTGTCTTAGCGATTGCTGTCGATGCAATTGGTGCAGATAAAGTTCGCGCAGTCATGATGCCTTCTCGCTATACAGCAGACATTTCATGGATTGATGCACAAGACATGGCAAAACGCTTGGGAGTGCAATATGACGAAATGCCAATTGCACCTATGTTTGAAGCCTTCGAGGGTTCGCTAGAAGACGAATTCAAAGGACTTCCCGTAGATGCTACCGAAGAAAATATTCAAGCACGTATTCGTGGCACCTTACTCATGGCACTTTCAAATAAATCAGGTCGAATTGTTCTCACGACCGGAAACAAAAGCGAAATGGCGGTTGGCTACTGCACACTCTACGGAGATATGGCAGGAGGTTTTGCCGTTATTAAAGATATTGCAAAAACCTTGGTATACCGACTCTGTGAATACCGCAACCGGATTTCATCCGTCATACCAGAGCGCATCATCACTCGCCCACCCTCTGCTGAACTTCGACCAGATCAAAAAGACCAAGATAGCTTGCCTCCTTACGAGGTTTTAGATGCCATATTAGAGCGCTACATGGAAAAGGATGAGCCCATCCAATCTTTACTAGACGCGGGTTTTTTAGCGGCAGATGTTGAAAAAGTGACTCGCCTAATTAAAATCAATGAATACAAACGTCGTCAAGCGCCAATAGGTGTGCGCGTAACTCAACGCGCGTTTGGTAGAGACTGGCGCTACCCAATCACCTCGAAATTTCGAGGATAAAATTAGCTTCAGGTATGATTAACTGACTTATTGAGGATCAATCATGAAACAAGTAACCGCGATTATCAAACCATTCAAATTAGATGAAGTCCGTGAAGCACTCGCTGAAGTTGGTGTTAACGGCCTAACCGTCACTGAAGTCAAAGGTTTTGGTCGACAAAAAGGTCACACTGAAATGTACCGTGGCGCCGAATACGTGGTCGACTTTTTACCTAAAGTAAAAGTTGAAGTAGTTGTTGCCGCTAGCAATCTTGAGTCAGTCATTGATGCGATCATGAAAGCGGCTAATACTGGAAAAATCGGCGACGGTAAAATTTTTGTATCGCCAGTTGAACAAGTGATTCGTATTCGTACAGGCGAAACTAACGAAACCGCAATTTAAGCTTAAACAAGCTATTAAAAAAGCCCGGAATCAAATTGATACCGGGCTTTTTTGTTTTGTCACTGAACCACTAATTAGCGACGACGAGCAGTCTTGCGCGCAGCAGTTTTACGCGCTGTCTTTTTGGCTGCGGGACGTTTTACTGGGGCTCTTGGCGCAGCTCCTCCGGATTTCTTGGCCATATCTTCAAGATTTTTCTCTGCAGCTTCCACCGCATCATTAATCATACGGCGCCCTTCTTTAAATACTTTTGCGCCAGCTTGAGAAACATCTTTAACCACTTTCGCTAGCTGATCCCCTCCTACAGGCATCTTTTTACCAGCCTCTTCAAGCCAATCATTGAGAGCCGCCCTAGCTTTTTCTAGGTGCTTTTCTGCTTCATCTGCAGTTTCGTCACCAATATCCTTAAGCATTGCTTTAACCTTTTTCTGATATGCGCTCATTCGCTGAGCAGCATCCTTACTTGCTTTTTCTTGCAATGCTTTCAATTTAGTCAAGTCACTAGTCGCCGCGCTCTTTGCATAACTCATTGCATTTTCCATGCCGGCCTTGAGCTCAGCAGCATGATGCTCACTTAACTGCTTAGCCGTCTCCATGAGCTTGTGTGAAAGCGCAAAAAGCTCTTTTGCTTTATCTTGTTGCCAATCCTGAAAATGACGCTTATCCATGCCACACTCCTTTTTAATAGGTAAATCTTCGACATTAGTAAAAACCTGCAACAATCACTCTATACCTAAAATATCTATCTGCCAATTAGACAAACACCTAAAATTACCAAATGCTGCACGACAACACTTCTAAAAACAGACAAATCGGCATTCTTTTCGTCTCAATTGCGACGATGTTTTTTACTGGACTCGATGCCAGCAGCAAGTGGTTATTGCAGTTCATGCCTTTATTACAAATTGTCTGGCTTCGATTTGTGTTCCACAGCATTATGTCGGTCCTCTTACTTTCTCCGAAATTCGGTTTAACTATTTTTAAAGTTAAGAATTTAAAACTCCAACTATTAAGAGCAGGAATGCTATGTACGATTACTGCCCTTTATTTCGGTGCACTTCAGTATCTTCAACTAGCAGAAAGTAGCGCAATTAATTTCTCCGTCCCTATTTTGGTGGCAGTGATTAGCTCCGTTCTCATGAAAGATCATTTACCACTCAATCAATGGCTAGCTATTGGTACTGGCTTTATTGGTGTACTCGTAATCCTTAACCCTTTTGGACACAGCTTTCACCCAGCTATGTTCTTGGCCCTTGGTGGCGCAATTATTTACGCTTTTTTCAATATCTTGACGCGAAAAGTAGCGGCAAGTGACCACCCTGCAACCACACAATTAATGTCAGCTGTCGGACCCGCAATCCTTCTCACACCGTTTGCACTTCCAACGTGGCAATCCCCTCGTGATGGATTTCAGTGGCTCATCATCGTTGGCATGGGCGTATTTGGATTTGGCGGTCACTACCTCTTGGCTCTAGCCTATCGCTACGCTAAGGCAAATACCTTATCACCGTATTCATATCAACAAATTATTTACATGACGCTCGTTGGCATGATTGTCTTTAATCAATCGCCTGGATTTAATGTCGTGATTGGCGCGCTAATTGTGTTGGGAAGTGGCTTATATTTAATCCTACAAGAAATAAAAAAAGGAGACTAAATGACTAATAAACTTAAAGTAGCGCTCGTCACAGGTGCCGGAACTGGCATTGGCAAAGCTGCCGCTTACGCACTTTTAAAAGAGGGCTATCAGGTTGTCTTCACTGGTCGCCGTAAAGATCTGCTAGACGCCGCGATCAATGAGGCAAATGCCTCCGATCGAGCCTTAGCTGTTGCGGCAGATATCGGCAAACCCGCCGACGTCGATCATTTATTTAATGAAATCAAATCCAAATTCGGACGCTTAGATGTTTTATTTAATAATGCCGGAATGGGTACTCCTGCAATGCCGTTTGAAGATTTAAGCTTTGAACAATGGCAAGCAGTTCTTAATGTCAATTTAACGGGCGCATTTTTATGCTCTCAGGCAGCCTTTCGCATGATGCGTGACCAATCCCCTCAAGGTGGTCGCATCATCAACAATGGCTCCATTTCTGCACATGCCCCTAGACCATTTTCCGCACCTTATACCGCCACCAAACATGCTATGACAGGCCTGACAAAATCACTCGCACTAGACGGTCGTTCTTACAACATCGCCTGCGGACAAATTGATATTGGAAATGCTGCAACTGACATGACAAACCGGATGGCAGCCGGAATTATTCAAGCAGATGGCTCAACTAAAGTTGAACCGCGCATGGATGTGAACCAAGTTGGAGCAGCCGTTGCACAAATGGCTGCACTTCCATTAGAAACCAATGTACTATTCATGACCATTATGGCAACGAAGATGCCGTTTGTCGGTAGAGGTTAAATTGCCCTCCCCATCTACTTTAAACACCATCCCACTGATTAAAAAACTTAAACGTCAGGAGGATGAACACAAAGGACATGGGGGTCGAGTCCTCATCATTGGCGGCGCTGACTCCATGACTGGAGCACCAGTCCTTAGTGGCATCGCTGCCATGTATAGCGGTGCCGGCTGGGTTGAAATTGCGTTTCTTGCTAATCCCAGACCTTTGCTAGTTTCTGAGCACCCCGAATTAATGTTACGAAGTGCGAGTGACTTAACTAACTTAACTGCAAGCGTTATCGCTATCGGCCCAGGACTCGGTCAATCAGAACAAGCACAGCTTCTACTGGAAAATTGCCTCAAATCAAACATCCCCTTAGTACTCGATGCCGATGCTCTCAATTTATTGGCTTTACATCCTTCACTAATTGATTTACTTAAGTCCCGCCAGTCGCCTTCGGTTCTAACACCTCATCCAGGCGAAGCCGCTAATCTTCTTCATTCAACTTCAGATGCAGTACAAACAAACCGCATACTTGCGATTCATCAGCTTGTTGAAAAATCAAATGCCATTGTGGTTTTAAAAGGACATGGCACTTTATGCCTAGCCCCCAATCAAAGCCTTCAAATTTGCCAAGAAGGAAACTCAGGCATGGGATCTGGCGGAATGGGTGACACCCTCACCGGCATCATCGCGGCACTCATCGCTCAAGGAATAAAGCATGAGCTCAACGCTTGGGAAGCAAGCTGTTTAGGCGTTCAACTGCACGCTCTGGCTGCCGATAATTTAGTAAAAGGGAAAGTCCCCAATAAAGGAGCCATTGGCCCTCTAGGACTGACCGCTACCGAAGTAGCACTCGAGGTCAGAAGACTACTAAACCAAGTCTAATAAAGGCCCTGGCGCACCCTATTGGATTTTTAGCGAAATCGCCTAAAAGTAGTGGATAATATGCCCTGGGCGTAAATTAACGCTTTTTAAGAACTCGATTGGATCTAAATCATGAATGAATGGCACAACGAACCTAAAGAAGAAATTAACAAAAAGATGATCACGCTCATCGTGATGCTTGCTATCGCAACAAGCTTGGCAATTTTGTTTGCCTTAGCTGCTGCTCATATTGGCTTCGTTTTAGGTTAATTTATCCATGCGGGTGTTCTGACGCCTTAGTCAGAATACCCATCACTCGACTTGTGATCCGCATCGCCACAGGTCGATACGCTAAGATGCAACCGGTCACTACCGGATAGGTTTCAATCCACGAAATCACCCACTTACCAAAAAAACCATCGCTGTATCCGACATTGATGAGTACCATCACAATAGTGACGGTCGAAGACATGAAAAAGCCCATCACTACGGCAAAAATGACTGGACTAATGCGATGCATACTCTCCCCTTGTAATTTTTATAATTAATAATCCTGTAGCAGAGCAAGACGAGTCGCTTCATGCGACAGTGCTTCAAGCCACCAGCGTAATGCTAACCCATCTGTCGAATTTATTCCAGCGCCCATTCGAGTTGTCCTCCATGCATAACCCACTGGCACCTCGCGCCTAATATTGAGTACTTCTTTCTGAATGAGCTGTCCGTTTTCAAGATAAGGTCGTGCAATCGACTCTGGCAAGAAACCACATCCCAGCCCTTTAAGTTGCCCTTGAATTTTCATATCCATAGTAGGCACAGTCAGCACATCTTGCCCAGGCAACAAACCAATCGTCATCGGTTCTAAATGCCTAGCACTATCCGCTACTGCAATCGCACGATGCTGCATTAAGACATCAGCATCTATAACACCTTGATAATTAGCAAGAGAATGATTAGGGCTAACAACAAAAACCAACGATAACTTCCCTAAAGACTCGACCATAACCCCCGAGACATTTTGTTGCTCACTTACCCCAATTGCAATATCGGCCTCTCCACGAAGTAGAGACTCCCAAGTTCCTGACAATACTTCATAACGTAAGCGCAAACGTGTTGGTGGATTTAATTCCAAAAATTGATTCACTAATTGCAAAACAATTTTTTGCGAAATAATGCTGTCAAACGCAATCGTTAACTCAGGCTCCCAGCCAGTAGCCACTCGCTTCACTCGATTCGCAATCGAATCCATTTCCAGCAACAAACGATTACCTTCAAGAAGCAACTCTTTACCCGCCGGAGTAAGTTGAGCATGCTTGGAACTTCGATCAAATAACAAAACATCTAATTCATCTTCAAGCACACGCATGCTATAGGTCAAGGCTGAAGGAACCTTGCCTAATTTACGAGCAGCCGCAGCAAAACTCCCTTCTTGCGCAACTAACGCAAGCGTTTCTAGGGCTTCAGGCGTTATGGCTGCTCGTTTCATTGCGGCAATTACTCAGCACTCAAGTGGCGGTCCGCAATCAGCTTATGCCAAAGCGCAGTTTCTCTTTCAACAAACTTTGCAAGGGTTGCGGGATCACTGGGCGCAGTTTCAATCCCGAAATCTTGTAAACGTTTTTTCACTTCAGGATCATTCAAGGCCACTACCAACTCTTGATTTAGTTTTTGAATAATCAAATCCGGCGTACCTTTTGGGACATACAAAGCCTGCCATCCCGTCACTTGGAAATTTTTAATGCCCAACTCTTCAACACTTGGAACATCTGGCAACGCTGAAATTCGTTTATGCGACAACACAGCAAGCGGAACAACTTTACCTGCACGAATTTGAGCAAGTCCACCTGCCGTATCAATAATCATCATTGGCACCTGACCAGACATAACATCTTGTAAGGCTGGGGTTGTGCCACGATAAGGCACATGAACTAGATCTAATTTGGCGCGATCTTTTAACAATTCCATCGCCATATGATGCGGACTTCCTGTGCCCGGGGATGCAAATGAGAATTTGCCAGGATTTTTCTTAACCAATGTTAACCAAGCTTTTGCCGTCTTAAATGGTGTATCCGGATTAACTACCAAAATTAATGGGAAGTTACCCATAAAGCCTACCGGAGCAAAATCCTTAGGATCGTAAGGAAGCTTCTTGTACATGGCCGAATGAAATACCATCGCCCCGTTATCGCCAGTTAAGACGGTATATCCATCTGCAGGCGATTTAGCCGCTGCTTCAGTAGCAATAATTCCTGCAGCACCCGGGCGATTTTCCACCACGATGGATTGGTTCATCTGCTTACCCATTTGATTGGCCATTTGACGAGCCAAATAGTCTGCAGCACCACCCGCAGGAAAGCCCACCAACCACTTAATCGGCTTGGATGGATAAACCTCCTGAGCTTGCCCCAAAGAGCCTCCCAAACACATTACCGCCACAAAACAAAGGGCTAAATATCGACGTACTTGCATTTCAATCTCCGATAAAGGTTATCAATACATTGATTTTCATTCAAATTTTTTGAATGATGCCATCAAATGAAGCTACACCTAATTCCCTATTAAAACAGTAAAGTACTTACATGCTAATCAAACGACTATCAAACGAGCGCGGCTACGCAGATCATGGATGGCTTAAATCTTTCCATAGTTTCTCATTTGCCGACTACTACGACCCAAATTTCATGGGATTTGGCCCTCTACGAGTTATTAATGAGGACTGGATTGCTCCCGGTATGGGATTTGGCACCCATGGTCACAAGAACATGGAAATCATCACCTACGTTCTCGAAGGCGAGCTCGCTCATAAAGACAGCATGGGAAATGGCAAAGCCATTCTGCCTCATGAAGTGCAACGTATGAGTGCAGGTAAAGGCGTTCTTCATAGTGAATTCAACCACGCCAAAGACGCAACCACTCACCTCTTGCAAATCTGGATTCAACCGGATGTTATCGGCGTCTCACCTAGCTATGAACAAACCTTCTTTGCCCCCGAAGAAAAACGCGGCAAATTACGACTTGTCGCCTCCCCCAATGGTGAAGATGGTTCTGTAACGATTCACTCAAGCGCCAAGCTATTTGCAGCACTAGTGGACGACTCAGAAAAAGTTCAACACCTACTCGCAAACAATCGAATTGCTTATTTGCACGTCGCAAAAGGTTCCATCGATGTTAATGGGCATCGACTATCAGCTGGGGATGCTGCCATGATGGCAGAGGAACCTTCTATTGAGATCACAAATGGCGAACAAGCAGAAATTTTATTGTTCGACTTACCGATTCAAGCCGGTTAATTATTAATTCATCAAATATTACAAAAGGAAAGATCATGACAAAAATTGCTGTAGTAGTTCATAGTGGTTATGGCCACACAATTAAACAAGCCGAAGCGATTGCTAAAGGTGCAGGCGGTGAAGTTATACAAATTGATGCTGAAGGAAACTTGACTGAGGCCCAATGGAATACGCTTAACGCAGCTGATGCGATCATCATGGGCTCACCTACATACATGGGTACTGTTAGCTGGCAATTTAAAAAATTTGCGGATGCCTCTTCAAAAATTTGGTTCACACAAGGATGGAAAGACAAAGTGTTTGGCGGCTTTACAAATTCAGCCACAATGAACGGTGACAAACTCTCAACACTCCACTATCTATTTACGTTAGCCATGCAACACAGCGGCATTTGGGTTGGCACAGGTCTTATGCCTTCGAATAGCAAAGCTGCACAACGTAATGACATCAACTTCGTAGGTTCATCATCTGGCGCCATGATGCAAACCCCTTCAGACGCAAGCGCTGATGAAGTACTGCCAGGCGACATTGAAACTGCTCGCCTGTTTGGAGAGCGTGTTGCTCAAATCACTAAACAGTTAAAAGGCTAAGCATGTCTCTCGCGCACTCCCAAAAATTGCCCGTTCTTTTCTTGGGCCATGGAAGCCCGAT
>CAYFKO010000054.1:0-10439 GCA_964343765.1 uncultured Polynucleobacter sp. | reverse complement strand
TAGCTTGCAACTGATTTGCCATCTTCCATGAGTGAACCGTCCATCATCACACTTGTAAAGCCACTTTTAATAGCTGCCATACAAACTGCTGGACTTTGCCCATGATCTTGGTGCATCACCACCGGAATATGCGGATAGGCTTCGACAGCTGCCTCAATCAAATGACGCAAGAAAGCTTCGCCAGCATATTTTCTAGCACCTGCAGAAGCTTGCATGATCACCGGCGCTCCGACTTGATCCGCCGCAGACATAATTGCTTGAACTTGCTCAAGATTGTTGACATTGAACGCAGGTAAACCATAGCTGTTTTCAGCTGCATGATCTAAGAGTTGTCTCATTGATACGAGTGGCATAAATTCTCCGGATAAAAATTAGTATTACTTAACCTTAACAATCTTGAGCGTATTCGTTCCGCCCACAGTCCCCATTGGCTCTCCACAGGTCAGAGCAATGATGTCGCCTCGATCAACAACACCAATGGATAACAAACGTTCTTCTACCTGACGCATGGCAATATCTTTATCAGTACTGACATCAAGTCTTAAAGGGGTGACATTGCGATACATTGACATAGCACGTTGCGTTTGAACGCGCGTGGTCAAGGCAAAAATTGGCGTATGAATTTTATGACGACTCATCCAAAGTGCTGTCGAACCAGATTCCGTTAACGCCGCAATGGCTTTGACGTTTAAATGGTAAGCCGTAAAAAGAGCACCCAGCGCAATAGATTGATCAATCCGAGTAAAGGTTTGATCCATAAAATCATCGTCCAGACTGAGCGTTTCAGATCGCTCTGCTGCTAAACAAATAGCGGCCATTTGCTCAATGGTTTTCACAGGATATTTACCAGCTGCCGTTTCAGCAGACAACATCACAGCGTCCGTACCATCAAGAACCGCATTGGCAACATCACTTACCTCTGCTCGAGTTGGCACGGGATTAACAATCATCGACTCCATCATTTGAGTCGCCGTAATCACTAGCTTATCTGCTTTGCGCGCCAATGAAATCATGCGCTTTTGCAACGCAGGCACTGCTGCATTACCAACCTCAACCGCTAAATCGCCACGCGCCACCATAATGCCATCAGACGCCTCGATAATTTCTTCCAAAACACCGGGCATGATTGCCTCAGCTCGCTCAATTTTGGCAATTAAACGAACACTATGGCCCGTTTTAGCGCTCGCTTCTCGAGCAAGCTGCCTAGCAAGATGCATATCATCTGCATTCTTTGGAAAACTAATCGCAATGTAATCGGCGCCCAAATTAATCGCCGTCTGTAAATCTTCTTTATCTTTTTCAGTAAGAGCAGGAGCAGTTAGGCCACCACCCGCACGATTGATACCCTTGTTGTTCGATAACTCACCACCCAACTCAACCACTGTATGAATGCAAGTCCCCTCGACCTTTTCAACACGAATCACAATCAAGCCATCATTGAGAAGCAACTGATCACCAGTCATCACATCATTTGGTAAATCTTTGTAATCAAGACCAACTTTGGTTTGATCGCCCATAGTGCAGTTAGCATCCAAAATAAATTTATCGCCAACTTCTAAGAAAATTTTGCCCTGCTCAAATTTACCAACTCGAATTTTTGGCCCCTGCAAGTCAGCCATGATGGCTATTTCTCGTCCGGCCTTTTGAGATACATCTCGAATAAGTTGTGCGCGATCTTGATGGTCTTTTGCTGTGCCATGCGAAAAATTTAATCGCACAACATCCACACCAGCACGAACCATCTCAACTAAAACATTAGGATCACTCGATGCTGGACCGAGGGTAGCCACAATCTTTGTAGCGCGAGTCAAACTCATTTACTTGCTCTCTCTAATAGAACTGCAAATGCAGGCAATGATTTGCCCTCCAAGAACTCTAGGAAAGCACCACCGCCAGTCGAAATGTAATCAACCTGTTTTTCAATACCGTATTTAGAGATAGCAGCCAAGGTATCGCCGCCACCTGCAATCGAAAATCCTGGAGAATGCGCAATCGCTGCCGCCAACATTTTGGTACCACCACCAAACTGATCGATTTCAAAAACGCCTACTGGACCATTCCACACAATCGTACCTGCATGAGCAATGATGCTCGCAAGTTTGGCGGATGTTTTTGGCCCAATATCTAAAATCATGTCGTCCTCAGCAACTTCATCGACTGGCACACGATTTGCACGCGCAAGTGGCGATAATTCATTCGCAACGACAACGTCCTCGGGAATAGGAACCGATGCCCCACGCTTGGTCATCATATCCATAATTGCTTTAGCCTCACCAACCAAATCCGTTTCAGCTAAAGATTTACCAATCGGCAAACCTGCCGCCAAGATAAAGGTGTTTGCAATACCTCCACCAACAATCAATTGATCAACCTTTTCAGCCAATGATTTAAGAATCGTTAACTTTGTCGAAACTTTTGATCCCGCAACAATGGCAACCAATGGGCGTTTTGGATTGTTTAACGCTTTACTGAGAGCCTCTAACTCTGCTTCCATCAAAGGGCCCGCGCAAGCAACAGGGGCATATTTCGCCATGCCATGCGTTGTCGCCTCTGCACGATGTGCTGTACCAAAGGCATCATTGACATAAACATCACACAATTTAGCCATTTTTTGGGCTAACTCATCGTTATCTTTCTTCTCACCCTTATTGCCACGGCAGTTCTCTAACAAAACTACCTCACCCGGCTCAACCTCGAAACCGCCATCAACCCAATTACGAATCAATGCTACTTTTCTTCCTAGAAGCTCTGCTAAACGATCTGCTACCGGCGCTAATGAATCTTCTGGCTTTAACTCGCCCTCGGTTGGCCGACCCAAATGTGAGGTGACCATGACTGCCGCCCCCTCATCCAAACACATCTGAATAGCAGGGATGGAGGCGCGGATACGGGTATCTTCGGTAATCTTGCCAGACTCATCTTGCGGTACGTTCAAATCGGCCCGAATGAAGACTTTTTTGCCTTTTAATTGATGATTGGCAACCAAGTCGCTTAAGCGAACAATATTAAGAAATTTAGAGGCTGGCATAATTTATTGATTTTTAAAAGTTTTTTAGAAAAATTTAGGGAAAAATCCGCAAAAAATTCTCTGATATTTCAAAAGCGTAATTTTACCGCTTAAATGAAATCAACCCTCTGATTTTGCCAAGTTTATTTGGCAAGTACCTAGCTGATTTTTAGCCGATTAAAAGGGGGTCTGTCCCTAGCGCGAAGCCTGTTCTACAATTAGAAATTCAAAGCTTAATGTTGCAAGGAAAATTACATGTCAATGGCTAATCGTGATGGTTTTATTTGGTTTGATGGCAAGCTCGTGCCTTGGCGCGATGCAAACGTCCATGTTCTCACTCACAGTCTCCACTACGGCATGGCTGTTTTTGAAGGTGTTCGCGCCTATAAAACAGAACAAGGCACTGCAATCTTCCGTTTGCCTGAGCATACAAAACGCTTGTTTAATTCAGCAAAAATTTTCCAAATGGGATTACCTTTTGATGAAAAAACCATCAGCGATGCTCAACTCGAGGTAGTTCGCGCCAATAAATTAAGCTCATGCTATTTACGTCCAATTGCTTGGATTGGTTCTGAAAAGTTAGGTATTTCAGCGCGTGGAAACACAATCCATATGGCAATTGCTGCTTGGGAATGGGGCGCATATTTAGGCGAAGATGGCCTTAACAAAGGTATTCGCGTTAAAACATCCTCCTACACACGCCATCACGTCAATGTTTCATTAGTACGCGCAAAAGCGTCCGGTTACTACATCAACTCAATTCTTGCGAACCAAGAAGTAACTGCTCACGGTTACGATGAAGCTCTCTTACTCGATACCGATGGTTATGTTTCCGAAGGTTCCGGCGAAAACGTCTTTATCGTTCGTAACGGCATCTTGTTTACACCTGACCTTGCATCTTGCCTCGATGGCATTACGCGTGATGCAATCATCACGATCGCAAAAGATTTAGGTATTGAAGTTCGCGAAAAACGAATCACACGCGATGAAATGTACTGCGCAGACGAAGCTTTCTTCACTGGAACTGCCGCAGAAGTAACGCCAATTCGCGAACTCGATGATCGTGCAATTGGTAATGGCACACGTGGCCCAGTTACTGAGAAGATTCAAAAAGTGTTCTTCGATACGATCGCCGGTAAAAATGATCGCTATCGTCATTGGTTAACTCTTGTTTAATGATTGAAGGATCATGACTCAAACTACCACTCCAATAGAAGTCGACGCTCACGATTTACCTTTGCACTGCCCGACTGGTGCCACCGCTTCTTGGAATTTGCATCCAAAAGTGTTTTTAGATGTCGCACACACAGGGCATGCCAAGTGCCCTTATTGCGGCACTGAATATCGCCTCAAGCCTGGCGCCAAAGTTCACGGTCACTAAGCTAAGATGACCAGAGTCCTGGTGATCGCCCCCAACTGGATTGGGGATGCCGTCATGGCTCAGCCTCTTTTGGCAGAACTTGCCAAACAAGAAAAAACCATTGATGTGATTGCCACCCCTTGGGTGGCCCCCATCTTTTCCGCCTGCAAAGAAGTTGATGAAGTTATCACAGCAGACTTTAAACATGGCTCTCTTGGACTTAGCACCCGCTTAGAAGTAGCAAAAAAATTACGTAGTAAACAATATAGCGAAGCTTATGTTTTACCGAATAGTTGGAAATCTGCGCTAATTCCTTGGCTTGCAAAAATACCGGTTCGCGTGGGCTACTTAGGCGAAATGCGCATTGGACTTCTCAATCGCATTCGACGTAATCCATCGAAAAAAAATCGCCCCTCGATGGTCGCGCACTACGCAAATCTTGCCAACTTCAATAGAGCCACGCAATTTGGCTTTCCAACTCTTAGAACTCCTGAATTATTGCGAACTCAAGTTCAAGCTAAATTAGTTCAGTGGTTTGAAACGCAACCAAATGAATTCAAGCTCTACGTCTTAGCGCCGGGTGCTGAATATGGACCTGCCAAACAATGGCCATTGGATCATTTTGCAAAATTAGCGCAACACATCTTGAACAGTGATAGCCAGGCTGTTGTCACAATCATTGGCAGTCAGAAAGATCACATTGCAGGAGATGCAATCCGCAATGCAATTACCCCTTCATACCAATCTCGCATTAAGAATTTATGTGGGGAAATGTCTCTGGAAGAATCAATTGCTCTCGTTAGCATTAGTGAAGCCATGGTCAGCAATGATTCAGGCATGATGCACGTCGCTGCAGCATTCGAAGTCCCGCAAATAGCAATGTTTGGATCAAGTGACCCAAAACATACTCCACCCCTATCTAAGTTTGCCAAGCCTATTTGGCTAGGGCTTGACTGCAGCCCTTGTCACAAAAGACAATGTCCACTTGGGCACCTAAACTGCCTTAAACAAATTTCACCCGAACTTGCTTTTACCGAATTAAGTACGATCATCCAAAAAAAAGGATAAGCCATGCCTCGCTATGCACGCCTATTTCAATATCCCGAAGAAGTTGTCGAAGCCTGGCGTGAAAGTTTGCGTAAGGGAGATTTAGAAGGTGCTCTGAGCTTGTGGTTTGAAGAAGACTCTGTGAGTTGCGTCTTACCGGATGGAGTTCGACTGGTTGGCCATAGCGAACTTAGAGAAGGTTTCAAAGGCATGCTTAGTTCCCGCCCTTTAATTTTAGATAATTTATCAGCGATTGCTCATAGTTCAATGGGTGTCTCATTTATTGACTCAACCGAAGCGGTTCGTCTTGGCGAACATTTTTTAGAGCCTGCTCTTTTTATTAATATGACTACCGTATTGATTCAGGGATCAAAAGGTTGGCAAATTGCACACCTTCACGCAAGCCAAGTTCCTAAAGACTTAATCCAATCCCCCTCATTTGCGGGCGATCACGGCTTTCACTAAGAATTGCTGCTGTGGATCAGCTAGTTTTAGACTCTCTCAAAAAGTGGCCAAATGTTCCTTTTTGCTACGGGTGGCTTGCACTTGACCGTCGCGGTGAATGGCGTATGCGTAATGAATTTGCGCAGCAGAATCATTTGCCGGGCGACGTCATCAAACATGAAGCATTAAAAGAATTTATTCAACGTAATTTTGTGCAAGACCAACAAGGTGCCTTCTTTTTTCAAAATGGGCCTCAACGCGTCTTTGTCACCCTAGACTACACCCCTTGGGTAGCTCGCCTGATTCCAAACGAGAACAACGGCTGGACTCTACAAACCACGACAGGGCAAACAATTAACCCTATCGCCTGCTATCTTGATGAAAACGGGCAAATTCTCTTAGAAAGTAATTTGGCATACACCAAAGAAGTTGGCGCCAATGAATTTGCTAGTTCACCTCAACGAAGTGTCGTACTGTTACATGACCATGATTTAGAAATATTTTCAGGGCTAGCATCCATTGAACATAATGCGTGCAACCTTACTGGCACATTCGATTGGCAAGGCATTGCCATTCCAATTCATAGCATGATGAGTGAAGATATTGCTCATGAATTTAGCTTTATAGCCAAACCCCACGCTTGATTAACGACCACTCTCGCCTTTACCACCTTCTTTTTGCTCCTCGCGATACATTGCTTCAAATGTACGCATGCGAGCCTCAATTTCAGAGAGTTGATAAAAATCATTTCCACCCTCTTTTTTGGCGATTCGAAGCTGCTCAATAGCACCTGGCAAGGCACCCTCGATTGCAAATTTTTCTGCTAATGCAGCATGATGGGCAGCTAATTTATTCTGAAGCCCATAACCACGAGCCAGCAAATCCCACAAATCAGCATCCTCGCGAGTTATACGAACTCGTTGTTTAAGCCAACTGACCGCTTCATTTACTTTGCCAGCCGCAAACATCGCTTCAACCATCGACATACCCGCCGCCTTAGATCCAGGATAGAGCTTGATGGCAAGTTGGGCAGATGACAAAGCTTGATCGTAACGTTTACGCTGTAATGCAATTTGACTATTGGTAATTTCAAACGCTAATCCAGTTCGAACAATTGGCGATCCACCATTAGCATGACTCGCCAAGTCGCGACTTTTCTTAAGCATGGACTCTGCTTCATCTAATTTATTCTCTTTTAATGCCAAGATTGAGAGTCCATAAAAACCCTCCATTTGCTTAGCTGGATTCGTTGATTGCGTTAGGTTTTCAAAAAACTGCCGCGTTTCAAGTAACTCAGAATATCGCCCCTGCTGCTCTAACTTGGCACGAGCTTGCATTAAATAAAACTCTAAGGAAGGGCTAATTTTCTTTTGCGGCATTAAGCGCACACGATCTTGTAGATCTGAAATTCGCTCAATGGTTAATGGGTGAGTTCGAACATACGCAGGAACTCCAGCATCCATAATGCTATTAGCGCGCTGAAGTTTCTGAAAGAATGTGATCATGCCAGTCACATCAAAACCACTACCCGATAGAATCTGCAGCCCCACACGATCAGCCTCACGCTCAGCTTCTCTCGAATATGACAACTGATTCTGAATCGCTAAAGCTTGTCCGCCAACCGCTAACCCCTGCGCAGCACCCGAATTGTTTCGGATTGCAAGCCCTGCAAGCAACATGGATGCCAAAATAATCAGCGCACTCGATCCACCTTGCCCACTTGAGCGCGCAATATGTTTTTGCGTAACGTGGCCAATTTCGTGACCAAGTACCGATGCTAATTCAGATTCGGAGTCTGCCGTCACTAACAACCCTGTATGGACACCAATATAGCCCCCAGGAAGTGCAAATGCATTAATCGTGCGATCCCTGACTGCAAAGAATTCAAACTTAGGTCCTAGAGGCCCAGAAGTATCTGATCCAGTAATTCGGTTACGTTTAGCTGCACTAACTAATTCTTTACCTATCTGGTTGAAATAGTCATACAACACCCAGTCTCTTGAATAATCAGGATCTTTACGAATTTCGCGCATGATACGTTCACCCAAGCGCTTTTCGTCAATACTGGTCATGCTGGATGTAGTCGCATCGCCCATGTCTGGCAGAATGATTTGCTGAGGAGCAAATAAAGGCGGCTCATTTGAATCAATGGCATTTGGATTTGCAGCATTGGCTGGCTTTTTAGTCTCAACAGCCAACACCACTACCGGGGCCAATTGAGACCCCAATAAACTCGCAATCAATAAAGCAATTACACTCTTTTTCAAATGACAGTCCTATGGTACAAAGACAGATATGAATACATTAACGCATTTTAATCAAGCTGGTGAAGCTCATATGGTGGATGTTGGCGATAAAGCGCACACAAAGCGCGTGGCTAAGGCTACCGGCACGATCACCATGCAAAAAAATACACTTGATCTCATTATCGCAGGCACCCATAAAAAAGGTGATGTGCTCGGCATTGCCAGAATTGCTGGCATCCAAGGCGGGAAACGAACTAGCGAGCTAATTCCGTTATGCCACCCTATTAGCTTGACACATCTTTCTGTAGATTTCGAAATTTCCGAAAAAGATAATTCAGTTATCTGTTCCGCAACTGCAGAAACAGTTGGTCAAACCGGCGTGGAAATGGAGGCTTTAACTGCAGTTCAAGTAGCGCTTCTGACAATTTACGATATGTGTAAAGCCGTCGATCGAGGCATGACTATGCAAAACATTCGTTTACTTGAGAAGAGTGGCGGGAAATCAGGCGAGTGGAAGGCTTAATACTTAACCTTGCTTTAAGCGAATACGCCGTTTAAAGCATTGGTGTTTTTTAGGCTTCTTTTTATCTTTGTAGATTGCAAATGCTGCCGTTCCTAATAATGGGGACAATAACAACCAAAACCAAATCAATTTCTGCCAAGTTAAATTCATATCAATCTCCTCTTAAGCAGAAACTAGCAGTCAATAAAAATACCACGGCAAAAATCAGAAGAGCCAACTCTTTTGTCGGGAATTCAATATTTTCTCTAAAAACCAATACCACCCCAGCAATAACTGCTGAGGCTGTAAGGTTATCCAACATGGTCGCCATTGCATGTTTATTGCGTTCGTTCATGACAATTTATCGACACTCACTAGGAAGCAAGTTCGCGGGCAAAGTTGACCCGTTTCCTTTGCAAGACCAAGTCCCATTCCAAGGCTCCTTGATTTTCTTATTAGCCAAATCAATTGCTTTGGATTCATCTTTCGGATTGTTACTCGGGTACAGAATCAACAAATTTTTATCCTCAGGCGCTACTGCCGATGTATAGGAAATCAAGATTGCACCCGAGTCTTCAATCACAATCGATTGAACACTCGTACTCGAAACCGATTTATGCGCACCGGCAGTTAATTGATCCATAGCACCAGGCCCATTGGCTGCATAAGCTTCTGATACCAATAGTTTTGCACTAGCTGCCATAGTCAAACCCTCAGCAACTCTTCCACGCGCCATGTAATCCTGATATTGCGGCATTGCAATGGCAGCTAATATGGCAATAATTGCAACGACCACCATCAACTCTATTAAGGTAAAGCCACGTTCACTATATTTAGTTATGCGATCAAGTTCTTGACTGATTACTGGGTAATTCATATTCACTCCTTTAATTAACGGAGTGATAGCTTCCTTGATTTTTTAATTTATCGAGATGACAGTCGCGTAAGAATTTACGCTTATTGCATAAGATTTTTTGGAAAATAAAAAGGCCGGATTTACCCGGCCTTCGTTTTCTTGAGTCATCAGACTTAGTCACTAGCTTTGACAGCTTTGCGTTTAAGCCAATATCCAACCCCAACTACCAAAGCCACTCCAATGACCTGGAAAGTGGTATGCGGCTCCATCAAGTTTGAATCCATAAATGCTTTAATGGCTGGATCGTCGACAAACATTTCACCTGCCAATAAGCCTAATAAAGCTGCGCCCAAAACGATAATGATTGGGAAACGCTCCATCACTTTTAACAACAAAGTACTTCCAAAAATAATCAGTGGAATACTCAGGCCAAGACCAATCAGCAATAAAAGTAAGCGTGACTCTTCAGGACCTTTTTGTGCAGCAGCGGCAACTGCCACGACGTTATCTAAACTCATAACCAAATCGGCAATTAGGATCGTCTTAATTGCACCCCAAATATTGGTGTGACCGTGCATATCGCCATCATCATCACTGTCTGCCATTAATTGAATACCGATATAGAGAAGCAATACTGCGCCGACCATTTTTAAATATGGCATGGTGAGCAATTGAACAGCAGTAATGGTGAGGATAATTCGCAAAACAATTGCGGCAGCACTTCCCCAGAAAATTGCTTGCTTTTGTTGCTTTGGCGGCAAGTTGCGAGAAGCTAACGCAATCACCACTGCGTTATCACCCGATAACAAAATATTCGTTGCAATGATTGAGCCTAAAGCCAACCAAAAACTTGTTGATGATAAATCCATAATCCCCCCTTAATTAACTCAATGTCATTGAGTTTTTTATATTTTTAATTAATTTATCAGATTCTACAAAAACTAAACGGGAGTTTAACTCCCGTTTAGTTCCAATGT
>CAYFKO010000053.1:0-10567 GCA_964343765.1 uncultured Polynucleobacter sp. | reverse complement strand
ATTATATATATTTATTACAAAGTATCATAAAATATTCATGTGAACACTTTTCATAAAGCAACTTATGTCAATTAATGCACTAATCCCTTTAATGCTTGGCAGTATTGTTGGATTAGTTTTATCCATTACCGGAGCTGGAGGTGCAATTCTATCTGTTCCACTCCTAACGTTCGGCATGAGTCTCTCAATTACTCAAGCTGGCCCCATCGGATTATTGGCTGTAACAATTTCAGCAGGTATTGGCACATTTTTTGGACTTCGAGCAAAAATACTTCGGTATAAAGCAGCAATGCTAATGGCTTTCTTTGGATTGCTACTAGCGCCATTTGGGATTGTGGTTGCGCATTTATTACCAAATGAACCGCTTACCCTTATTTTTGCACTGGTATTAAGTTTTTCAGCAATCCGAATGCTCAAACAAGCAAACAATGAACTAAAAGGTATTCAAGAAAAGGAAATTGCACGTCCTCCTTGTATATTGGACGACTCCATTGGTAAATTAATATGGACCTTACCCTGCGCTAGATCTTTGGCATTTTCAGGAGCAATGGCTGGTTTTTTCTCAGGGCTACTTGGTGTTGGAGGCGGTTTTATTATTGTGCCCTCATTAAAGAAATTCACAGACCTACCGATGACCTGGATTGTCGCCACCTCGCTTGGCGTACTTACGATTGTCTCCCTTGGGGGTGTAATCACCTCAACTATCTATGGAAATATGAATTGGTACATCGCCATTCCTTTTGCATGCGGAGCTCTATTGGGTATGCTCGTTGGAACTCAAATTGCAAAACGTATTTCAGGCCCAAGGATTCAACAAATATTTGGGACCTTCTCACTTTTAATTGCCATAAGTATGGGAATTAAAGCAGTTATTCTCCTTAACTACTAATCTCCGTTAACTTACCAACTACTCATATGAATATCTTAAAATTAATCTTTGGACCATTTATCAAAAATATGAATCAAACTATTCCTGAAAATTGCATATTGATCGATGTTCGATCTCCCAGCGAATATAGTACTGGCTATATAGAAGGCTCTTTTAATATTCCGATGGGATCCGCAATCCATGATTACAAAAACATTTGCAAAAACCTAGATGCTGCAATCGTTGTTTATTGCGCATCAGGAATGCGCTCAGCCTCTGTAAGAAGTGCGTTACTGAGCAATGGATTTAGTAACGTTATCAATGGCGGAGGTGTTGGATCAGTCGCATTGAAAACAGGTAAGCGGATCGTCCGTTAATCTGAGAACTTTTGTAGAGGGCTCAGTATTTCAGCCCTCTCTTGGCTCCATAAACATATAACCAGAAAATGGATGCCCCGGCAATAAGTACGGGAATAATTGAACTGTAATTAAGCCATGTCCAACCCCTTGTAGTTACCAACGCACCTGAACCAAAAGAACTGAAAGCCATTATTCCAAAAACAATAAAATTCAACGCCCCCTGTGTTTTATCTTTCTCTTCAGGACGATAAGCTTTCATTGCTAATGTTGTTCCCCCTGTAAAGAGAAAATTCCAGCCAACTCCTAATAACAATAAGCTAAAAAAGAAGTTAACAAAATCTTGACTTGTGGTTGCGATAAAAATACATACTAAATTTAAAAGCACCCCCAACCCCATGATTGGTAAAGTTCCAAATCGACGAATCAAACTTCCCGTAAAAAAACCAGGGGCAAACATACCAATTACATGAAACTCTAGCGCCAATACCGTATTTTCAAATGGTAAACCACAAGTCTGCATAGCCAAGGGACTGGCCGACATTAAAAGATTCATAACCCCGTAACCCAAAGAGGCGCAAATGGCACTTACAACAAAAACAGGCTGTGACATTATTTCCCAAATCGATCGATTAACCTCCTGACTGACTTCTTCCTGATTGACGCTAGTGAAATCTATTAAGCGAATTAGAATCAGGCCAATCATTCCAGCAACACATAATGCCAAGTAGCCGCCAAGAAATCTTACTGAAAAATAATTCTGAGTCCATGACGTTAAATTAGGGCCAATAATTGCCCCAAGTATTCCACCCGCCAGAACCCATGAAATTGCCTTCTCCTTAAATTCGTTAGCACTAAGTTCAGCAGCAACAAATCGATATAACTGACCATTTGCACTGTAATACCCTGCCACAAGCGTACCAAAGCATAGCAACCAAAAGTTCTTACTGTAGGCAGCATAAGCGCAAATCAATGCAGATATAACTGCAACCAATAAGCCAATCTGAAAAGAAGCTTTACGGCCTTTATTTTTATGAACATAAGCTACCAAAGTGGTTGATAAAGCTCCACCCACCACATACCCCATCGCTGGCAATGTTGCCATCCAAAACTTAGGAGCAAGCATTAAACCAACTAATCCGTTAATCGCAATAAACGTAACATTATTAACAAGAAACAATCCTTGACAAAAAATCAAGAGAATTAAATTTTTATTAAATAGTTTAGGGGAAACTAATAGAGAATTTTGCATACCATCAATATTGAATAGGAAATAATGGTTTAATGACCACAGGCAGTTTACACAATTCTGAAATTACAGTTAAAGGTTATATTTTAATTGGGCGCTAATCTAAAATCACTCTTCATCCATATCGGACTTACCAATAAGCCACTATGGCGTTTAATTAAAGCCTTAGAAAATGCTAATATCATTATGAAAACTGACAAAACTATTGAGTCACTAATACATTCGCCATCTTAACTTAGGAAAAATTATGCAATGCAACGTTGGAAAAACTGATCGCGCAATTCGTATCATCGCTGGACTTGTTCTAATCGCTCTCGCAGCATCTAATGTAGTCGGCATTTGGGGGTGGATTGGCGTTGTTCCCCTCGCCACTGGCATTTTTCGTTTTTGCCCAGCTTACACAATTTTCGGAATTAAATCGAAATAAATCGAGCATGACGCTTTCATTTTAAAAAGGCGATAACTTCGCCTTTTTTTCTTCATTAATCAACCGCACTCTGATTAATTGGCTTTACTGGGGGCTGTGCTTTCAATAAAAAACTTACCCCAATCAAAATGATAATTGTGCCAATTATTTGCGTTGTTCTTGGAACTTCCGATAAAAACGCCCAACCCAAAAAAATAGTTGCTACTGGCCCCACCATCCCCGCTTGAGAAGTTAACGATGACCCAATCCGACGAACTGAGGTCATGATCAAAATCATCGGAATCACCGTACAAAAAATGGAATTAAATAGACTCAAGAGATAGACCTTCGGCGTTTGCACCAGCAGTGCATTTGGATCAGTCGTGAATGCATGAATAAGGGCAAAAATCATAGAGCCTGTGCTGGCATAACAAACTAATCGCACACTTCCGACCTTAGCAACTAACTCACCCGATAGGATTAAATAAGTCGCATACGTTAACGCACTAATAAAAACGCAAACAGATCCTAAAACAATCTGATCCGACCAAGCCAAATCATCCATAAAAACAGTCACAACACCAAGATATGCCACGACCAACGCAAGCCATTGAAATGTTGAAATTTTCTTTTTAAGAAAAAAATATGAAATTAAAACAACTAAGGTTGGCGTTAGATATAAGATGATTCGCTCCACACCTGCAGTTAAGTACTGCAAACCAACAAAATCCATCAAACTTGAAAAGTAATAACCAACAAAACCTAAAAGAAATAATTGCACCACCTCAACGGTCGTTAATCGACGCTGCTGTTTACCGCGGGAAAACCAGTAATTCGCGAACCAAAAAAATGGCAAAGCAAATACCATACGCAAGGCAAGAAAAGTTACTGGATCTACCGCATCTTGATAAGCTAACTTAACAATAATGGCTTTCGCAGAAAACAAAATAGAACCCAACGCGGCTATCAATAAACCTAACCAGTGTTTGTGTGATTGATTTGACATCTTGATAATTATTGGATTGCGGATGCAAGCAACTCATAAGATCTTGCTCTCACCGCGTAATCATGCGCCCAGGTGATTACGACAATTTCTTCAATCTCCAACTCATCCGCTAGTTGATGCAATTTTGTGATCACTTGACTCTGAGTTCCAACAAAAGCATTCGCTTTTAAACGCTGATTTTGCTGCTCTTCTGCGGCATCATAAGAACGCCTAGCACTTTCTGGCGACATCATAGGTCCCAAAATACCTCGATTACGATCAGCTCGCCAACGCATGCGACTCTCGAATTGATGCCAAGCTTCCTCTTCCGTATCAGCAGCTAAAGCCCACACACAGACCGTAGCTTCTGGCGCAGAACGATAATCAGACGCTTTAAATCGCGCGCGATATAAATCAACTGCCTCTTTCGTGCCTCGACCGTCCGTTATGAAATGCGCAAAGGCATATGGCAATCCAAAATGGGCTGCAACTTGAGCGCCGTAATCGGAACTACCAAGTACCCAAACATCTGGTCGCGTTACGCCTTTAGGGAAAGCATAAACACCTTTGGCTGGATGTCCCTCCGGAAATCCATCATCACTTAACCACCAATTGAGCTCTTGAACTTGCTCCGGAAAATTTTCAGCTGCTCGAGGGTCGGGATTTAATAATTGCGCCGTTCTAAAGTCACTTCCAGGTGCACGCCCTACCCCAAGGTCTATTCGCCCTGGAGCTAGCGCATCCAAAACACGAAATTGTTCCGCCACCTTAAATGCACTGTAATGAGGCAGCATCACGCCAGCACTACCAATCCGAATAGTCTTTGTCTCTCGCGCAACCGCTGCCATTAATATCTCCGGAGCAGTGCCAACGATACTTGGATGACTATGATGCTCTGAAACCCAGAATCGTTGATAACCCAAAGACTCCGTTAATGCCGCCAGCTTCAATGCGTCAGTAATTGACTCTGATTGCAGTCGACCATCAATGGCTACAGACTGCTCTAGTACGGATAATTTTTTCAACATACGGCACTCAGATAGAATATTCAAAATCTATAATGTTCTCACTTGAATCATTTTCTCTTAATTTCGAAGAAATTTCCCAATTGTGACTAACATCTTTGCTTCTTCCTATGTCGTCATTGCACTGATTTACGCGATCGTCCCCTTTGGCCTTCTCACGACCCTTTGGCAATATCGCGATAAACAAGTTTACTGGTGGTGCGGCGGCGGAATAATGACTGGGCTAGGCATTATATTGATTGGCCTAAGAGGATATATCCCCGACCTATTGTCCTTTCAGCTTGCCCAGTTAATGGTAGCTGTCGGTATTTTTACGAGAGTTTGGGCCATTCGAATTGAACTTAATCAAGAATTAAAAGATTATTGGAAACCTTACCTCGTTTTATATGGTATTTACCTATTAACGTTTAATTACACCGTCATTGCCGAATGGCCCACACGAGACCGATTACTACTAACGCATATTTTCCAAATTTTGACGGTGCTAGATTTCACTATCTTAAATTTTCGTCTGATGCGCATTCATAAAAATCGAAATAGCTTTGCTGTATTTTTTTATGTCTCTCTACTTCTTCTACTCAGTATTGTTGTTTCTATTTATAGCGTATTCAATTTAAAAACATTGGATTCTATTTTCGCACCAGCTCCATACCAATATTTCTATACATTTAGCCAACTCATTCTGATTATTTTTGGAAATTACGCTTTCTTAAAATTAAAACTTGAAAAGATTTCTGAGCTTTATGCGCAAGATCAAGCTCAGATGGCAGCGAAACTCGCACTCAAAAACCAAGCAATTGAACATAGCAACAAATTAATGGCCCTCTCGCAAGAGCGCGAACTACTCATGAATCAACTCAATAAAAGCGCCAAAGCCTCAACATTGGGCATGTTTGCAAGCGCCATTGCACATGAACTTAATCAACCCTTAGCAGCCATTCGCCTTAATGCGCAAGGTTTATTAAGAACGATGCAATCAAACAACACTAGCAAGTTAGACCCAGAATTACTAATCCAAAACATCATTCATGACAATGATCGTGCAGCCAACATCATTAAAACGCTTCGGACACTTCTTCTCGATGGTGAAGACCAAAAGGAAATCATCAATCTAAATGAAATCACGAAAGAAATATTAAGTTCTGTTCAGAGCCAAATTGACTTAAAACAAATCCATCTAAGTTTGCGTTTCCATGATCAAAAGCTCGAAGTTTTTGCCAACAAAACACAACTTCAACAAGCTATTCTGAATCTCATTAATAATGCAATTGATGTTATTAGCGATCTACAGGTAAGAGAAATCCTAATTGAAACCAAGGTGCTATCTAGCGGCTTAATCGAAGTAAGTATTGCCGACTCTGGCCCAGGAATTCCGGAAGAACAGCTCAGTCGCTTATTTGAACCTTTTGCCAGCTCTAAAAAATTTGGCATGGGGGTTGGTCTTGCAATTTCGCAATCTATTATTAGCAATCACTTTGGTACCATTGAGGTTGAAAATACCCCCAACTCGGGTGCGAAGTTTTCAATCCAATTACCAAAACCTAAAAAAGCAAAAGAGCTCTACTCCTCAAAACAAAAAATAGACTCTAGTAAAAAACAAACCAGCTTGTTTTAAGCTGGTTTGTTTTTTTGTTATTGCGCTGGATCTCTTAATTTCCATCGTAGCGCATCGATTTCTTCAAATAACTCAGGAGAAATTTGACAATCATGTGCATCAATATTTTCTTTCAACTGCTCTACCGTGGTAGCACCAATAATGGTGCTCGCAACACACGGTTGTTGATAGCAAAATGCCAGCGCCAATTGCGTTGCTGTCAAATTATGTTTTTTTGCTAAAGCATCATAAGCTTCGCAGGCATCAATCACTTCAGGCCTCATATAACGAGGGCTCCAAGTTGGCGGGAATACCTCGAGACGTCCTCGCGGTGTTGGTGCTTCGCCAAATTTAGGACCGCGCTCATATTTCATGGTCAAGCGCCCAAATCCTAATGGGGAATAGGCTAACAAACCAACATCGTAACGATACATTTGCTCATACAAACCATTTTCAACATGACGATTTATGATGTTGTAAGCATTTTGAACAGAAACTGGTTTTGGTAAGCCTAGCTTTTCAGAGATACGAACAAACTCACCCAACCCATATGGAGTCTCATTACTAAGACCGACATAACGAATCTTGCCCTGTTGAATCAGCGTCTGCATAGCTTCTAACTGCTCTTCAATTGGCGTAAATTTTTTATCGCGCGCAGGATTGAAATATAAGGCACCAAATGCTGGCGTATTACGATTTGGCCAATGAATTTGGTACAAATCAATGACATCCGTTTGCAAACGCTTCAAGCTTCCTTCACAAGCCGCAATAATATCCGCCTTAGTAAGATCTTCAGCACCATTACGAATCCATCCCATACCCCGAGAAGGCCCCGCCACTTTTGACGCCAAGATTAGATCTTTTCGTTTGCCAGTTTTCTTAAACCAATTTCCAATAATCGTTTCGGTTGATCCAAACGTTTTCTCAGAAGGTTGCACTGGATACATCTCCGCCGTATCAATAAAATTGATACCGCGAGAAACAGCATAATCCAATTGAGCATGCCCATCTGCTTCGGTATTTTGCTCACCGTAGGTCATAGTACCCAAACAGATATCCGAAACGACTAACTCACTATTCCCTAATTTTTTCAGCTTAATAGTCACTTACGTATCTCCATTAGATTGCGTCTGCAATCGCTTTTCCTAAATCAACTGTATTTGCTGTACCACCAATATCACGCGTTAATGGCGCATTAGCAGGGCCTGCAGCCAACACCCCCTCAAAGGCATCGATAATCGCTTTACCAGCCGACTCATATCCCAAATGATCTAGCATCATGGCAGCACTCCAAATCTGTCCAATCGGGTTTGCAATCCCTTTACCAGCAATATCTGGAGCAGAACCATGTACTGGTTCAAATAACGATGGGTAAATACCTTCTGGATTAATGTTGCCAGATGGCGCAACGCCAATCGTACCCGTACATGCAGGTCCCAAGTCAGACAAAATGTCACCAAATAAATTACTACCTACAACGACATCAAAAAACTGTGGCCGCTGCACGAAATGCGCCGTCAAAATATCAATGTGAAATTGGTCAACTTTAATATCTGGATAATTTTTTGCCATTGCAGCCACACGCGTATCCCAATATGGCATCGTAATAGAGATACCGTTGGACTTAGTTGCCGAAGTTAAATGCTTTTCTGGGCGCTTCTGCGCCAAATCAAAGGCGTATTTAAGGATGCGGTCAATCCCTTGACGCGTCATGATCGTTTCTTGAATGGCAAATTCACGATCCGTACCCTCAAACATCAAACCACCCGCGTTGGAATACTCCCCCTCGGTATTTTCTCGAACCACAAAGAAATCAATATCACCAGGCTTGCGATTAGCTAAAGGGCTTGGAATACCAGGTAACAACTTAACAGGGCGTAAATTGACATACTGATCGAAACGCCGGCGGAACTGAATCAAACTACCCCACAATGAAATATGGTCCGGAACAATATTAGGCATTCCGACTGCACCGTAGAAAATCGCATCATATTTCACCAAGGTATCAAACCAGTCATCCGGCAACATCTTGCCGTGCTTCTGAAAATAATCACAATTAGCAAAATCAAAATGGTCTAAATGAATATCAATACCAAATTTACGAGCTGCCGCATCTAAAGAACGTAAGCCTTCCGGCATCACTTCTTTACCAATACCATCACCAGCAATGACTGCTATGTTTAATTTTTTCTTTGTCATGATTTGCTTACAGCTCTCCTTATTTCTTTTTCTTTTTCTTTATCTTTAGATTCATCTAATTCACTATCCGTTGTTGCAATAGTTTCAGGCTCCAACTCCAACATTTTAAGATTGTCCTTTGGACAAATTGGCGCCCCATAACTTGCCCAACGTTTTAGTAAGGTTACCTCATATCCACATTGAGGACATTTTGCTTTATTTCGCGCCAAATTACTTGGTCGGGGTGGCGGAAAAACAATCGCACGATGCGGGTAAGGCCCCAGTTTTTCGCTAACCATCATTAGGCGAACTTTAAGTGCCTCGCCAGCATGGGCTGCTCGAGCCGGACCCTCTAAGCCAACACTATTGGCAATCCCTTTAAAGTCCTCTCCATGACCGCTATGACAATCATCAATGGCATGGCAAAGCTCATGAACCAAGGTGTCTAATATATCCACTGGGTCTTCCAGCTTTGGCGAAATAAAAATCTCATTGACCATGTCGCCAGAACGCTCTCTCGGCCAACATTGGCCTAAGGTAGTTCTAGGGCTGCTAGACGCTGCAAATCCACAAGAGACTTTAACGGGTGGTATTGCATACCCTGCTTTTGAAAATACCGGCTCTAAGACCCGAACCGCTTCTTGCAGCCAAGCTTCTCGGGTTACTAAATGCTCACTCATATTGATTCAACTTCAATTAATTTATCAACAAAGATGTCATTATCGCCTCTTGTGGTCTTTTTGATAAAAGGCAAATTTTCATCAATTTAATCATTGGTTTAGGTCCCATATTCCGAGCAAAAACTTAGGGCATTGGGCGAGCAAACATTCTTACAAAGCCTTAAAATAAGAGGATTAATAAATAGGGAGACAGTATGACAATCAAACCGTACACCGATTCCAACGATATTGGCCATTTCATCGCTGGTAAAGCGACGAATGGGCAATCCAGCCGCTTTGGTGACATTTTTAATCCTGCAACAGGACAAAAATCACGACGCGTAGCACTGGCCAGTGTGAGCGATGTCAATACTGCTGCAGAAGCTGCTAAAAAAGCATTTCCAGCTTGGGCGGATACACCACCACTTCGCCGCGCTCGAATCATGTTCAAGTTTTTGGAGCTATTAAATCAACACCGCGATGAACTCGCGGCAATCATTACCGCGGAACATGGCAAAGTCTTTACCGATGCTCAAGGCGAAGTCACTCGCGGCATTGAAATTGTTGAATTTGCCTGCGGTATTCCTGAATTACTTAAAGGTGATTACACTGAACAAGTATCAACAGACATTGACAACTGGACTATGCGCCAACCATTGGGCGTAGTTGCAGGCATTACGCCGTTTAATTTCCCAGTGATGGTGCCTATGTGGATGTTCCCAATGGCAATTGCCTGCGGCAACACCTTCATCTTAAAACCAAGCCCAACCGATCCTTCTGCATCCCTATTCATGGCAGATCTTCTTAAAAAAGCTGGTCTTCCTGATGGTGTATTTAATGTAGTACAAGGTGACAAAGAGGCAGTTGATGCCTTATTGGAGCACCCAGATGTCAAAGCTCTCAGCTTTGTAGGCTCAACTCCTATTGCCAATTACATCTATGAGCGCGGTGCGCACTTTGGTAAACGCGTTCAAGCCTTAGGTGGTGCGAAAAATCATATGGTAGTTATGCCGGATGCGGATATTGAAAAATCAGTCGACGCTTTAATTGGTGCAGCCTACGGCTCTGCAGGTGAGCGCTGTATGGCGATTTCTGTCGCCGTGTTAGTGGGCAATGCTGCTGAGAAAATCATGCCAGCTCTCATCGAGCGTACAAAGTCACTCAAAATTAAAAATGGCATGGAACTTGACGCTGAAATGGGGCCAATTGTTACGAGTGCAGCTCGTGAACGAATCACTAGTTATATC
>CAYFKO010000052.1:0-10608 GCA_964343765.1 uncultured Polynucleobacter sp. | reverse complement strand
AGAATCGAATTCTATTAACGGATAAAGATTACTCGGCATCGCAATTAATTGAAGCCGCCAATTACATCAATGCAAATTACGCTGGCCTGGATTTTGAAAATGTGCGCATTCGCCTTAAGGCGGAGTTAGATTCGCTTCGTTTGGATATTGCATCGCTCATGCAAGCGGCGGTGGATACAAGTTCCAGTTCCATGACTAAGCCTGAAGGTAATGTTGTCATTTCTGGTGAAAAGCGCCTACTTGACTATGGCGAGCTGACCTCTGACATGGATAAGATTAAGCGTTTATTTAATGTCTTTGAGCAAAAAACATCGCTCATGCAATTGTTAGATGTATCGAGTCATGCCGAGGGTGTGCAAATTTTTATTGGTGGTGAGAGTGATTTGGTTCCGCTCGATGATATGGCGGTGATCACAGCCCCCTATTCGGTTGATGGGCAGGTTGTCGGTACACTCGGAGTTATTGGTCCAACAAGAATGGCTTATGAGCGCGTCATTCCAATTGTCGACATTACCTCAAAATTATTGACGAGTGCTTTGAGTCAATCTTAAGAAAGTACATTTATGAAGCAAGAAGCAAGTCTCAAAGCCCATCTTAGTAGCCCTAAGATAGGAATATTGCTTGTTAACTTAGGCACTCCGGATCAGCCAACTAGTTCTGCAGTCAAAAAGTATTTACGTCAATTCTTGTCTGACCCTCGCGTCGTTGAGATACCAAAGTTTGTTTGGTGGTTTATTTTGAATGGCATCATTTTGCCAATTCGCTCATCGGCCTCTGCTAAAAAATATCAATCGATTTGGACCTCGCAAGGCTCCCCTTTGTTGGTTTACAGCCAGCAACAAGCAGCGATGTTAGCTAAACAGTATGAAGCTGATAGTGCTGTAGTGGTTGATTTGGCGATGCGCTATGGCAATCCATCGATCGAGTCGGTTTTGGATCGCTTTCAAGCGCAAGATGTTGATCGATTATTGGTGTTGCCTTTATACCCACAATATTCTGCAACAACGTCAGCATCTAGTTTTGATGAAATTTTTAGATGTTTAATGACCTGGCGAAATCAACCAGCCCTTCGAATTGTGAAGCACTATCACGATCATCCGGCTTACATCGCATCGTTGGCAAGCAAAATCACGGCCTATTGGCAGGAGCATGGTCGGCCTAATTTTGCGACGGGCGATAAATTGGTGATGTCGTTTCATGGTTTACCAAGACGAACCCTCGATTTGGGAGATCCTTATCATTGCGAGTGTTATAAAACTGGGCGCCTATTGAGAGAGGCGTTGGGCTTATCTGAGCAGGATGTTGTTGTCACGTTCCAATCTCGCTTTGGTCGTGCTGAGTGGTTAAAGCCCTATACCTCGAGTGTTCTTGAGGCATTTGGTAAGTCCAAGATGAAACGTTTAGATATTGTTTGCCCGGGATTTCCCGCTGACTGTTTAGAGACCTTAGAAGAGATTGCGATGGAAGGTCGTGAGATTTTCACTCACGCAGGTGGAGGTGAGTATCACGCTATTCCGTGTTTGAATGAATTTGAGGGATGGGGCGCGGCTTTAGCTCAAATCGCGAGAGAAAATTGCCAGGGATGGCAGTTTGGGGCAATCTCCCAGGCAGAATTCGCAGAGCGACAAGATCGAGTCAATAAAGCGATCGCCAGTAAGGGCGTCTAAGGTCCTCTAAGGACCTCTGAAAACTTTTCACTGCAAATATTTTCAATTTTCCTCTTGAAATACCCATCTTTGCCCTTAGTTATGAGGTGTGAGGGGGTTAATTGCCCCCTAATTTAATGTCTAAATTACCTATAACTTATTGATATGACTGAACAAAATAAAGATCAGCCAACTCCTGAGGTGGCCATTGATCCCGCTCAGGAGCCGGCAGCTGAGTCCTCGCAAGAGCTAGGACAACTGACCGTCGAGCAAGAACTTGCTGAGTTGGTGCAAAAGCTTAATGACGCACAAGATAATTTCTTACGCGCCAAGGCGGAAGTTGAAAATGTCCGTCGCCGCTCAATTGAGGATGTTGCCAAAGCACATAAGTTTGCAATTGAGGGTTTTGCAGAGAATCTCTTGCCGGTTATGGATAGTTTGCATGCGGCATTGCTCGATACAACGGGCGATTTTGCAAAAATGAAAGAAGGTGTTGAGCTCACGTTAAAGCAGTTGCAAGGCGCGCTTGAAAAAGGTCGTGTGATTGAAATTAATCCTGCCAAGGGCGATAAGTTTGATCCGCATCAGCATCAGGCGATCTCGATGATCCCTTCAGAGCAGGAACCAAATACGATCGTTTCAGTATTGCAACGTGGCTACATGATCGCAGATCGCATTTTGAGGCCGGCATTGGTAACGGTGAGTCAAGCAAGCTAATGGTGCTTGAAATAATTCAATTAGGCCTTATTTACTAGATAACTTAAACAAATTTAGCAAGGAAATCATCATGGGAAAAATTATTGGAATTGACTTAGGTACGACAAATTCATGCGTATCAGTATTAGAGGGTAACTCGCCAAAAGTAATCGAAAATGCAGAGGGCGCAAGAACAACGCCATCGATCATTGCATATATGGAAGATGGCGAAATTTTGGTGGGTGCGCCAGCGAAGCGTCAATCGGTGACAAATCCTCGCAATACCTTGTATGCGGTCAAACGTTTGATCGGCCGTAAATTTGAAGAAAAAGAAGTACAAAAAGATATCGATCTAATGCCTTACACGATTGCTAAGGCTGAAAACGGCGATGCTTGGGTTGAAGTTCGTGGTAACAAAATGGCTCCCCCACAGATCTCTGCCGAAGTTCTTCGCAAAATGAAAAAAACGGCTGAAGATTACTTAGGTGAAGAGGTTACTGAGGCCGTTATTACTGTCCCAGCTTACTTCAATGATAGCCAACGTCAAGCAACTAAAGATGCTGGCCGTATTGCTGGTTTAGATGTGAAACGTATTATTAATGAGCCAACTGCGGCTGCATTAGCATTTGGTTTAGACAAACAAGAAAAAGGCGATCGTAAGATTGCGGTTTATGACTTAGGTGGCGGTACATTTGACGTATCGATTATTGAAATTGCTGATGTAGACGGTGAGAAGCAATTTGAAGTGCTATCAACCAATGGTGACACATTCTTGGGTGGTGAGGACTTTGACCAACGCATTATTGATTTCATTATTGCTGAGTTCAAGAAAGAGCAGGGCGTTGACTTAAGTAAAGACGTGTTGGCTCTACAACGCCTTAAAGAAGCGGCAGAAAAAGCGAAGATTGAATTGTCTTCAAGTGCTCAAACTGAAATCAACTTGCCATACATTACGGCAGATGCTTCAGGTCCTAAACATTTAAACATCAAAATGACTCGTGCAAAACTCGAATCATTAGTGGATGATTTGATTGCACGCACAATTGAGCCATGCAAAACAGCGATTAAAGATGCTGGCGTGTCATTGACCGATATCCACGATGTTATTTTGGTTGGTGGAATGACGCGTATGCCAAAGGTTCAAGAGAAGGTGAAAGAATTCTTTGGTCAAGAACCACGTAAAGACGTTAATCCAGATGAGGCAGTTGCCGTTGGTGCAGCAATTCAAGGGGCAGTTTTGTCGGGCGACCGTAAAGACGTTCTCTTGTTGGATGTGACTCCATTGTCATTAGGTATTGAGACTTTGGGTGGCGTGATGACAAAAATGATCACGAAAAACACGACTATCCCAACGAAACACTCACAGGTCTTCTCAACTGCGGATGACAATCAGCCTGCAGTGACAATTAAGGTGTATCAAGGTGAGCGTGAGATGGCTACAGCTAACAAATTGTTGGGCGAATT
Source organism: uncultured Polynucleobacter sp. (assembly GCA_964343765.1). Classification (GTDB taxonomy): domain Bacteria; phylum Pseudomonadota; class Gammaproteobacteria; order Burkholderiales; family Burkholderiaceae; genus Polynucleobacter. The sequence continues at coordinate 6,802 of CAYFKO010000052.1, read as the reverse complement.
CAATTTAGAAGGAATTCCACCAGCAGCACGTGGAACCCCTCAGATTGAAGTGACATTCGACATCGATGCAAATGGTATCTTGCATGTTGGCGCAAAAGATAAAGCTACTGGTAAAGAAAATAAGATCACCATTAAAGCTAACTCAGGTTTGTCTGAAGAAGAAATCCAACGCATGGTTAAAGATGCTGAGGTGAATGCTGAAGAGGATAAAAAGTTACGTGAGACAGTAGATGCGCGTAATACAGCTGAAGCATTGATTCACTCTACTAAGAAAGCGTTGGAAGAGCATGGCGCATCCTTAGACGCGGGTGAGAAAGAGAAAATTGAAGCTGCGATTAAAGAGCTTGAGGAAGTTAGCAAAAATGGTGATAAAGCTGCTATTGATGCTAAAACAGAAGAGCTTGGTAAGGTAAGTCAAAAGTTAGGTGAAAAAGTTTATGCAGCAATGGCTGAAAAAGCGAAAGCCGAAGGTGGTGCCGATGCTGCTGCAAGCGACAAACCTAAAGATGACAATGTAGTTGATGCTGACTTCAAAGAAGTTGATAAGAAATAATTTTTCCTAAAGGAATTTAGCATTGGCTAATAAGCGCGATTTTTATGAAGTGCTAGGGGTGGCACGAAACGCAAGTGATGATGAGATCAAAAAAGCTTATCGAAAACTTGCGATGAAGTACCACCCTGACCGCAATCCAGATAGCAAAGTGGCGGAAGACAAATTTAAGGAAGCTAAAGAAGCTTACGAGATGCTGTCAGATCCTCAGAAGAAGGCTGCCTACGACCAGTATGGTCATGCAGGTGTTGATCCTAATATGGGCGGTTTTGGAGGCGCTGGAGCACAAGGATTCGGAGGCTTTGCTGATGCCTTCGGCGATATTTTTGGCGACATCTTCGGTAACTCGGGTCGCGGCGGAGGGCGTTCTGGCCCTCAGGTGTATCGAGGTGCTGACTTACGTTACAGCATGGAGATTACGCTCGAAGAAGCTGCGCATGGTCATGAGGCGCAAATTCGTGTGCCTAGCTGGACTGATTGTGAGCATTGCGGTGGCGAAGGTGCAGAGCCAGGTTCCAAAGTTGAAACCTGTACGACCTGTAATGGTCAAGGACAGGTGCGAATGTCCCAAGGCTTTTTCTCCATGCAGCAGACATGTCCAAAGTGTCGCGGGTCTGGTCAGTACATTCCGAAGCCGTGTAAAAAATGTCATGGCGAAGGCAAAATTAAGCAACAGAAAACCTTGGAAGTTAAAATCCCAGCGGGGATTGAAGACGGTATGCGCATTCGCTCGGCAGGTAATGGTGAACCGGGTGTTAATAATGGCCCACCAGGTGATCTGTACGTTGAAATTCATATTAAAGATCACCCGGTCTTTGAGCGAGATGGTGATGATCTGCATTGTCAAATGCCGATTTCATTTGTATCAGCATGTTTAGGTGGCGAGATACAGGTGCCAACCTTAGCTGGCCGAGCAAGCTTTGACATTCCTGAAGGCACTCAAACTGGCAGAACATTCCGTTTACGTGGTAAAGGTATCAAAGGCTTGCGCTCTGCAATCCCTGGTGATTTATATATCCATGTGCAAGTAGAGACGCCGGTTAAATTGACTGAGAAACAGCGTCAATTAATCGAAGAACTTGGTGAAAGTCTTAAAGAAGGTGGTCACAAACACAGCCCTCAAGAAAAAGGCTGGTTTGATCGCGTTAAAGATTTTTTTAATTAAGCTTAATTACTTTGGAAGCAATGTTCGGGCGCTGGAAATGCGCCCGATTTCACTTCAGAGCGATAAGCTTTGATAGCTTCTTCAATGGATTGGGCGCCAACTAAGAAGTTTTTTACAAATTTAGGTTGTCTTCCTTGGAATGCGCCCAAGATGTCGTGCATGACTAATACTTGACCAGAGCAATCTGGGCCTGCGCCAATGCCAATTGTTGGAATTGAAATTTTTTCGGTCACTTCTTTACCAAGAGATGCAGGGATTGCTTCTAGTACGAGCAATTGAGCGCCAGCTTGTTCGAGTTTTTTTGCATCCAAAATTAATTGATCAGCTGCTTCTTTTGATTTGCCTTGAACTTTGAAGCCGCCCATAGTGTTGACGGACTGCGGTGTTAAACCTAGGTGTGCGCAAACAGGAATGCCTTGCTTAACGAGATGTTCAATGATTTCACAAACCCAATGACCACCTTCGAGTTTGACCATATGTGCCCCAGCTTGCATCAGTGTGCGCGCAGTAATTAATGCTTGATGAATGTCCCCATAAGAGGCAAAAGGCATGTCAGCAATAATGAGGGCATTTTTTGAGCCATTGGCAACACAAGTTGTGTGATAGGCCATGTTCTCAACGGTGACAGGAATGGTGGTTGAATGACCCTGAATGACATTGCCAAGTGAGTCCCCAATCAATATCACCTCAATACCGCAATTATCAAAAAGTGCAGCAAAGCTAGCATCGTATGCGGTGAGTGAAGTAATTTTTTCGCCAGCAGCCTTCATTCTCATCAGTTGAGTAATGGAGACTTTGCTCGATTGGCCGTCAGTAGGGTTGATATAGCTCATAGGGGAATCTTAATTCATAAATACAGGCTGGAGTATCGCAATTTTCTGAAAATTTATAAAAAAAGCGGAAAATTCTCAAAAACCAGAAAGTTGTGGGCATTGGCAACCTTCAACGCGATTGATGCGTTGCGATGCCAGAGTTTCGGTGAGGTGTTTAATAGGGCCAAATCCAGGAATCTCAATATCTGGCGCCACCTCCAGTAAAGGAACAACGACAAACAGTCGTTCGGTAATGCGAGGGTGAGGCAGAATGAGATCGGGATGATTTTCAATTGCGTCGTTGTAGAGAAGGACGTCAATATCAAGCGTTCTTGGTGCGTTTTCAAAAGGACGTTCGCGTCCAAATTTCGCTTCGACTGATTGGCAATGGCGCAATAATGGTAATGGGCCGAGCTTGGTTTCAAGTGCGATTACGCAGTTGATGTAGTCATCCCCAGGGGCGTTGATAGGTTCGGTTTTATAGAAGCAGCTACGAGCCGTAATTTCAATTTGAGGGTGTTGAGCTAGGCAAACAATTGCATCCTTAAGGATTTGTTTCGCATCGCCGATATTGCCGCCAAGTCCAAGAAAGGCTTTCGCCATAACTACATCTTCTTTCTTAATTAATTCTCAATATGGTTAATGTAAACAAAATTAAAAGAAATTGCTTGAAGCTTACTCAATATCCAGTTGCGCTTTTTTCTTTGGACCACGTCGGCGGCGACGTTTAGACTTTCCATCTCCGGATTTCGGTTGGCTGCTAGCCTCTTTGTTGGCGGCCTCTATAAGGGCTTCTTGCCCTGGTAGATCACTATTTTGAAATTGTTCCCACCATGTAGAAAGGGATTCCGGGATTTCGCCAGTGGCAGAACGCAGGCATAAGAAATCGTATCCTGCTCTAAAACGTGGAGACTCTAGAAGGCGCATTGGCATTTTGCCGCTGCGTTTCTCAAAGCGGGGTTGAAGCCCCCAAATTTCGCGCATATCGGATTCATGGCGGCGTTGGATGGCAAAAGAATCTCGCTGCGCAGCAATGACTTCATCAATTGCATCCATTAGAGCTGGAACAATCGGCTGACCAGATTGTTTTTTAGCGGACCATGCATGAGAAACTTGGTGCCAAAGCAGGGTCGCGAATAAAAAGCCTGGTGAAATGGATTTGCCTGCAGCAACTCGTCGATCGGTATTCTCGAGAGCAAGTTTGGCAAACGCCATGTTGTCGCCTTGCTCAAGAATGGCATCGAGCATTGGCAGAAGGCCGCCATGCAGTCCAACGTTTCGCAATGAATTTAGTGACGCCCAAGCATGTCCAGACATTAGCAGTTTTAGCATTTCATCAAAGAGCCGTGCTTGTGGAACGTCGTGAATAAGATGGGCTAATTCTTTGATTGGCTTCAAAGAGGCGGCATCAATCTCAAAGCCTGTTTTTGCCGCAAAACGCACAGCTCGCATCATACGAACGGGATCTTCTCGATAGCGTTGAGTAGGGTTCCCAATCATACGTAATGTACGTTTACGAATATCTTGGATGCCGCCGTGGTAATCCAGCACAATTTGAGTAGCTGGGTCGTAGTACATTGCATTGATGGTGAAATCACGTCTTGTTGCATCTTCTGCCTGACTTCCCCAAACGTTATCGCGCAGGATTCGGCCGCTTTCTGCAACGTGAGCTCCTTCGCCTTCTAGGATTGCACGAAACGTCGATACTTCAATGATTTCTGGCTTCTCACGATGTCCATGCCCACCTTTGCCAAAAAAAGTAACGTGCACAATCTGAAATCGGCGACCAATGAGGCGAGACCTGCGAAATAACTTGGTGACTTGCTCGGGTGTTGCGTTAGTGGCAACATCAAAATCTTTAGGTTTTATACCTAGCAATAAATCACGTACAGCGCCACCAACAATGTAGGCTTCGTAACCTGCCTCTTGAAGGGTATGCGTTACTTTAACTGCATTTTTAGAGAGTAGGTGGGGGTCAATTTTGTGTTCGCGTTTGGTGACGCGATGTGCGGTAATTGTTTTACCGTGACTGATAGTGGTTTGTGTTCCTGGTGTGCGACCTAGAAAACGTTTGATAAATGTTTTAATCATGCGAACAATTCAAGAATTTGCCAGCCTTGTTCCATTGCATGCTTGCGTAGACGATCATCAGGATTTGTGGCGATCGGCGTTCTGACTTTTTGCATGAGAGGTAGGTCATTCATGGAGTCAGTATAAAAGGTGCTCGACTGTAGTGTTTCCCATGAAAGGTTTAATTCATTCAATAGACTTTCAACGTGGGTGACTTTACCTTCTTTAAAGTTAGGAAGTCCTGCCACTTTGCCGGTGAATTGATTGGTAGAGGGATTAATCTCAGGTTCGGTGGCGATCACATGAGAAATGCCAAAAATTTCACAAATTGGACGAGTTACAAAACTATTCGTTGCTGTCACAATGCAGCAGAGTTCATTTGCATCTTGATGTTTTTTTACAAGATCGAGAGCTTGGTTTCGAATATTAGGTTGAATAACCTCTGCCATGAATTGAGCGTGCCAAGCATCCAGTTGATTTCTTGGGTGGCTTGCTAAAGGTTCAAGGGCAAAGGCTAAAAAGCCATAAATATCTAATTTTCCAGCCTTGTAATCGTTATAAAAACGTTCATTTTCTTTCGCGTAGTAATCCGCATCAACGACACCAATTTTGACTAAAAATCGACCCCATTCATGATCGCTATCAATGGGAAGTAGCGTGTGATCGAGATCAAATAGGGCAATCGCGTTAGGTTTGGTCATTTTAAAAAAGAGGGGATTGTAAGAATTCTCTTAAAAGCGGAAGTGTGACTGCGCGCTTTTTTTCTAGAGAAAATTGATCGAGTGCCTCAATGAGGCTAAGTAAGCTAGGAAGATCTCGGTGAAAATTGCTAAGTAGCCAAGGGGGTACATCAGCGGATAGATGAATGCCTCTATCTTTTGCGGCTTGCTCAATCGCTAGAATTTTTTCCTTGTCAGACAGGGTGTTTAATTCAAAGTTCATGCCTGAACCTAAGCGCGACTTAATGTCATCGCGAAGATGAAGTCCTGCGATTGAAGATTTCCCGGTGACAAATAAAAAAATAGTAGGACGTGCTTTAGCCTCAATCTGAATTCGGAAAAGAATAGTTTGCTGCTCTTCATTTAGGAGGTCGACATCGTCGACTAAAACAACGTTTGGAATTGATTCAATTGACTGACTTGTTTTTTCCCATGTCGCTGAGTCGCTCGGTTGAAGATAAAGGGCGGACATTGAGGATGAAGCAGCTTCGTTAGCCATCGCCTTTAACAGATGACTTTTGCCAGAACCTTCCGCCCCCCAGCAGTAAATCCATGCAAGCTCATTAGGAATAGGAAGATGGCTCTCCCAATGCTGGCTAATTTTTTTAAGGGCGTCTGTTAAGGAAACCAGTCGATTGGTTAATTTTTCAGGAACGATGAAGTTCTGCAAACTCGCCTTAGGAGTTTGCAGAATATCGAGTGCGAATTGTCGTTGACCTGAATTCATGAATACTTAATTTGATTTATACCATTCACTATTGGTGTAACGTTCTCTTGCGAAGCGAATTCCAACGGAGCAAATTGCCGCCATTGGTAACGCAAGCAATATGCCAAAAAAGCCAAACAATTGCCCAAAAAGCAGTATTGCAAATAAGGCGGCAACTGTGTGAAGTCCAATGCGCTCCCCAACAAACTTTGGTGTTAAGAAAAATCCTTCAAGCATTTGGCCAACACCAAATAGAACCAAGATATTGAACACTTGGCTATCAAAGCCGAATTGTAAAAAGCCTGCTGTCAACGCTAAACAAAATCCTAACAAAATACCAACAAAAGGAATAATGATAACGAGACCGGTAAAGACGCCCAAAGCGATTGCGCCACGAACGCCGATTAATGAGAGGCCTAGTGCGTAAAAGCATGCGAGCATAGCAATGACTAACATCTGGCCGCGAAGATACTGGGATAGTAAGAGGTCTGTTTCGTTAGCTAGTCGAATGAAGGTATTGCGAAATTTGGTTGGCATTAAATTGAGGATGTAATCAAAGAAATGACGCCCGTCGACTAGTAAGTAAAACAAGATAAACAAAATTAATACGAGATTAACAAGTCCGCCAATGATGGAGCTTGATGATGCCAAAACGGTCTCAAGGGTGGAGCTCACCAGTGTATCGGCGTTATCGGAGAGTTGGCTTGAGATTTTTTGAGTGAGAGAGTTTCGTAGCTTGTCCCAGTCTAGGGTGATATCGAGGCTAGCTAATTTAGGGGC
>CAYFKO010000051.1:0-10795 GCA_964343765.1 uncultured Polynucleobacter sp. | reverse complement strand
GGTTACAACCGTGCTGCTCGCTTGCTTGAAGATATGGAGCGCGCAGGTTTGGTGTCCAAGATGTCTGGAAGCGGGTCTCGTGAGATTTTGGTTCCAGGCGGCGATCGTTAAGTTGACGACGGTCACTTTAGTTTTAGATAAGCAGATGAAATCTTTTTTTTCAGTATTGATCTTCTCTATTGGTATGGGTGGTTTCATCTCTGCACCTGTTTATGCGCAAGATGCTGTAGAGCAACTCCGTCAATTTGTTTCTCAAGTTCGAAGTGCTGAAGGGGAGTTTTTGCAGCAGCAAGTAAATCCACGAGGCGGTCCGGATGGTAAACCTAAGGTGGTTCGTCAATCCTCTGGCCAATTTACGTTTGTACGTCCGGGTAAATTTGTTTGGGAAACGCAAAAGCCTTTTGAGCAGAAAATGATTGCCGACGGTAAGCAGTTAATTCTTTGGGATAAGGACTTAAATCAAGCCACGTATCGACCTGCAAATCAAGCTTTGGCCTCGACACCAGCAGCGATTTTATTTGGAGATACATCGATTGAGCAGTATTTCACCTTAACATTGGTGGGTGAGAAGGGTGGTATTGCCTGGGTGGAGTTAACCCCTAAATCTCAGAAATCTGGTGGGGACGATATGCCATACGCCAAGATTGGTATCGGAATGTTGAATAATCAGCCACAAGCTATGGAGTTACAAGATAACTTTGGTAACGTGGTTTTGCTAACACTGAGTAAAATCAAGACTAATGTATCTGTATCTGCAGCAAAATTCAATTTCAGTCCGCCAGCGGGTGCTGAAGTTGTTCGTATGAAATAACGATGAACTAAAACTATGATTGACCAGCAATTACTTCGAAAAGATTTGGCCGATGTTGCTAAGCGATTAGCAACAAGAAAATTTGTTTTGGATGTGGAGAAATTTTCTACATTAGAAAACGAACGAAAACAACTTCAATCCAAAACGGAAGAGTTGCAGGCTAAGCGCAATCAGCTTGCTAAAGCTATTGGGATGAAAAAAGGTAAAGGCGAGGACGCAACAGCTGAGTTGACTGAGTCAAGCCAAGTTAACGAGCAGTTGACGACGAGTTCTCAGCGTCTTGAAGTGTTGCAAGCTGAGTTGAATGACTTCGTTATGGGTATTCCGAATCTGCCTCATGAAAGTGTTCCGGTTGGGAGAGATGAAACTGAGAACCAGGAGATTAAAAAGTGGGGTACACCACCATCATTTAGTTTTGCCGTGAAGGATCATGTCGATTTAGGTTTGAAGCATGGTTTAGATTTTGAGTCAGCTGCAAAAATAAGTGGCTCACGATTTGTTGTTATGAAAGGTCAGTTGGCCAAGCTTCATCGCGCATTAGCGCAGTTTATGCTAGACATGCACACTGAAAAGCATGGTTATGAGGAGGTGAATGTTCCTCTGATGGTCAATGCGGCAAGCATGAGAGGTACTGGTCAGTTGCCAAAATTTGAAGAGGATTTATTTAAAGTGCCTCGCAAAATGGGAGGGCAAGAAGAAGGTCAAGAGGGTGAAGCCCGAATCGAGAACTTCTATTTAATTCCGACAGCTGAGGTTCCTGTTACGAATATGGCACGCGATGCCATTATTCCTGCCGATCAATTGCCAAAGCGATATGTGGCGCATACCCCATGTTTTCGCTCTGAGGCAGGAAGTTATGGGCGTGATGTAAGAGGAATTATTCGCCAACATCAATTTGAAAAAGTTGAGTTGGTGCAACTCGTAAAACCAGAAGATTCTTTAAATGCCCTTGAAGAATTAACAACGCATGCGGAAGCAATTCTGGAGGCTCTTGAAATACCTTATCGTCGAGTATTGCTTTGTACAGGCGATATGGGTTTTGGAAGTGCAAAAACGTATGATTTAGAAGCTTGGGTGCCATCGCAAGATACTTATCGTGAGATTAGTTCATGTTCAACGATGTGGGATTTCCAGGCGCGTCGCATGCAGGGACGTTTTAAAGCAGGGCAAGGTAAACCGGAGTTACTACACACCTTGAATGGTTCAGGTTTGGCGGTAGGTCGATGTGTAGTGGCATTGCTTGAGAATCATCAGCAAGAAGATGGGGCTATTCGAATCCCTAAAGCTCTACAAGCATATATGGGTGGTATTGAGTTACTTCAGCCAATTCAGTAACTTAGCGAGCTTCACTCCTCCATTGATTTGAGAATCATTATCAATTACAATTAGAACTTATTTGTAATCAAGCCTTTATGCCGCGGTAGTAGTGTGGCGTGGGTGTTACCCCTGAAATTTATGACTCTCGATCAGGCAGTTGAGCATATTGCATATCGAATTTTGGCGATCAGTCATGCAGGTTCATTATTGGATCAGGAATCCGCTCGTCAACTTCAAGAGTTAGGTTTTATTCGTGGTGAAGAGGTTGTCTTGTTGCGTAGAACGCAACCTGGCTCTGATCCTTTGGTAGTTCGTATCGGTTCTTCCACATTCGCATTAAGAAAAGCAGAAGCTCAATGTATTCAAATTGAGGAAGAGATTGTTCATGCATGAGTCCAAAATTCACTTTCATGCAACAGGTCAGCTGATTGCTTTAGTTGGTAATCCAAATTGCGGCAAGACGGCATTATTTAATCGTCTGACGGGAGGGCGTCAACACGTCGCTAACTATGCTGGTGTGACGGTGGAGCGCAAGGAAGGTCGCGTTCAAACACCTAAAGGAAAAACCTACCGAATACTCGATTTGCCAGGTGTTTATAGCTTATATCCTCGATCACCTGATGAAAAAGTCACAGCTGATGTTCTCATGGGGCGGGCTATTGGTGAGAAAGTTCCAGATTTAGCGGTTTGTGTTTTGGATGCTAGTAATCTAAGACGAAGCCTAAGACTCGTCTTTGCGGTTCAGCGCACTGGAATTCCTTGTGTGGTGGTGCTGAACATGGTAGATGAGGCGCGCGCTAGAGGTGTTCAAATTGATGAAGCATTGCTTTCGCAAGAATTGGGTGTGCCGGTTGTATCGACGATTGCAGTTGCAAGTCGTGGAGATTTGGCCTTACGAGAAATATTGGATGACACCTCGATTTGGGGGCAGCATCGATCTACTATTGGGTCGGCTATTGCTGATGCGTCTCAGATTGAGGTGGATCATGAACGTGTTCAGGAGATTTTGTCCCGACTTGGGATTGATCATGTGGTTCCGGATTTACGGAGTGATCGTTTAGATCAGTTTTTATTGCACCCCATATTGGGCCCGATTACCTTAATGGTTTTATTGTTCCTGATATTTCAGGCGATGTTCTCATGGTCAGAATATCCGATGGAATTGATTCGAAATTTGAGTGAGTTCTTAAAAGACTTCGCGATGACCCATTTAAGTGATACTTGGATGCGTAGTTTGCTGACGGATGGATTCATTAGTGGAGTGATGGGGGTGGTTACATTCCTGCCACAGATTCTGATTTTATTTTTATTTATTCTTTTGCTTGAAGAGTCAGGGTACCTTCCGCGCGCCGCCTATTTACTTGATCGCTTAATGGGGAGCGTGGGCTTATCTGGGCGTTCATTTATTCCATTACTTTCGAGTTTTGCCTGCGCAATTCCTGGAATTTTGGCGATGCGAACTATTCCGAATGAACGAGATCGTAAGGTCACGATGTTGATTGCGCCGTTGATGACCTGTTCAGCGAGATTACCTGTATATGGTTTATTGATTGGGGCATTTATTCCAAGTCAAAAATTGTGGGGCGGCCTTGAGCTGCAAGGTTTGGTTCTATTTGCACTGTATTTGTTCGGAATACTTGGGGCTTTGTTTGTTGCATGGGTTCTGAAGTTGTTAACAACGAGTGGTCATCAAGTTCGACCATTAATGATGGAGTTGCCAAGGTATCGTTGGCCGAGTTTATTAAATATCGCGATTGGATTGTGGCAGCGCGCAAGCTTATTTATGAAGCGAGTTGGAACGACCATTCTAATTTTGACAATTGCAGTTTGGTTTTTGGCGAGTTTTCCTGCGGCACCTGCTGGGGCAACTTTGCCAGCAATTGAATATAGCTTTGCAGGAATGATCGGAAAACTATTGGCACATGTATTGGAGCCAATTGGATTTAATTGGCAGATTTCGATTTCTCTCATTCCTGGCATGGCTGCTCGTGAAGTCGCAATTAGTGCTCTAGGAACAGTGTATTCCTTGCCTTCTGCATCAACGGATGTTATTGCCGAGTCTCTAGGCCCAATTTTGTCAAAGCAATGGAGTTTGCCGACAGCTTTATCGCTCTTGACTTGGTTTGTATTTGCGCCGCAGTGTTTGTCTACGCTGGCTACGTTAAAGCGAGAGAGTGGCGGTTGGAAAATTCCACTAATTGCGTTAAGTTATTTATTTGCATTAGCTTATTTTGCTTCGTTTGTGGTTTACCATCTCGCTAAATATTGGCTTGCCTAATTAACGATTGATTTCAGGCCAAAATCGATTCCAGTTCGATCAACCAATTCTTGGTATGAGATTGGACGATTCATTTTTGCGTCATTCGTATTTTCGACCCAATAAGCCCACGCTTTATTTCGGTGTGCATCAAATACTAATTTAAATAGATGAGTTGGGACAACGACTTTACCGCGACCGATGGTCCCGGCTTCACCAATAGAGCCGGTGTAAACAAATACATCGCCCTGTGCGCGTTTGACGTAATTGCGAGTAGCTTTTTCGACAGCTTTAGCCCAAATGCCCCGGTTATTTTCAGGAGCTTGAGGCATCATATTTGCTAATGAAAAAGATTGCGCCATGGCACGTTCATTCGGCATGTCGGCAGCTGGTGCATTATGGCCACGGTCAAATCCACTACCGCGATAGTCTTCTAAATGAGCTCGTTCATGTGAGGGCAGTCTTGCTTCCTCATAAAATAGATTGGTACGAGAATGGTTTGCTGTTTGTAAACGTTCTTGATTGAGCTTTTCAATTGTATAAATTGGTTTTTTGGTTTCAGGGGAATAAAACACAGCAAATGAATCAAAACATAGTGCACGACCCTTTTGTAGGGTGGTTGGAGTGATTTGATTTGGAAAGTAATCCAAGCATTCATCAAAAATGGCGAGTGCATGTTGGCTTACCAGTACGAGCCCAATAGCAATATATTTTGCAAATTTATTCATTAATTAAGCGCTTATTTGAGATAAGTCACAATATTAGTATGAAGTGTCTATTTATGATATTCATAATTACCTGATAAACTGAGACGGTAACGTTATAGGAGCTTGGCATGAAAAAAATGATAGTTGCTTTGTTGATGGTGATTTCATCCATGGCCAATGCTGCATGGGTTTCGTATGGTGAAACAGACTTGGGAACTTATTATGTTGATCCAGATCGGGTGACTCAGAGCGGGGCGAATCTTACTACGTGGATTAAGGTTAATTTATATGCGCCAAAAGCAAATTCTGCTGGGAATATGTATCGGTCATCGATGCAAAGTTACATCGTAGATTGTCGGGGTCAGCGTCAAGCGCTAAGAGCGTTGGTGTATTACGCCGGTAATGACGGTCAAGGGGCAGTATTAAATACCTACGATTACACCAATGAACTTAAATGGAATTTAATCGTTCCTAATTCTATTGGTGAAGCGTTAATGAATATGCTTTGTCGATAAAGCCTATTACTGAATTGAGAGTGCCCTAATTGAGTAGGCTCGGTTTAGTGCTTATTAAGTCCCTATAATCTTATTTTTATTAATAACATAATCAATGGAGCATTCGCCTGTGGGCGAATATCCCTCTGAGTGCGCTAGACCCTGTGATTTCTTCGAATTACCTTTTCATTTTGCCGATTTTGGTAGCTGCTTATCTGTGGCTTAAATCGCAACCAGTTCGTTTATTGATTGTTGCGATTGCGGGAGGTGTAACGCTTCTTACAGCAGGTTGGGTTGATTTTCTGATTATTGGCATTTTGATTTTGCTGACCTGGTATGGCGTACAAGTTATTGAGATTAAGTATCGTCAGAATCGATTGGCGCTAGGTCTGCTCATTGCATTGCAAGTAACGCCTTTGGTTTTTTATAAAGTTTTAAAAACGGGACTATGGGGATTGTTGGGCGATGGTTGGGTTGAATCGCATGGTATGTCAGCCTGGTTACCACCCCTTGGCATATCGGTTTTAACGTTTCAGGCGGTCAGCTATACGATTGATCGATTAAAACGTGAAATTGAGTCGCATTCAATCTTGCACTTTGCAGTTTACATGACGTTTTTTCCACATTTAGCGGCAGGTCCGATTCTTAAAGCGTCTGATTTTGTAAACCAGTTGCTGGAATTTAAAAAAGTTCAGTTAATTGATATCCATGAAGGTTTATGGAGAATCTTTCAGGGGTTGATTAAGAAATTAATTTTTTCAGATGTAATTGCTCGCGCCTGTGTGGATCCAGTATTTTCTGATTCAGGATCCTTTTCTAGTTTAGAAATCGCGATTGCATTGTTAGCTTACACAATGCAGATTTATTTAGATTTTTCTGGATATACCGACGTGGTGATTGGTTCGGGACGATTAATGGGTTTTAAATTGCCTGAAAACTTTAATCGACCATATCATGCGACGTCGATTGCTGAGTATTGGCGACGTTGGCATATGAGTCTCTCCACCTGGGTTAATTTTTATGTATATCGTCCTTTGGGTGGGAGTCGTGTTGATCGTTGGAAAATTTATCGAAATGTTTTGATTTCGATTATTTTGCTGGCAGTTTGGCATGGCTTGAGTTTCAATTTTTTGATTTACGGCATGATTCATGGCTCAGCAGTTTGTTTCAATCGTTGGTTGCGATGGCAGAAGCGATGGACGCAGTGGGTAGAACAAAATCCAGTGACTAGTGCTGTCGCTTGTTGGATCATCACCTTTAGTTTTGTCGTCTTAGCGCGTATTCTATTTAGAACGCCGAATTTGGAAGAGGCGTGGAATTTGACGGAGAATCTATTTAATTCCGAACTATCAGGTTCGCCCAGGTTTTCAGTTTTTTTCTGGATAAGTTTCCTATTGGGGATGGTGACTTATTTTGCACCTGAACACTATGGTCAAAAAGCTGAGTTACTATTTGTTAAGGCTAAGCCTTGGATGCAAGGAGTGGCATTTGCAATCGTTTTAATATTGGCGGGTTATCTCTCGGGAGGGCAGGCCTTGAATTTTATTTATCGAACTTTCTAAGATGAAGCGCGTATTACTTAATCCCTCAGCTCATTTATTGATGGTGCTTATTACGAGCATTATTGCTATTAGTCCTGTCTATTGGATTGATGGCCTTTCGAGTTGGAAACCTAGTCGTGCCATTGGTTCATTAACGTTTCTAAAGCCAAAAAGTTCTGCGGTGGAAGTTGTTGATTCTTCGACTATTCAAACTCCAGAGTCAATTCAGAAATTAGAAGAGCGTAGGAGTTCTCGTCAGCCTGAGTCGGAAAAGCCGGCGGCAGTTCCTGCGGCTGCCTCTGAAAAATCAACGCCAGGTATTGTTGGTATTGAGGGCGAAGAACATCTGAAACATTTTTTCCAGGCGCTTAAACAGAGTGCTCAATCACCAGTTCGTGTGGTGCAGTATGGGGACTCTACCTTAGCTGCGGACAACATTACTCGCACGATTCGCTCAAGGATTCAGGCGAAGTTTGGTGATGCGGGGCCAGGTTTTTTTGTGGCGGGTATGGATCCGCGTTGGATGAAGCGTGATGATGTGCGGGTAGCAAGAACAGGTGACTGGGATGTCTCGACAATATTGTTTGGTGGTAATCAGGGCCGCTATGGTTTGGGAGGGATTGTTGCAAAATCCAAGCAACCTAACACCATTAACGTGACTGGACCTAAACCGGGCGGCAGTATTGGACAGCGTGTCGAGTTGTATACCCAAATTCCAAAGCGTGATGAGCCAATTAAGTTTGAAGTTAATGGCACTACGCCGTTAATTGCTAAGCGGGATGATAAAAATACTTTCACCCATTGGGTGGTAGATAGTCCGGAGCCTATTAAGGCTCTAAAGATTTCGGTGCTTGAACCTAATTTAGAAGTCTATGGAGCGGTAGTAGAGAACTCCAAAGGAGTGACTTGGGAAACTACCGCAGTGGTTGGCGTGTCATCGATTTCGTTTAAGCAATTCACTCCAGCGCATTTAGCGGAGCAAACGGCTACTCGCCGCCCTGATTTGATTGTTCTCATGATTGGCGGAAATGAAACCGGACATGGCGGCCTCTATTCGCCAGGCGGTAAGGTTTATAAAGAGTCTTTTGTCGGTGCTTTGCGAACGATTCGTCAGGGTTCTCCAAAATCGGCGTGTTTAGTGATGAGTCCTTTAGATCAGGGCGAACAAAATGATGACGGTAATGTCTCTTCCAAAAAATCAGTATCGCGTATGGTGCAGTTACAAAAAGAAGTTGCGCTCGAAGAAGGTTGTGCTTTTTGGAACTCATGGAAATTTATGGGTGGAGAAGGTTCGTTTGTGCGTTGGCTGAATCAAGGTCTTGCATGGACTGACTTGGCTCATTTCACGGCGCCTGGTTTGCAGCGAATTGGTAACGGTTTTGCTGACGCCTTACTTAATAGTTATAAAAAATTCGAAGAAGGTAACTAAGTATGCGTTTACACAAGCTTTCTTTGGTTAGTATTCAAACTGGTCTGTTGATAAGCTTGTTTTTCGTATTTAATCAAGTTCAAGCGCAAACCGAGCCTCCACTTAAGTACGCATTTAAAGTTCCTGGGGGGCAAGAGCTTAATCCGTTGAAGTGTGTCCCGCTCAAGAAGCCAAAATTAATTACTAAATTACATTTACCGAAAATCACAAAACCTAACTCCGGAACAATTCCTGCAGGAGAGGAGGGTGACTCAGCTTTTATCGATGAAGATCAGGCCGATGAGACATTGATGAAGCCGCCATCCGAGGAGGAATTAAAGCGCTACCTTGCAAATCCAGGTTTATTGAAGAACTTCCATGAAGCTATTCGTCGTGCGATTGATTCTCGCAATATTGCGCGAGTTGGGTTGTGGGGTGGAAGTCATATGGCTGCTGAATTTTTCCCTGCAGAATTGCGTAATGCACTTCAGGATCGTTATGGGATTGCAGGTCCTGGGCATATAAATTTGTTAAATGGTCGTGCGGGAATTCGGATACCGGATGCAACATTGTGTCGGCAAGGTGGGTGGCGAGAAAGTTTGGCCCCAAGAGGGTCGGGTTCGCCAACATTAACGACGGGATTGGGCTTGTATTTGTTAACGGCAACCAGTAGTCGTTCTTCTCTAGAGCTTGCACTTAAAGATCAAAAGAATGGAACACGACCAACCAAAATTACCTTGCATTATTTGCGTCAGCCCGATGGTGGTTCTTTTGAGTTAATGGCAGACGGTCAATCCTTGGCGGTGATTGAAACGAGTGGGTCTCAAGGTTTAGGTGTTATTGAAATTACGGGGGATAAGCCCTTATCAACACTCAAAGTGATTACTCGTGAATCTCTTCCGGTTAGCCTGATCGGACTTTATGCTGAGAGTTCACGCGGTGTCATATTGGATAATTTTGGCATTGCAGGTGCGTCCGGTAATTATTGGAATACGGTCAATGCTGATTTCTTGAAACTAGCATCAGAGCAGCGTCCATATGATGTGGTTGTATTAGCGTATGGCACGAATGACGTAACTGGAAAAGATTGGGACCCTGAGGCATATCGCCAAAAGTTTGCGCAAACCTTGGGGTCAATGCGTAAAGTATTCCCCAAGGCAGCCTGTTTGTTGATTCCACCAGGAGATCGTGTAGGTAGAGCAGGTGGCAGAGTCCCAGTAAAGAACAAAAAAGGTAAAACGGTGATGGTTTATAAGTCACGTTTAGACTTTAAAACCTACCCTGAGCGTCATGCACTTGCTACGGATATACAGCGTGAATTAGGTATGAAAAATCAGTGCCTAGTGTGGAATATGTCATTGGCCATGCGTCAGATGGGTGGTGCTTACGGAATGCTCAAAATGGAGCCACCGTTAATGGCGAAAGATTTAATTCACTTAACGCCTAAAGGTTATGCTGATATGGCAGCTAAATTAAATAATTTCTTGGAATTGTCACGCTGATCTTCTCAGTGATAAAACAATAAAGCCTCCCAGTTGGAGGCTTTATTTTCTTCTGACAAGACTTAGATGATTTTGATGGATAAGTCGGGAAGCTTATCTAATTTGCAAAGAATCACATCCCCTTTAACAACAGGACCCACATTTTCAGGGGTGCCAGAATAAATAATGTCACCGGGAAATAATTCATTGGCTTCAGAAAGTTTTGAGATTTGCTCAGCAACAGACCAAATCATATGACCTAAAGTTGCTTCTTGCTTGATTTGGCCATTGACCGCTAGAGAAATATTTTCGCGTGTGAAGTGGCCGACTTTCGATACGGGATGAATTGGTCCGATGGGTGCAGAATGGTCAAAGGATTTACCAATTTCCCAAGGTTTCTTTTGGTCCCCCATAAATCGCTGTAAATCACGACGCGTCATATCAAGTCCAAGTGCATAGCCATAAACTAAATCTAGAGCTTTCTCAATGGGGATATCTTTTCCGCCTTTATTGAGGCAGGCAACTAGTTCTACTTCATAGTGATAATTTTTAGTCAGACTTGGGTAGGCATGATCGACCACTTTATTGGGGGCGACATACTGAATTGCATCGGTGGGTTTCTGAAAGAAAAAAGGAGGCTCTCTTGATGGATCGGATCCCATTTCCCGGGCATGGGCAGCATAATTTCTGCCAATGCAATAGATTCGGCGGACGGGGAATACCTCATTACTGCCCACAATCGGAATTGATACTTGAGGTATTTTGAAAAGTGCTTTATT